>JAZQOZ010000184.1:0-9833 GCA_045628085.1 Oscillospiraceae bacterium | reverse complement strand
AGCATTTTCCGGCTTCTCCCAATCTTCCGGAACTTCGCCGTTCTTGATTTTTTTGTTTTCCTCACGAGTGTTACGCTGACGAGGTGCATCCACAAATGTGGCATCGATAATTGTGCCGGAATGTGTTATCAATCCTTCTGCTGCAAGCATCTCGTTAAACAAATGAAAGCATTCCTCGATCGCATCTGTCTTGGAAAGATCGTCTCTGAATTTCCAAATCGTTTTTGCATCAGGAACAGTGTCGTAGCTTTCGAGTCCTAAAAAGCGCATAAAGCTACGGCGGTCATTAATCTGAAATTCTGCCTGATCGTGGGATAAATTATACAGACGTTCCAGAACCAGAATCTTAAACATCATCACCACATCGAAGGGCGGACGTCCTCCTTTATTGCTCTCCTTGCGCACAATATGTTTTTTGAGGATGACACGGAACATTTCCCATTTGATGATACTATTTAATATTTCCAGCGGATCGCCTATTTTACTTATTTTTTCATTCTGTTTTCTTCATCGAAGAAACTTTTCATTCGTACTTTCATTCTTCTATTATACCATGTTTTTGTAGATTTTTCAATAGAGGTTTTTAGAGGTGCCCTTAAATCTGATGTGCCGTATGTTGATACTTCTGCCACATTCAAATCTGCTTTGCTTCTGGCGTTCTTAAATACGAATTCGCCGGTCACCGCCGAATAGTCCAGTTCAATCTTCTTTGCGGAGTAATAAGGACGACCGCTTAGATATGTTTTTCAATAAGACCATGATCGCAGCAGTCAAGAAGTACATCGACGAGCATCAGATGAAGTGGGACGAACGATGAAAGAGCCGTGATAAACCGGCAGAAAGGAAAATGATTATGAACACGAACGAACGCTGCGAACTTGTGCGTGCAATGGAAATGCTTGTCAGAACCGTCAACAACGAGGATTTCATTATGGAATGGCTGATGAACGGTGTTGCCGATGGAGATATCCAGCCGGATACAACTGACGATGAACTGGAATACTACATTGAAGATACTGCGTTCGCAGATCTCATGGATACTTTTCTGCATATTATGAAGAATGCGTATAAAGACGGCGGTTTATACTTCGACGGCATCGTGAGCAAACCTGAAAGCAAACTTCCCGAACAATGTTACAGCATTCTTTCGAGCAGTAATGAGATTATCATTATTAAACGCAACGAAAAAGGATACTACGCGACCGATATTCCAACACAGAACCAAGAGGATGCGAGAGCGTTGGTAGATGAGTATAATCGCAAGCTCGGAGTATCGAAAGCACAGGAAGAAGCAATGAAAGCCGGTTCGATGTTCGGATGGAATGTTCCTGTGGCAAGTCCAGAGTACTATGATATTGACGGGAATCCTATTAAACAAAAGGGATAAGGAGCAGATGCTCTCGGTGATTGAGTCAGCAACGAAACATCTAATGCAGAAATAAAAAAAGAACCGAACCGGTTAGGTCGGTACTCATAAAGAAGTTTTCCAAGAACAATTATGAAAGACCTATACAGCGGGCTATGAACAGAACAGGTAGATACCTCAATTGAGGTGTCTACCTGTTTTTATTATCACCGATTTGGTTAATGGACCAAACATATATAAATTATATTGAAAAATTTGTCGAATTGTGATATAATAGAGTAAATGATTCCGATATATAATTCTCAATGAGATTTGATATAACTGATATTAGTCACAACTACTACAAAGAGGTTGATAGTATGGATACTCAGATGATTATAAGCAGTATGAATGCTTTTTTACACGAAGCATCAAAAACCATGTTGAATTGGCTTAATTCTATATTACCAAGAGTTACTGACAATTGGTGGGATGAGTGTGTTATGCCAAGTTTGAGCTTTACACAACATGAAATAGCTATAGAGAAAGGCTATTCTAAGCTTTCTGATTTTGACCTCGCTGCTTTATTAAGAATCGCTAATAAATCGTGGTATGATCTGCAAACTGTCATGTTCCTTCCATCCCATGAACGTGAAACTGTTCGTAAAATGATAAGTGTACGCAATAACTGGGCACATTGTAGTACCGAATTGCCCGGAAAAGATGTTATTATCCAGGATTTGAATACTACACGGTCGTTTATTGAACAATTCAACGGAGATCAAGTTATCTCTGTTGAAATCAATAAGTTTATAGAGTTGATAGAACAGCCTGATAGTCTTGCGTCAGAGTATACATATAATGTAACTGATAAAGCTGAGTCAATTCCTGCTGTACCTTCTAATGATTTCATACATGAAAACAGCCTCGTTTATATAGTTAGTTCTCCTGAAATCAATGGTGTCGTATTATCATTAAAAGAACTTGGTGACGTGACACAGTATAATGTATTCGTAAATAATGAGGTAAAGCAATATTATACTGGTCAAATAGCTCTTGTTGAGCAGACAACAGGCTATAAATGGATCAGCCTTTCCGAAATGAGAAGTTACTTGACTGCATATCAAATCAATAATCCATCAGCGCAGAACTTATATTCGCTTAATTCTGCTCGAATAGATTTTGTTCCTTATCAGTTCCGTCCTGCATTGAAAATGATACACGCTGATGAGCCTCGAATCCTGATAGCAGACAGCGTTGGTGTTGGTAAAACAATAGAAGCAGGATTGATTATCAAGGAACTTGAAGCACGTTCTGACTTAGAGCGTGTACTGGTCATCTGCCCGAAGCCGCTGGTTGCTGAGCGCAAATGGGAACTTGAAATGAAGCGATTCGATGAAGAGTTTATCCCTCTTGATGGAACAACGCTTCGGCAGATCATTTCTGATACTGACCGTGATGGAGATTGGCCGTTGAGATTTAATAAGGCAATTATTCCGTATTCTATTCTTGATTCTAAAGTATATAATGGAGAGAGTGGCAGAAGAAATCATATATTCGGTTTGAAGGAACTTGACCCTGAACCACATTTTGATTTAGTTATCGTTGATGAAGCTCATCATATACGCAACGGCAGCGACGATAAAGAAAAGGCTTTTGCATATAAGTGTACGAAATACTTCTGCGATCATGCTGATGCTGTTGTGATGCTGACTGCAACTCCATTACAGACAAGCGATAATGATTTATTTACACTTTTGAATGTTCTTCGCCCTGACATTGTCGTTGATAAAAACACCTTTGATATGATGGCACGCCCTAACGTCCATATTTCCCGTGCTGCTCATTTGGTAAGAACAACAGAAGAAAACTGGAACGAAAAGGCTGCTGGCAAGCTGCTTGAGCTACAAAAAACTCAGTGGGGCGATAATGTTATTGCTGAAAACCCATTATACCATGATATTCTTCACCGGCTTGAAAGCAAGGAAATAGACCGTGAAGAACGTGTTAAGCTGATTTCCGATATTGAGTCTCTGCATAGTTTCGGGACAATGCTAAATCGAACCCGCAGACGTGATATACAGGATTTTTGTGTCAGACGTTCTCATACGGTGTCTACAGTATTTACAGACTATCAGCAGACACTACACGATGAACTGCTGTATTTTGAGCACGAGGCACTTGCTACACTTCATAATGCTAATTCCGTAGCGTTCATGATAAGTACAATACGCAGACAAGCTGCAAGCTGTATTTTTGGTCTTGCTCCTTTTATTCGGGATATTATTGGCAGACGGTTACTTCAGCTTGACTATGCTCCGATTACTGATTCTTCAGATGGAGATTTAGATGAGAAATCAATAAACGCTATATCATCTCTTGCAAAAAAGTTGCTTATACTTGCAGATAATCTCCCTGAAGAAGATCCGAAATTCGAAGAAACATATAAAATCATCTGTAAAAAGCAAGAGCAGAAAAATAACAAAATAATGATTTTCAGCACATTCAGGCATACTCTTTCATATTTGAAAGGAAAGCTGTCAGAGTGTGGACTTCGAGTAGAACAGATAGACGGAAGTGTAAAAGATGAAGTGCGATATGAATTAAAAGCACGATTTGAACTGCCTTGTGAAAATGCTGATGCGATAGACATTCTTTTGTTTTCTGAGGTCGGTTCGGAAGGTCTTGACTATCAGTTCTGCGATATGATGATCAATTATGATCTGCCTTGGAATCCTATGAGAATCGAACAGAGAATAGGTAGAATTGATCGTCGTGGACAGTTAAGCGATGTAGTAAACATCTATAATATCATAACTGAAGGAACTGTCGATGCTGAAATATATCATAGATGCCTTATGCGTATAGGAGTATTCGAGAGGAGCATAGGCGATTGTGAAGAAATTCTCGGACAAATTGCATCAGATATTGATTCTCTTGTTTATGATACTAATCTGACAGATGAAGAACGCAATATCAAGCTTGAGCAAATGGCGGATAATGAAGTCAGAAAAATGCAGGAATTAAACCGACTTGAGGAGGAAGAAAAAGAGCTGTTTGGTTTTGATTTGACGGAGCTGTCTACTTCTCATGAGATTAAAAAAGCAGAAAATCCATGGATATCGGGACATTTTCTGCAAAAGCTGATTGAGAATTATATCACTGCTATTGTCGGAAAAGGACAATATATTATCGGTGAATCATCGCTTAAAACACTTCGTCTTTCTGCATCGGCAAGACAGATTTTGAGAGATGACCTGAAAAAGCTTCACGGTGGAAGAAATGCGCTCAGAAGAACGTGGGAAAACTATTTAAGCGGAAAGAAGCCAAATCATTCTATTACGTTCGATCCTGAGACTGCATCCAAAGAACGTGACAGCTTCTTTATAACTGCTATGCATCCGCTTGCAAAGCAAGCTGCCAAATACTACAGCCGCAGTGAGTCTGCATATCTGCACTTGCAGCTTCACACATCTGAAATACCTTCAGGACAGTATGTCTTTTCTGTTTTTGCTTGGCAATACACCGGATACAATACCTATACCAAACTAATTACCGTCTGTGAGAATGAAAAAATAGCTGTAGAGCTTCCGTTCCTTTTAGAAGATTCGGCTGATTCTGAAAGTGAACCTAACGGACAGTTTGATTGGTCAGATATTGAAAATCGTCATGTATCAATGTGGCTTGATGCCAGAGAAAAACATAAAAGCGATATAAAAGCATTAGAAGCATTTAAACTTGAGAGTATAGCTAATACATTCCGAAACAGAATTCGTTCTTTAGAACAGCAGATAAAAGATGCTTACGATGAGAATATAAAGCGTATGCGTCAAGGCGAATTGGAAACAGTGCGCGAAAAATACTCTCGAAAGATTACAGAGATCAAAGGAATTGCTGATAAGGCAGATGTTTTAACGACTTTATTGGTAAATGGTGTCATTACGATTGTGGGGGATTAAATATGACAACACTCCAGCAATTACAAAGCGATTATGGAATGATCGACTGTCGTGATCTCGGCTCACGCAAACTTGAACAGTTGCGTGATGGGCTAAAGCAGGTCGTTTCAGCAGAGATAATCTCAGTCGAGGATGGTAAAGAATACATAGAATTGCTGCGTAAATTCAGAGAAGCTGTTGCGGAAAACGATAAGCTTCATGGCGATAACTATCCTCAGCTTCTCAACTCTCTTTTATCAGTTGGCGAAGACGGTCTGTATTCTAATAGTTTGCGCTTTATATTTGAACTGATACAGAATGTCGATGACTGCGATTATAAAGACAGTGCTGACTGTAAGCTTGATATGCGTTTTGATTTTGCAAGAGACGAAATCATATTAACATACAACGAGGTCGGTTTTTCACCATTTAACGTTTTTGCAATTACTGGCATTGCAGAAGCTGCTAAGAACGTTTCTTCTGAAAAGAATCAGATAGGTGAAAAAGGTATCGGCTTTAAATCTGTCTTTGGTGTTGCAAACAGAGTATGGATCAGAAGCGGTTGGTTCTCATTTGAACTCTATAAAGAAAATTTTACGATTCCTGTTCCGATTTATAATTCCTTTGAATACTGTAACGGAACGCAGATGACATTATATGTACCGGGAAAAGCCAAACAGCTTTATAAGGAAATTAAAAAACAATACTGTAAAAGAGATGCGCTTTTCTCTCGCAATCCTCTTCTGTTTTTGAATAAACTTACATCATTAAAATTCTATTATGATTATTTCAGAAGTATGGAATTTCATGTATCTCGCACCGAAAATGATGGTTCAAATCAGTTCAAAGTTGAAAAAAGAATTGTGATTTCTGTTGATCTGCGTGACTATGAAAATGGCTCAGAAGTAAATGTGAAAGAAGAGGTATACTGCACACGATACACGTCTTATATCAAGTTTTCCAAAGAAGCCTGCCGTGCTCGTTATGGTGATAAAACGAAGGTTGGACAGGAAAACGGAAAGGCTATGATTCTATGTGCAGTTATACCTGATCCTGACTTTATTTCGGAAGTCGGGAACGGTGCATTATACTCATTTCTCCCTACTCAGCTTAAACTAACTGTCCCTATCGTTTGTCATGTACCGTTTAAGCTCGATGCTTCCAGAGAGTTTGTTGATCCACAAGATAATAATCTTTGGTTCCAAGAAGCCAGCAGATACCTGTCCGAACTTATGGATAAGGTTTTCCTTGATTATTGTCATGCAGTTAAAGAAAATATAGTCAGGTATTTACCTGATAAAAGTAAGAGCCTTTTTGCTGAAAATAATGGCAAAGAGGAGTGCCTTACAGAACAAAAATGCTTTAGCGGTTCTCATTATCTTGATTTGCCGATTTTCTATACAGTCGATAAAGATTACAGAAGATCAGATGAGATTTTCTGCTTTAGTGAAAGCGAAAATATAGAGAAGCCTGAAAAGGTATACAGACTTATGGAACCTCAGCGATCGTTATTTCTTTCTCCGATTCCAGCAGGTCGGTTTTCGATAAAAATAGTAACCGGCGTGAAACACAAGATGTTCAAAAGAGCATTAGATTCAGCCATTAGAAGCACAAAACCCGATCCCGACAGCGAAGCCGTGAGAACAGAAATTATCAAGGTCGATGAGGAGATCAACAAGTTAATGGGCAGGCTTGCCGATGCGGACGATGTGCTTTTCAGCTACATTCAGGACAGGGTGAGTAAACTCCACGAACAGAAGTCGGCTCTTGAAAGAAAACTCCAGACCAAAACCCGTAAGCGTAAAGCTATCGACACGAAACCGCTGGAGGAGCCGCTGAAAATATGGGACAGTTTGACGGTGCAGGAAAAGCATAATATCGCCGTCATGATGATCGATGTGGTCTATGTGAGCGATGAAAACGGTGTTGAGGTCGTTTTTAGCATATGAAAAAACAGCGTATTTACGCTGTTTGAAGCAGTTGTGAAGGTGTTGCGTAGGGCGTTGCCGTCGCAAAGATTGTCTGTCCCTGCGGCAGCTCATCCATATACTTTGTTTTCAGGTACAAATCGGCTGTTTTTTCGACGTTTTCATTGGTCGAAATACCAGACACATTGTTCATCTTTGTCACAAGGAACAAATTCTTGAACTCGTGCGCTTCGTCCACCACAAGTTGGTCGATACCCATTTGCTCAAATGTGACGGTATCATCATGCGGAATGGAGAGAAGTCGCATCCACTTTGCTTCCAGTTCCTTGATTTGCAGCATCAATCTCTTTTTGGAAACCGGATCATCGCAGTTCTCTGCTGCTTTCCTTGCTTCATTCAGCTCTGCTTCGACGTAATCGCATTGCCGCTGATGGGAAAGCGGTATATGGCGCAGATGTGAATGTCCCATGATTACACAGTCATATGCACCCGTTGCAACTTTGGCGCAGAATTTCTTTCTGTTCGCTTCGGTGAAATCCTCCGTTTTTGCGACAAGGATATTGGCTGCCGGATAGAGTCGCAGGAAGTCTGCCGCGACCTGTTCCGTCAGGTGATTCGGTACACACATCAAAGACTTTTTATGCTGTCCCAGACGATGCCCCTCCATGATGGATGCAATCATCTCGAATGTCTTTCCTGCGCCGACTTCGTGTGCAAAGAGCGTGTTGCCACCGTAGATCGCGTGTGCAATCGCGTTTTTCTGGTGCGGTTTCAGCGTGATTTCGGGATTCATGTTCGGGAAAATCAGGCGGCTGCCGTCGTATTCACGCGGCTTCGTACTGTTGAATTTTTCGTTATACATATCTACAAGGAAGTTTCTGCGCGTAGAATCTGCGAAAATCCAGTCCGCGAATTCTTCTTGCAGCGCATCCTGACATTGCCGTGCCGCTTCGGTTTCCTGCGGATTCACAACATACTTTTTCTTGCCGTCGGGAGTATCTACCGGATCATACACGGTACTTGCTCTCATGTTCAGGCAGTCCTCCAGAACCGAATACGCATTTTTGCGCTCCGTTCCGAATTTGGTAGTGACTACCATGTTGTTGCTGTCCAATGTCTTGCTGCTGATATGATACTCAGACACTTGCGGTGTGAAATGTACATGAATTTGCTTGCTATAATATGACGGAGTATTGAATTTCTCTCAATATCATTATATGATATTTTGTAGATCTCTCCGATTATAGATAAATCTGCGTACTTCCATGACGTCGCCAAGTACAACATAAAACACGGAGAAATTATGAATATTTATTCGATAATACTTATCTTTTCGCTTTTTCCCGTCCTCATACGGTGCAAAAGCCAGCGGATGCTCTGACCGTTCTTTGATGGCTGCATATGTTTGATCCAATAGTCGCTCAGCAGCCGAGGGATTATCAAGTGTCTGCGAGATATATTGAACCGCATCAGTCATATCTTGTTCAAACAACGGCAGTACGCTGATTTTGAACTTATTTTCCAATTTCCCCTCTCAATCTCTCGAATGTTTCATCCAACGAATACCGCTCAGTTGTTGCAGCAGCCATTTCGTCAGCTTCATCGAGTTTGGCAGATATGGAATTTGTCAGGTTGTCGTACTGTTCAATACTCAGCACAACCATTGAACCGTAACCGTTTTTGGTAAGGAAAACAGGATCACCGCCGGAAACTTGCGCTTCAATTTCGGTGAAGTGATTTCTCAAATCAGATACAGGACGAATGTTAATCATAATATCAGCCTCCTTTATCAATATATTATCACAATTATGATAATATGTCAATATTTATTTTAGAAATCGAGCCTTTATTTTTCCTTTTTCTGTACGAAGTTGTATCTGTAGGTATCATAGACAGCGCGACCGATTACACCGTACTTCCATTCATCATGGAGTTTCAGCCATTCATCGGGAATCAGCTCTGCCGGCAGGGAAAAGACAAAAGAATCGCCCTGCTTTTTCATTGTCATGTCATACACATCTTCCAGAAAGAACAGCGTCTGCAAGAAGTTTTCATCGTCCACTTTCAATGTTGCCACAGATACTTCCAGAACCTCTGCAATACGTTCAAGCATCTTTTCACTTGGATGTTTCACATTGGTTTCAATCTGTGCGATACGCACATCGGCGTTCTTTTCGGGGAATCCCATTAAAACGCCAAGATGAAGTTGTGTGAATCCGCGTCTGTTGCGTATAAACTTGATTCTTTCTCCGAGTGCCATAGTACCACCTTACCTTTTTTTCGTTGCTGCGCTGCCGTTTGTGAGGACAGCATCAATTCTCTTTGCGTCTGTCGCTGCAATCTTGATGATGAAATCGTCACCTTTTTGCTTTGCTGCAACGATTGGAATTTCTGCCGCCTGTACCGCTTTCATTTCCTCCGCCGATACACTTTTGAAACGGTACGCAACAGCGGTATCGGCAATTTTATCTTTCTTTTCTGTTGCAGACAATGACAGATACACTTGCCGGAATGCTTGTTCAGCTTTCGTCACTCTCTGACGGTATCTCAGAGCTTGCTTCGCAGTATTCGGGACTGGACAGCGGCATTCGTCAGTATACGGACGGTGTAGCAAAAATCGTA
>JAZQOZ010000183.1:0-30752 GCA_045628085.1 Oscillospiraceae bacterium | reverse complement strand
AATTTCCATGTTTCCGGAAACATCGGAAGTAATTCAAATGTCACAGTTTTGTATGACCAATCGTCACGGTATTCAGCCGGTAAAAGCAATCCGACTAAATGACCGTAGCACCATGATACGATATATCCATTGCCCTCATAGTAGCCGCTTTTCTTTACGTTCGCGCCAATCACAGGCGCAATCGCATTGGCAACTGAGGGCTTTTCTGCTATAATGAGTTTCATAAATCCTCCTTGTTTTTTAGCTTTGCAAGAAATTTTCGAGTTTTGACAAAGTATTCAGATTTATCTTCCAGACCGATATACCATATAATCCATAGTAAACCATATAATAGGATTCCTACACCACAACATATCATAAGCATCTTCCATGCTCCTGATCTGCCATTTCGGCAATGATTTCTCGTGGATTTTCATAATATGATGTTGTACCATAGTATTCATCTATTTTCAGCCTATCAACGTCTACACTTGCAAAGAGCAAATCCAGTTCAAATTTCAGTTCTTGTTCGGAGCAATCAACCGTTACACCGCAGCCGCTGCTGCAACGTGGCAGACGTATAAGGTTGGAATTAAGATGGCTGACATATCCCATTACAAGGAGAAAGGACTCTCCTTCTTCTTTTTCAATTTCAGCACCGTATATCGTCACAGGCATAGGGCTTTCGCGCCAAAAGTAAAGTCCGATGCTATACTTGCTGTCGATTACCGAATACGAAAAGCCCATCGGAACGATAAGATTGCGGAGCGTATTTATAATCTGTTCATTGTGCGGTAAATCCATTTCTTTATTGCACTCTCCTATTCTACGGAAAAACGGCATAAGCACCAGATTGAGCCGAACGATTATCCGATGAATCAAAGTATTCAGGATTCTCCGTCAGAATTTTCATGAACGTTTCTTCGTCAATCGGCTCACTTTCAGCATAGCAAGTTTTGCGGATCACGCCTTTGGCAAATGAATCAGCGATATATTCAATGCGATATTTTGATGTTGCTTGCAGGGCTGTCGGTGTCATGGTATATCCTTGTGTCCGATCATAGCTGCAAACGAAGTAATCATTCAGACAATGACCGTCAATTTGCTGTTCCTGCGGCGTATCATCCTCATTGCAAGAAAACAGCACTTCTTCGCCAGTTTCCTTATCATATACTCGATATTGGAACAGAATTGATACGTCCATGATTTTTTCGCCGTTTAGTTCCAGTTCCTTGCCCTCTGCATTGCAAGCAAGGAAACACTTGTCATATCCGAGTCGATATTTTTTCATTTAATGCACCCTTTCTGTGTATGATTTCCAGTTCGTATTTCACCTTATCATAAGTTCATTCGGTCTTTGGGCTATGGGTTTAATATTCCTACACCACAACATATCATAAATCTGAGCAATACAATCCTCCTTAATCATTCGTAGTCACAGCATTTTCCCAATATCCAAATGGAACAGAAAGAAAATCATAGTCCTCAGCAAGAACTTTCAGCGCGGAGAACAGTTCACGCTCCAGATCAGAAAGCCCGAAAAGATGTAAGCATTTCAGCATCCGTGTCAGTCGCAGGAAATTATGATTGCCGCGATTAAGCCATGTAATCCGCATTTTCCATTGTGACACGACCGGAACAAGCTGTCCTCGATCATCTCTACCGAAACCATAGAACTTCATCATCCGAACATAGGCACGGCGCAAATTGTCGATGATACGCTTATCCTCTTTGAATTGCTCTGCCATTTCTTCTGTGAGGATCACGGAAGCTGCATATTTGGACGGAGTATCAATCGGAAACAGCCATTGAATGTAATTATGAGTTGTTTCCAACTTCAAATTGGACATCGACAAAATCTGTTCATGCGTTCTTCCGTAAATGTCCTTTCCGTTTCCAATCAGGAAATGATACAACATTTCTTGTTCATTCACAATATACCGCATCCTTCCTTGTCCGTTTCCATAGTTTATTACCTCTTTGACTTCAAAAGGGGACATATAGTATTACTAATGAGATAATCATCTTGTTGGAGCGCTTCGATTTCAGCAAGCGCCGCCTGAATTTCAGGTGTACTATTCCATTGTGTTTTGTCAATAGGGACTTTCTCCCACAATGAACGAATATGTTGCATTTTCTCAATCCGTTTGTTTATGCAGAATAACTGGACTGCTCTATCGGTTTCTACTGTAGAATCAAGATTTGCACATAGAAAGCATTCTTCATAAGGACAATCTTCTTTGACCATACAAAGAAGCATCTCTGCCATTAGCACCATTTCGTCTTTTGGAATGTTTTGATTTTTCCAAGAGGACTTAATGGATAGAATAGCGAGTAGGATATCTTCATCACTCATTTGTGTACCTCTGTAAATAGATTTTATCGTTTCTTCCTCGGTTCGCTAAACAAGATTGATTCATTCTCGATCATAATTTCACAGGCGCGTTTTGCATCTGTGCTGCATACCCAGTCAATGATATCAGCTTTAGCAGTCGCCTTTGGTGTACCAATACAACCAATATGAAATCTATCTGAGCTATCACCGATGCTGATAGAAATACGATATATCGTTTCCCAATTTTCGCGTCCTAAATCCTCCGCAATGACAAATACACCACAGCGTTTAATATGATCTTTCAGAAATGGATTCGTTATGTTCCTGATTTGTTCGATCTTTGTTTCATCAATCCGGAATACCCATTCATTGATAATGTAATCATCTGCATCCTTGATTGTATACTCATGCACCGGTGCATCCGTCTTGGGCGGAAAGCACTCCTGAAAATGCGGACATTCGTCACATTGGCACTCCACATCCGGATTCGAGCCGTTTCCGATGCAGTCACATCCGTTCGGGGACGGCGTTAATTTCAATTCATTCGTTTCCATGCACTATTCCTTTTCTTTGATATCCGTACCGGATGAAATACGCTTCAATGTCGGTTGTATGATTACCAAGCCGTAATACGCTGCGCATATCTTCGTCATAGACTTCTGATTCCAGTTCGTATTTCAACATTCTGGTAACTTCTTCGATACAGAAATGGAATCTATCTTCTGTCAGATTTTCTTTCAGCCAACCGATATAACAGGCAAATCGCGGTTCTTCCGGCTTTTTTCCGATTTCAAGCGCACCGACATTTGCATATTCATCTGTTTTGTCCGGATTGAAGGAGCACCCGAAAACGATAGGGCTGCTGTCATTCCAGAAAAAATACTGGTATTCGTCATCCTTGTCGGTACGTCCGACAGTAAAGCTGTATCCGTTTTGGACCAAGGTGTTCTCTAAAAGCTGTATAATATTTTTCATGGTATTCCTTTCTTTAGATGTGTTCGGCAGGATGCGATCTGAACTCTTTGCTGAAATAGGATATCAGGAATCTATAATGTATGCATGATAGCACTCCGTACTTGTTCCCTCTATGTCTTTTTCATCTCTGAACGAAAAGGGGATCACATATTTCATAGTATCATCGAAACGGTATGTATACTGCGTACTACTGCATGAAATGCCATTCTGAACCAGTACGTTTTTCACATGGATTTCCGCTTCTTTTACAGAGAGGATAGTGTCCAGTTCCTCTTGAACGATCTCGTTATCTTTCAAGCAGGATGCAATTTGTGCATTTTCTTCGACAACAAAAAAATATAGTGTATTGGGCTTTAATCTATTCTCTTTTGCAAATACAATCATACGTTCAAACAAATCAGCGCAGTTCATTTTGACCTCCTGAAAGGATAAGGTGTTGGATGGTATATTCATGCACGGGCGCATCCGTGCTTGGCGGAAAGCACTCCAAATAATGTGGACACTCGTCACATTGACATTCCACATCCGGATTCAAGCCGTTCCCGATGCAGTCACAGCCGTTCGGTGACGGCGTCAATTCATATTCAACCATTTTCGTTCTCCTTTTTTTGCATCATGTTATAGCAATAAAGCGTAGCACGGCAGTCTGCCAAACTGTCATGTGCGGAATCAGCGCCCCAATCGTATTCGTAATAAGCTGCGCATACTGTCAGCTTTTGCCATTTGTAACTGCCACGCTTTTCGCTATATTCTCCGAATATTGGCGCGAAATCGCGCATCACATCAATGATTGGTGTATTCGGTAATGGTGTAGCTCCGATTGCCGCTAACATGGACAGGTCAAACTGCGTGTTATAGCCGATCACGCTGCCAGCACCTTGCAGAATTGCAAGAATTTCCGGCAACCGATCATAGATGCACGGTTTGTCTGCAACCATTTCCGGTGTAATATGATTGACAGCCATTGCCTGATTCCATTCGCTTGCAAAAATTGGTTTGAAATATTCGTTAAACAGCACCTTGCCGTCTTGATTGATTATTGAGAGTTGAAGAATCTCTGCACCATCATCAGCCGACAAGCCAGTTGTTTCTGTATCAATCGTGATTGATTCTGATTTGATTGGTTTATAATCAACTTCCATGTGTTCACCTCTTATCGTTTCATTGCTCTGGTTTCCGTTTTCTGCGCTGCATACGCAATCGTATCAGCAATATACTTGCGCCATGCGGCTTGCTTCTCTGCTTCATTCTGATAAAGGATAGCAGTTATCATTTTTTCGTTATTCATCATAGTCACTCCTTCTTAGTTTTGTTCACGATTGTCTACTTCTCATACAGCTCAGAATTGCGTTTTGGTGCTAATTCCGGCATGAATTACACCTCCATGATAATCGTATCATCCTCATTTTGACTGAGCGCATTAAGTGTTTCCATTTTGGAGAGAAAGGACATTCCGCTACCGCTTACACCCTGAATAGCTTTCCCTTTACCACATACACCCAAGGAAAATCCGTTGGAAGTATCGGTACGTTCTGTCAGGATTTTCTGCTCTTGCGTAGAACCGTAATAATGCTCATTAGTTTTCATGATTTTCTTCTCCTTTGCTATTTGAATCGGATTCAACTTTTGCACGGACAGCTGCAAGCGCTTCCAGCGCCGCAGCCTTTGTCTTCGGATCGAAAAGCATTGCAAGCTCAGGCATAATCTTCTCGAATTCATCTCCGTTATATGTCTGACCGAATGCCATAGAATTGAGCTGCTTTTCCTGCTCAGTCTGCCGCAAGGCGGCAATTTCCTGTTCCATCTGATTGATTACAGACATTTCTTCGTCTGCCTGCATTTGCAGCGCCGCTATTTTTTCCAGCGTTGCTTCATGTGTTTTCTTTTTCTTCTGGAGTTCGCTCTGCTTTACTGCCATTTGAGATTTTGCCATTTTCATATACCTCCGTTTTGAATTACTCAGTGATTACTTTTGCGAAAAGGTCTTCTAATCCGCTGGGGAATGCGAGTGCGCCGTTGTCATCGCCAAAGGTTCCGGCTTTGAACGTGAACGATCCTGTGAAGATCTCTTTCGGATTTTCAGGATTGACTGTGTTTCGATTCAGAACAGTGCAGATATTTTCCTGATAGAACGCAAAATCCGGTGCCATTCGCACAGTATCATCATAATGCGAATTTGCTTTCTGTCCGATCACTTGCTGTTCTGAAACAGATACGGTATTTGTAATCAGGTGTCCGTTTCCTGTCGATGCATCCGTTCCGATAATTCCGCCAATACTTCCTTTTTCAAGCACTTCATTCTGTGATCCGAAAACACCGCAATTAAATGTGATCTGATTTGCATAACTGTTGGAAATGAGCGCGTTTTTCGCTTTTGTGCTGCCGACACCGGCAATGCCACCCGCTGAAAGTTCGGAATTCAGAATTAGAAGTCCTGCACCGCATCCCTGAATATTGCCGCCGTAGTATTCCGGCAGCTCTTTTCCGTTTGCATCGAAAAGGCTCGATCCGGCAGCACTTCCTGCAATACCACCGGCATGGAAGATATTGCCGTTTGATGAATAGTAGTAAACCGAGCTGTTGATGACGTTCGCCGGTTTGCCGGAGATACCGCCAGCATACAGAATGTAATCCGGCAGATAGTTATAGATTCCGAAGTCCTGAACATAGCAGTCTTCGATCTGTCCGCCGTTTCCGGTAATTGATCCGATTGCAAAATCAGCAGTCTTCGTTTCAACAACCGGTTCTGTTGTCGTGGTATCCGGATCAATCGGATTGCCTTCCTCGTCATACTCGATCAGATCCGGCGGCACGACTTCCATTGTTGTGACAACCGGTGCGGCTTCTCCGGATTGCTGTTCTTCGATTGGCAGTTCAAGCGTAATACTGGTATGAGATACCGTGCAATGCTGAATCAGCGTTTCGCCGGTTTCATACGTCTGATCGTCCGTTTTATAGCGATAATTATATGCATTGCAGACGATTGCGCCGTAGTCTTTGTATTCCCTGCTCTTGATTACTGCATTTCGGACGTTGACGTTCCGGATCACTGATCCGGATACGGTGCCGAAAAGCGGCTGTGTCAGATTCTCAATCAGATAGCCGCCGCCGTCATATTCGAAATACTCAGATTTCGGATCAGCTTTCAGCGTATTTATGGTATCAATCGGTTTATGTTCGCACCATTCCGGAAAAACAATATCGGCAGTCTGCTTGAAGTATCCGCGTGCTTTTTCTTCGGAAAGCAGTTCCAGCTGATCGAAGTAATCAATCAGATACGGATCGTCTTTTGTACCAGAACCGCCGCCATACTTGACAAGAACACGATAGAGCTTTGTGTCCTGCGAGAAGGTATATTCCTTGCCGCCGTAGTATTCAATTTTTTCACCGTTCGGATCGGATGTAAATCCCCACGAATAACCGGAAACATGATTGAAAAAGTCTTCTTTGTCAAATTCCGGCAGCGTGATTTTGGCTTTTCCTGAAACGACTGCACCTTTCAGCTGCAAGTCTTCAACCGGAACGGCAGAGTAGCTACGGTCAATCGTGATCGTGATCTGATCCGCGTTCTCCGGTATCTCCTGCTGTTTCGGGATCAGCAAGCCGTCCTCGGATGCTGTATTGGGATTCGCGGCAGGACTTTGTATGTTTTGGAGTTGCTTCTGGTATTGAATATTTGTGAATAAGTATACGCCGCCGCCAGCAATAAGCGCTGATCCTGCAATTATACCAAGTACAAGCAGCGGTGAGGTCTTTGCTTTTTTCGGTTTGTTCTTTTCCAATTTCTTATAATTGGAAATGATAAAATCCGAAGTAGAAGAACACGCGGTAGCTTTTCCACTGTCAATCAGTTCCTCGAATACATTTGCGCGAGAAGAAGCGTTTAGATTTTCCGGCTTTTCATCCACTTCATAGACCACAAATATGATTGAAATCGTTTTTTTGTAATTTCCTGCTATTGAACGGAATGACTGATCGTGCATCAGAATTTCTTTTGTAAGCATGGGCGGATTGTTTTTACCGGCATCCGGCAGTACGACATAGTGAATCTGCGTTTTATTTCCCATACCAATATTCACTTTACTGAAATAGATCAAAGACTTTCCCTCGCTTTCCGTCTTTCTCTGATAATCATAATTCCGCAGAATGCGGAACCGACACCAAGAATTGCCAAATCAGACCAGTAAAACCGCCATTGCGGTTCTTCTGACTGATTCAGCATTCTGTTTTCTTCTGAAAAGTTGCTACTAGTAGCAACTTCTTCGGCGCTGCTCTGACTGTCTTCCTGCTGCACATATCCTTCCGGATATCGAAACTCTATTGCTTCCGGAACATCTTTATTCCGAATAGCTTGAAACACCAGAAACAGTATGATAATCGCTGCGCCGATTACAAACACTTTATCTTTGGACATTCGCTGTTTCACAACTGCTGAACGTTCTTTGAACCGTTCAAATGCCATTCCTTATCCTCCTTCTTTTGAAGCAAAGTATGCTGCATACGTCTGATTCAGATTTTCTGCCCATTCTTTTTCCTCATCCGAGAATCCAAGAATAGTCATAGTGTCATTTGCATTGTAGATATTCAAGCCGACCGAATGAAGATCATGTGCGTGATCACAGGTATATACTGGTGTGCTGATCGTTTCCGGTGTATTATCCATGGTAGCTTGCGCGTCTTCCACGAAACCGCCAAGCCATGCCATACAGTTGATATCCATATACTCGTCAATATTCCAACCTGTGTATCCGTATACATATTCCCAATTTCGGAACGCCTGTTCCAGACAACTGTACGCTTCGTTTACCCATCCTAACATAGATTCTCTTGCGTTGTTATTGGCTGCGTTGTAGGCTTCCAGCCGATTTCGATACTCTGCGCTCCAAGGCGAAACATTGAAATAGAAATCATTATACCGGTTCACGGCAGTGTTATATTCATTTGACGCTGTTGTGAAAGCAGGATTCGGTTTTTCTTCATAGTGAACTGAGCAGTTTTTTGAAGGGCATTCCTGACCAGCGTAAATGTTTTCTACGAAAACGCTGCAAGCATCCAGCAGTACGTCAAATGATTCCTGCGTGTATTCGATTGGATAAAGCTGTAATTCAGTTCCGTTTGCTTCATTTTCAGCGTGTTCCAGAAGCACATAGACGATTGCAAGTGCTTCCGGTTCGCTTAATGATACATTCCATGCAGCAGACAGCTGTTCTTTTCTGACATTTGTAGCCAGACTTTTTTCAAAAGTCACCGGTGGATCGTTGCGTTCCATATATACCAGATCGCTTTCGCGCAGATCCAGTATGTCGTAATAGTATCCGTTTATCGTACCGGTATACTCATTTTTCTGATTTTCACAGGCAATCCGGAAGAATTCAAGTGCATCGAGAATATCATCCGGAATATTCTCGTTCAAAGCAACCGGATCATTTGCAGCAGATCGGTTTTGTTCATCAATAGTAGCAGCACCGCCGAGCAAGGTGGCAATGCTGAGAATCAATACAATCAGAACGACAAGAACTGCTACTACAATCCAGAATGCTGGAAATGTAGCCAGCGTTGCCAGACCGATTACGATGTTCTTCGTCAGCACTACGATTACTTTGGCAACCTTGTATGACATATCAGCTGTCTTTTTTACAGTACGATATGTCGTTTTTCCGGTATCTTCTGCGAGCTTAATAGATTTCTTTGTAGTCTGAATCGTTGTTTTTGTAGTCTGAATCGTTGTTTTTCCGGTTTTGTAGACTGAATTAGCAAGCCGTAAGCTCTCAATACCATGATCTGATACGTCTTCATAGTTGACATTACGATTGATCGGATTTACTCGATTTAGTGTTTTTTTTCCGATCACCCAGCTTTTTTTCAGACCTTTTCTTGCAACTCGAAAAGTGAAGTGTCCGGTTCTGGAGAGTAAGGACGGACGCTGTTTCACACTGGATGAACTGACTTCATACTGCTGTTCGATTTGTGTTGCAGATAAATTGTTCCTGCGTTGAAGTCGGTCAAGACGTTCTTTTTCTTCAACAAGTTCGGATGAATCGCCTTCTTCTTGGCAACTGTCAGAGTGATGCTTTATATCTTTTTTGAGCTGTATGACCAGATCATACAGCTCAGCGAGTTCAAACAGATCATTTTCTGTAATTCTGCCGCCGAATTGAAGTTGCTGCTGCATAGATGAAAATGTATCTTCGATTTCCTGCTGTTGATTTTCCAATGCATCTACATTTTTACTCATTTCATCAGAAGTCATCCGGCAGTCTGACCTCCCTTCCGAAAGTTGCTACTAGTAGCAACTTTTTATGCCGAATCACTTTCTGAGAGAACTTCGCCAAACTTCGTTGTGATGATCTTGTAGATCTCCGTGTCCTTCGGGAACGTATTGTCGAACGGGATTGCACCGTATTTGTCTGCGTAAATCAGACCGCATCCTTTTTTAGACTTCTCCACGTATTGCATGGTTCCCGGTTCAAGATGCAGCAAATGCGAAAGCTGTTCTCTGTCCGTTGTATTTTGTTCCAGCATGATGATAAATTGTGTGTTAGATATCATCGTTCTGGCGAGATTAGAACGCAGCAGATCGTCAACATTCTGTGTGATTCCGGTCGGAATGCCGCCCCATTTACGAGCGCGTTTATACAGCTTATAGAAGAAGTCTGCTGATTGCTCATTCTGGAACATCAAGTACATTTCATCCACATAGATGCGCGTACCGATTCCTTTGGAACGGTTCTGCGCCATTCTGTTCCAGAGATTATCGAGTACGATCATCATGCCGAGTGTCTGCATATTGTCTTTCAGTTCTTTCAGATCATAGCATACGATACGTTTGTGAACATCGACATTTGATTCATGCGAGAAAGCATTAAGTGAACCTTTAACATACAGATGCAAGGTCTGCCGGAGATATTGTGCTGCACTTTTTATATCATCGGTCGCTTTCTTCTCATATTCTTCCAGAACATTGTAATACTCTTTCAAAGTCGGCGTTGTTCCGGCGTATTTTGAGTATGTTTCTTTCATGACAGAGTCGATGATTGTCTTCTGGATCGGTGTGATATCTTCGTTGCCCATGATTGCAGAGAAGAACGAAAGCAAGAAATCCAATTTTGCTTTGATCGGATCGTATTCCTTATCCGCTGCATCCGGATTTTCTGTCAAATCCAATGGATTGATATGTGTATCGCTGCTTTCTGAGATGTAAATAACCTCACCGCCGAGTGCCTGAACCAGTTTTGTATATTCACGTTCCGGATCGAGGATCAGAATTTCATCGTTCGTTGAGAGTGCAGAAAACAGCATTTCCAGTTTTGCTGTAACAGACTTTCCGGCACCGGGAACGCCAAAAATAAAGCCGTTCGGATTGGAAAGCTGAGTGCGGTCAAACAGGATGATATTTCCGGTCATGGCGTTCTGTCCGTAATACAAGCCGCCTTCATGCAGCAGCTCGACTGCATTAAAGGGACAAAAGCCAGCTGTTGAAGTCGATGTTAATGTTCGCCGGACCTGAAGATTGTGCTTTTTGTCGAATGAAACAGAATGTCCGATCGGAAGAACGCTGCAAAAACCTTCTTCCTGCTGATTCGGAGCTTTGCTGATTTCTACGTGCAGAACGCGCAGCATTGTTTCCAGCTCTTTCGTATTATTTTCCAATTCTTCATAGCTGTCTGCGGTCAGCATAATGACAAACTGGGCGTGAGTCATTTTTTCATCTTCATTCCGCAGCTTGTCAAGCAGCTCGGTCGCATCGTCCATATTCCGCATCAGTTCTGATCCTTCAAGCGGATTGATAACTGTACCGCCTGAAACTTTCGCGGAATATTTTGACTTTTGTATTTCCTCCTGCTTCATATCGGTCAATTTTCGGGATACCATTTTGATTGCAATATCCGGTTCAACGAATTCGACATTTTCGGAAATTACCATCGTTTTATTCAGATCAATGATTTTCTTGTAGATTCCATCATCAATCGAATTGCCGAACTTCCGGAAGAAGACAATACGTGCATACTTTTCATTGAACATGAAATAGTCACGGTCAAATTCAAAATAGTCCGGACAACAGAAGTATTTTTCTGCCTGCCGGTTCAGCTCAGCCTGACTACATGGCTCAAATTCCCTGTCAACATCGCACAGTATGTCTGCCAGAAGTCGAATGCGCTCATTTGCTGTCAGAGCAATCGGCGCTGTACCAATTCTGTTCAAAGCGGTTTTCAGCTGTGTTTCCAGCGAATACATTATGCTGTTTGCAGCATCAAAGTTGATAGCTGCTGCCGTAACGGTCAGATACTTTCTGCAATGTAATCCCTGCTGACCAGTCATTATTTTATCTTCCAGAACGGAATTGAATTCCTTGCGGAGCGTGTCATATTCATCTCCGTTCATGTGAAGCAGCAGTTTTTCTTTGAATTCCTCTTGACTGACACTTGCATTAACCAGCGAGATCTGCAAGGATGTTCTTTCATCAAAGAGATTGAGCATCTTAACGTACTCTTGCAGTAATGCATACTGTTCAGATTGGGTGAGTGCAGTATAATTCACATCTGCGATCAGATAAGTCTTGGAATAAAGATTCAGAAGTTCCTTTCCTACACGCACCTGACTGGAAAGAAGCATCACATAATTGGATTCAAAGCGTTCATACGGGATTGTATCGAATGTTGTTTTTTTGATTTTCTTCTGCTGCGTTTTCTTTTTCTGTTTCTTTTCGGATTTGCGTTCATTGGCTTTCCGGATCTTGTCACGATCTTTGGCAGATAGTTCACTTGAGCCTTTGGCTTTTTTTGTGCCGAAAATATTCAGGATTCCCAAATCTTTCCCTCCTCATTCTCATATTCACCAGCATCTAACCTCTGCTGAATAATTGCTTCTTCGACTGCATCTTCATAGAGTTCTATGAAGATATTGGTTTCCGTATTCTGGTAAACACGCTTTTGTGGTGTTGTGTATCGGTTCCAGATGTATCTGGCATATACTTCAAACGGCAGATCATGGAATTTCAGGAAACCGACAGCTATACACGGAGCCGCCAACAGCATGATAATCCAAGGCAGTATGTCGTTTGAAATGTGACCGTATCCAAGTACACCGACCGGAACGCAGATAACAAGCGCTGCGACAAGTGAAAGGATCTGTCTGACGGACAGCCCCCATATCAGCTTTGATTTATATGCCTGAATCTCAGCCGGTAATCTGATGTTTAACATAATTCCCTCCAAAAGTTGCTACTAACAGTAATTTATCCTATACCGCATATTTTTCTAGCCCATGTTCCCGATTTTGCCACGCCAAGTCCGAGTGACAGCAGCGTTACGACCGACAGTATCGGTGTAGTGTATCTTTGCATGACGTATTTCGTACACGCAACATAAAGAATAAACATTACCACCATGATCGCTACTTGCAGAACACAGGCTATAAAGTTCTTGATAAAACTTTTGCCGACATCGCTGGTGGTTTCACTTGCAAATGTTGCAAGCGGCAGCGGTGCAAAAAGCAGATACACAGACAATTCAAATACACGACCGATTGCCATGACAAAGATGATATATGCAATCGCTTTCATAGCCAAAAAATACGGCGATAGAAGAATTCTGTCTATTGTTGGCATAATAATGTGATTCTCAGGGGCAAACGGATGATTTTCATAGAGCAAGGCTCCGGCAGTCGAAGAAGGAAATGTTGCATCCGGATAGAAGATCTTAACGGCATCCTGCGAAATGACATAAGTGAAGTCAATCCTGTGATCCGGCTCTGTGAACATATAAGTCCATATTCCTTTGAAAAGTCCCTGATCCTTGATCTTTGTGAAAAGACCGTGTTCAATCGAGATTGTGTATGTCGTTTCGGTTCCGTATGGCAGAAAGGTCGGATGACCGCCGACTGCTTGGGTATTGATATAATTGAACATCGTGTATATGCGACCGACAATTACATCGGCATTTGTAATCACGATTTTTACGACAATAATTTTGACAAGGAAAAGCAATATATTTTCCCATCGGGATGCCCATTCAAAGTTTGTCGTTTTTCTGAAAAAGTCAACCATGAGCAGAAGCGTTGCCACAACCAGAGCAACAGTCTGACACGCTGCGTGAATCGCATTTGACACGCCGCCTTGTGTATTGTATGTCGCATTGTTTATGATCGTATACGGTGAGGTCTGACAAAGATCGAAAGCATCTTCGAGAATGTCATTTGTTTCTTTGACGTTTTCCGTGATCTTTACATATAGGTCCTGAACTTCGTTATTGAAAATGTCTGCGTGTGCAATCAATGGAAAGAACATATTAAACAGACCGCCTACAATCACAAAGATGTATACGAATCTGCGGATTTTCATGATTCTGCTTCGCGGGGATATACTTTTATACATTTTCCGCCCCCCTTAAATGATTGTATTGATGATGGATGAAATAGCCCATATCATACCGCCGATAGCCATTACCTGAACTCCGTTTGCTTTTGGTGCTGGATTATTCTCTTTGATTGCCATCGCAGTCATGATCGCTCCGAACAGAAATCCGGCTGCACCAACCCGTCGAATCCAACGACTGACAAAACTCAGGATTGAACGGAATTCTGTGGTTGCTGCCGCTTCCGTATATGTATTCGGTATCTGAAAAACACCAAGTCCGCCAACAGCAGCGGATATCATGAAACCGGAAACCATTGTGAGGATTGCGGTCAGCTGTTCACGTCCGTCATCATTCTTGAGTGACAGGCACAGTTTGACTGCTCCGGCAAAAGCAACCAGAGCGCCGATGCGAGAGATCCATGTTTCAAAGAAGGTGATGCCTTCTACTGCCATGTCTGCCGGTGAACCGGACGGAGCTTCTGGAAAAGCTGTGAAAAAAGCTGTAAGAAGTGCAAACAAGTGATCCATTGGAACCTCCTTTCAAAAAGTTGCTACTAGTAGCAACTTTTTGAAAGCAGCCCTTCTCGATTGAAGGGCTGCTTTCTGATTCTTCTTAGGTGAAAAGATTGAAAATGTCTGCTGCGGCTGCAATCGCTGTTACGCAGAATCCGGAAATCATTGTGGTAAGACCTTGTGTTTTTCTGTCTGGATCATCGTTCTTGATTGCCAGACCGAACATAATCGCACCGATCAGACCAACTGCTGCACCAAGGCGGCGAATCCAAACGAGGATAAAGTCGATGACCGTTTCATAGGTATTGACCGCATTTGCATCCGCAGCACCGCCTCCGCCACCGTTGCCAGCAGCGGATGCGCCAAATGCGCAGACGGTAAACATGACTGCCATGACAGCCACAACGGACAGAACTTTAACGACCTTCTTGGTCTTGGAAGAAGTAAGTTTCATAATTATTAACCTCTCTTTACGTTTTTGACATAGCCTTAGACGGTATAATCGCCTTCGGCGTAGCTGTTTTCAAAGCTGTTTTCCAAAAAAACATCCATGTCCGGAACATCTTGCACTTCATGAGTGACCAAGAATGTTTCTTCAACAGGAACTTCCTGAACTTCCGGACTAATTGATTCTTGGATTGGAACACCGATTTGCGGTGTGCTTTGTACGTTTTCGTCAGCCGGTTCAGAGTTGCTGCTGGCAGCAACTTCTTCGACCGGTGCTGCTTGTTCGGCATCATCTGCCGTTTGGACTTCCGGTTTCTCTGTAAAGCTGATAACCGGATCAGCGATTTCTTCCGAAACCGGATTCGCAATCGGCTCGAAATCAATACTTTCTTTTACGGTGGACGAACGATTGTCATTGGCAATTTTCTCCTTTCTGTGAATATCCGGATACAAAAGGTTTGGATCAATGTCCACAGGGATTGCCATAGGATCGCCAAACACTTCTTTCGGGGCATCCACATATTTTTCTTCTATATGTAGCTTTGGCGGGAACTGTAGGAGTTTCAGCAAATCGACTTTGCTGTATGCGCTGTCGAGATTCTTCTGGACAACGTCGGACTGCTCCTGCTGTTCTTCTGCCAGCGTAATTGAAGCTCGTTTTTCTGCGGCTTCTTTTGCCGCATCTTTTTGCTTCCGTTGACTTGCTTTGAATTCTGCAAGGGTTATTGTTTTCAGTTCGGTATGCTTGTACCTCCGTTGAGGATCAGCATTTCCGAGAAATTTGTAATTGGGATGTTCTTCCAGAGGATACTTTGTGCAGTAGAACGGCGGCAAACCAGTCACCATTACAATACAGTCCGATGATGGCATTTCCGCAATTTCACTTTGCTGCATCAGTTCTCTGCCGACAATGCTATTGTTTTCCGAGGTGCTGCGGTTTCGACCGAGTGTACGGTTTCGACCGCGAATGTCGATCGTTTCCTTGCCGAGCCGTTCTGAAATGCTCTTGGTTGTCGATTCCTCTGCGCCGCCGAGAAAAACCTGCGTTGAGCAGTTACCGGTAATGGTTTCAAATGATTTTTCATAGTGTGTTTTCAGCTGTGACAGCGTTTGCAGGATTACTACAAGGCTCATGCCCATTGAACGTACATACGCGATAATTCGTTCGAAGTTCGGGATTTCTCCAAGATTCGCAAATTCATCCATGATGAATCGGACATGAACCGGCAAAGATCCGCTGTATTTGAAATTGGCGCGATTGGAAAGCGTATCAAACAACTGTGAGTACATCATTGTTGTCAGGAAATCGAATGTCGAAGTCGTTGCCGATGTTATGATATATAGTACGGTTTTTTCATCGCCAAGCGTTTCCAGATGAATATTGTCACAGCAAGTCAGATCTCGTACTGCCGGAAAATTGAATGGGAAAGTCTTGACATTGGCACTTGAAAGAAAAGACTGACCGGTTTCTTCCGGAGCGTTTCGGATTTCTTTATACAGCTGATAAGCAAGTGTATCCGGTTTCCTTTTTTGTAGTTCCATGAATTCTTTATCCAGAGGACAAAGAAAACTCTCTTTCAATCGCTGCTGGAATGCTTCGTCTGATTCGTCTTCATTCTTTTTCAGGAAGAAGCCGTCCGGCTTTTTACTGCCTTTCGGTGGATATTGCAGATCTCTCAGCTTTTCAGCGATGGAAGCAAAGTTTAATAAGGAATGATCTCTTTTGGAGTAGTCCGGCGTTCCGTCTTCGAGTAGCGGCAGATCGTATTCGGACTGTTCATACACAAGAAAAATGCAGGATTGAAGTACCTGTTCGCCTTTTTTCGACCAGAAGTCTTCCTTTTCTCCTTCACCTTTCATAGCGTTAAACAGAACTTTTGTCATGATCTGGACTTTTTCAGGCAGCACCGCCCCTTGATCGTCATACACATATTCAAACGGATTGTAGTTATTGGAGTGCCGCATATCAATCAGATTGAATATCTTGATCTTATATCCTGCTTCACGGAACATTTTCGCAGTATCACGCAGAATCTCTCCCTTCGGATCAGTAAATACATACGATGTATTCAACTGACACGCATTCGGAAGAACGATATATCTGGTTTTACCGGAACCGGATGTTCCGAGGACAATGACGTTCAGGTTCAGATTCAGCTTTTTGCTTGGATCATTGAGCGCTAGCTTCCAAGGTGTCATGGACATTTTAATCTCACCGGACAATGATGAATTGTTGTCACACCAATAGCAGAGATAATTGCCTTCGTCATCGGTCAATCGTTCACCGGTATCCGGATTGATCATGATATGCTGATCCGGCTCAGCCGGATCAATCAATCGTTTAGCGTCCTTCTTTGTTCCCCAGCGGGCGCTGCCGTATTCCTGACCTTTGCGGTGCAGTCTTTTGGGTTCTTGCGTAAATTGGTATGCAATAATCAAACCGATTGCAATCATGCCCAAAACCAGCATTTTAGAAACATTACTTTCCTTGTCTGCTATTCTTTTCAGAAGTTGAAAAGGATGCTGTAATGCAACATGAAAGCCCTGAGAGAGCTGCGTGATATCCACCTTGCCGTTTGCGGATGATGCATCCATTGCACCGCCAAGCAGAATACATAGGATCAGGGCTATCACAATTATAATGCCATAGATCACCAATTCAGCAGTTGTAAACCGCTTTTTTGGTGCTTTGACATTTGTATTCCACTCCTTCTTTTTTGCCATCACATTGCTCCCATTGAGATTGAATCATCGTCATCATCCGAAACGATTGAGCCAATCGTATCACTTACGGAATCAGCTATATCAGCACCGCTGTCAAGTGCATCGGACTGTTCAGCAAGAAGATTTCCTTCCGGATGAAGTTCATGACCGTTTGAACTGACCTCGATATCCGATACTTCATTGTCCGTTACAGATTCCTCAGCATAAGAATCAACGATCCAATCAGAATCACTTTGGAGCATCTTGATATCTGACATTGCCTGTTTCTCCGAGATTTCATCGAATCTTTCGATATCGTCCAAGTCTTGTTGTTCCGTTGTGGTAATTGAGGATCTGAAATAACTGCCGTCCTTTTGATAGATTGATACCGTTTTTACAGATTCGATATAGCCATCGTCCCTGTTCTGATGTGCAGATGCCAGACAATCATTCTGACTGAGTTTATGCTTTTCAAATTCGGATTTTGAAATACTAACAGCATTCACTACATTCTGAGCAACGATTTCCGATTGAATCTGGCTTGCAATTCGTTGAGCTGAATCATCCGGCATAGAAAAAGCGTCTTTTAGTTTCTGCGGCGCGATTTGACCGTTCTGAACAGGAATCTCAGCAGCCTGATGTGTATTTGTAAAGCAGACAACCGATGTTGCGGTCATTCTTTCGACATACACGGTTTCTGTACTTGGCTGTGACCGCGCTTTCTCAATCGTGTCTTTTGCAAGGCTCTTTGCGGTTTCTGGCGGTACGCCTTGTGCAACAAGAGATTTGCGTATGCTTTCATAAGACTTCTTTTCGTCAATCAATGAAAGTTCCAATTCTCTGGTATTAGTGGATGTACTTGCGTTTCCGGTTTCATCAAATTCCTGCGCCTGTGCGGAACATGATACAGTAAAGGACGATGCATCTTTTCGGGCAATTTGTAGAGATACAGATTCAAGCGGCTGTTTCTTCACGAATACTTTGCCGCTGGCATCGGTTCTTCTCATACCGGACGCGATCTGCGGATCACTCAGATTAAAGTCTGATTTGACAAAAGAAAGCTCTGTCAGCATATTGTCTTTTGCCATCATGCGAGAGCATTGATGCACTTTGTTTGTGAGTGCAAGCAGCAGATCTTTATTTTGTATTCCGAGTTCAGATTTCAACTTCATTCGGATTTTGCTTGGCGTGATTTCATTGGATGAAAAAACTGCTGCTTTTCCTTGCGGATTGGAAATAGTGAAGCAAGGCTTTTCATCGTATTTGCACACGTAGTATCCCATTTTGTAAGGCTCGGTAATTGGATTCTCTTTTCCGGTTTCCGGATCCGGATTATACAGTTCTCCGAAAGAATAGAAAGCATTGTGCGGATCGTTTTCCTTAAACGCTGCAATCTGATCTGCTGTCAGACATTCGTTTTCAAACTTGGCTGCTGTCAGCCGCGCCTTCATTGAATCGAACCCAAGTTTATCTTGCAGTTCGTTAATCAGGACTTCTTCGCTGGTATTGGACGTATCGAACGAATACGTCCGTCCGGTCTGACTGTCTTTGATTTCGACATAACCTTCGGAATCAGGCTTGATCTGAATATTTTTGAGATCATTGCAAGATTTCTCAATCTGGTCGATGATTGACATAGCCGATTGCTCGTCTTGCTTATGATACACAAAGATGATTTGATTCCGTTCAGTCGGATGCGGTGCAAAGCTGCCCTGAATATCCAGCCGTTGACATTCCTGCGAAATGAACGGCAATTCCCATTTTGCAACGGCGAGCTGGCAGTATTCACGTTCGTTGACTGGCTTCTGTCGGTCTTCGTTCAACTTTCCTTTGATTATGTCTTGCAACATAATTTTGAACGGCTGTGCATCGGCAGCGCTGACAACCGGATAATACGTTTTTTTATCCATAGCACGAGAAAAAGCAATGGGCATCCCCATTGCTTTTGCATTCTTCGATATGAGTGATACATCATCCTTTGTAAGTCCCTGCTCTGAATATACAAGGTTCTCACCGCTTTTTGCTGTATAGTCCCGAAGATCCTTGATTGAAACCTGACCTTTCATTTTCAGGCTTTGCAGCAGATCTTTTTTTACAACATTCGTTTCTTTGTTAAGCATTTTGCGCTGCTTTTCGGTATCTTTGCGCTCTGCTCGTTTTTCAGCCGCTACACTTATTTCATGCAGTAGCCGAATCAATGCATCGAGCGTCTTTAATGTTATGTCTACTGTACCGGATACCGTTTTTCCAGCCATAGACAGCGCTGCGCTTGCAGCATCTTCGCTCATGGGCATAAAATCGACCTCCTAACAAAAAAGCCCATGATTCGTTTCAATCATGAGCTGAATGCTTAATATTAAGGGTATTGCAAAAGCCCATGAAAAACATGGGCTTGAATATGTTATTCTACTGTATACTCTTTTTCAATTTGCGTTATAAGATAGCCGTATTCCTTTGCGAAACTTACTACATCGAAGTTATCGTCAAATCCGGCACTCCACACGTATACCTTTGCCGTGAGCTTATCGCCTGTTGCATATTCTCCATGTTCCGGCAGATATCGAATAGCGAGAAGCAGGTCATCGCAGCCTTCAGGTTGCACGAAACCATAATCGCCATCGGTCTTGATATGTGGTGATTTTCCTGCAAATTGAGGAGTAAAGTTTGCGAACGGATCAAATTCAATCAGTTCGGGAATATCTGAAACAGTTTCTTTCACATCCTGATAACCAGACCACTTGATCTTGAAGCTATCTTCCAATGCTGACAGCGCATTTTCGTCCCATGAAAATGTGATTTCATCGCCATTACTCAGCCCTTCTGCTTTGCTCAACTGACCAAGCGTTGACTTGTTGATCTGTTCTACTACTTTATTCAGATCAGACTGCTTATAGTCTTTTCCAAGCAGGAACGCAGCCGGATAGTCTGAAACCATTCGAGTGGCATCAAGAGAAACGGTTGCAGTTGCATCCTCAGAATATCCGGAATACTCTATTGAAACGTAGTCGTTGGGATTGATTTTTTTCTCTCCGCAGGACGTAAGCAGGAGAGTAAACGGGATCATTGCTGCGATAAAGATTTTTTTCATTGTGCATTTCCTCCTAACAGAAAAGAATTCTTTTCGATTATAGCACAACAAAGGATGTTTGTCAATACTTTGTGAGTGTATCATTCACTAACCGAATAATCTCACTCAGGTTTTCTTTCACATTGTCCGATTCGTTGCAATCGGCAAGATAGGTGGATAGTGCTTGAGAAAGCAATTCTGCCTGCTGCACATCCAGCGTAATCGAAAAGTTGCTACTAGTAGCAACTTTTTCTTCCTGCTCAATGGTTTCGGTAAATGTTACCTGACCTTCGATTTCCGCAGGATCAGAAATATTGTCTTCGACTGCATTCGGAGTAGTCATTTCAGATTCCAGTTCATTACAGTTTTCTGAAAAGTTGCTACTAGTAGCAACTTTTTCGGCTTCGCCCTGAATCCATTCCTGAACATATCTTGCCGCTTTTTGCCATGTGATTTCGATTTTTTTGATATTATCGTACTTTTCCGGCTTTGAAAAAGAGATCGTAATGCGATCATACGAGCATTCCGTGAAAATGCCTGTTTCGTAACCGATACCAACAGTCTTGTTGATTTTACGAAATTCATTGTGGAAATCCATGCTGTTTAGTGTCAGCGCTGCTTTACGCAGATTGTCATTGACAAGATGCATAAGCTGCTTTTTGACAATTCCCTGATGAATTTCTCCGTCCCATTTCACTGTAACCGGCTCAGCCAATGCTGTTTCATCGGAGAAGTTGCTACTAGTAGCACTTTTCTTCTTTTTGACTTCTTTCGGTGTAACCTCGCTCAGCTCACCGGCAGCAAGTTCTTCCTGCTGCTGTTCCGGGAGCTTGGCGATTTCGTTTGCTGTATGAATCGAAATATCTCCGTTTGCAACGGCTTCCTTGACCGGTTCGATTGCGTTATGCGTTACGTTCTGCATCTTGCTGACCTGCGCAGGAGATACATTCAGCATTTCTGCAAGCAGATCACGGATTTTACCGAATTTTTCTCCGGCTTCCTTTTTTTCTTTCAGGTACTTGTCGAGTCTTTCAAAAGAACACCATAAATCTTGATCGGAAATCTGTCTTGTCGCCACATTGCAGAGAATCAGATCCAGTTGCTTGTCTTCTTCATTTTCGTATTTCTGAACAAGACAGGGGAGCAACCGCGAGATAGAATCGCCGTTATCCAGCAGATAGCGAACCGCAGCTGTACGGCGGTGTCCGCTGATGATTTCATAGCCGCCGGATTCCAAAGGAGTGACGAGTAAATTGTCCTTTACTCCGCCTTGTCCAAGAATCGTGGCTGCAAATTCCGGAATATGTGTGACTTCAAAGAAGTTGTCGGCAGACGGATGCAGCTCGTCAATGTCAATCATCCGGATATTACTGGATTGTGTATTCTGCGAGATGGCTGCAAGATTGCTTAGCATTGTTTTCATTTTCTCACTTCCTTCCTCATGCGGTCATATTCAAAATCTCTGCGGCAAGGCTTTCGTATGCGTTCACTATTTTCCAACTGCTGCCGTTTTTAGGTACTTTCTTTTCAGTAAAGTACGCTTCAATCGGCAGACCGGCTTTTTGGCTCTCACGCACGGTGCGCGAGAAGGGGATAATCGTCTGCATTAGCTGCGATGCAAGCGCAGCGCGGAACTGCTGTAACAGTTCTTCATCGTTCTGCTTCTGGTACATCGTTACGAAGATTCCGCCAAGCAGCGCGTTCTGATGCGCAATCTCAAGCGTTACCTTTTGCAGACCGGAGATCTCAAACTCTCCGAGCATGGTCGGCACATATACAAAACCGGCATGACGGATGATCTGCTTGACTTCATCGGTCATTGCCGGAGGGAGATCAAACAGAATGTAGTCATAGCCGGTCAGCTCAGATTCGGAAACGTCATTGTAACGTTTCCATGTCGTGCTGCTGATCTTCTCGTAATCAGTCGGCAGAATACTGTCCGTATCCTGCACAGGCTGTTCCGGAAGGAAGAAATCGAAGCAGTTTGACTGCGAATCACAGTCCACAACAAGGACACGATATCCGGCTTTCTGGATGCTGTATGCCAGATTGATAACAGATGTAGTCTTTGCAACACCGCCCTTATTGTTATAAAGCGCGATTTTTCTCATGTTTGATCTCCTTTCTTACGTTTCAGATAACTTCCAGCGTATATGCTTTGGAATCGTTATCCAGCTTGTTCATTCTGATTCGGACGATCACACCTTTTTCCGGAAGGTTCTGTCCATAGACCATTGCGATCTTTTTCAGAGCATCATAAACTTTCAAGGATGTTGTAGTATATGCACATGGCTGTGCTTGCTTTTTTCCGAAAAGCGTAATCAGCTTGCCTTGTTTGCCGTCCGGCATTTTGATTGTCTTTGAATAGTAGCTGAACAATCGGAATTCGTCACCGACACAGTCGTTCAGCCTTTTTGCAGGAATGTTGCCGATCAGCACGTTAGCTGTATAGGCTTGCAGCGAAGGTTCTTCCGGAGCGAATGCTGCTGCGATTCTTTCGTCAAAGAGATCGACACTGTCTTCAAAAGCATAATCGAGATCGTAATCGTCCATGTCAGCACTCCTTATACCCAAATCTCAATGTAGCATTGATCCGTATCTGAATCAATCTCTACGCGCTGGACTTCAACATCCATACGATATTGGAAGATAAATGAATGCTGCATCATGCTTTCCTCAAACTGGGATGCAGGACCGGAATAGCTGAAATGCTGATCCGGTTCGGCATCGGGATCGTCAAGATCTGAAAAAAAGAAATAATTGACAACGAGATTTGTGATACCGCTGCGGATAATAGCCTGATTTATGTACTCCAGCAGAGTACGATCATCATGACTGCAATCAATGGGCTTAATCATTTGAAATCCTCCCTTCAAATTTTCAGAAAAGTATAAAAAAAAGAGCTAAATATAATGTATCAACATCGTGATACATTATATTTAGCTCTTGCTTTTTGAAAAAACGCTTGACAACGGCGAAAAAGTGTGGTATAATAACAACTGGTTTCGACCTAATATTAGATCTAATAATTTGGTAGCTGCGACAGAGGGTTCGATTCCTTCTGCCCCTGCCAAATTTTTTAGGGAATGGGTTACCGGTATTCCCGGTAGCCCATTTCTTTTCGCTAAATATAATGTAGTAATTGAATGACAGATTGCTTATGGAACAGTGCGCGGCTTTATAGCCTACGGGCTGCATCACTTCATAGCATCGCTCACAGAGCCTTTCCAATAAGCATGGTTTCAATCAGGCTTGTTTGTCATCGCGGATCACTACCTCAAAGGTACGTTCCTGCTGGACACCCCTTTGAAAGTAGCATGAACTATTCGTGATTCTGTCAGTCAATTCGATTCAGTTTTCAAGGTGCTTTATACCGTAGCTGTGGAAAGACAACGGCATAAAGTGCGTAGGTATAAAGCAAACCCTTTCAGCTCGGTCACAACACACAACTGAAAGGGCTTGACAATACTATTAAATCGTGTTATAATAAAAACACGCTATAGCCATCTCGCTAAGTCAGTAGGTGTTCGCGCACCGATCTGATTATGGGGCGTAGCAGGATTGCCGTCCGGCTGCGCTCTGTGGGATGCTTTATTAGCACAGTTCTTATTATAGCACATTTTGTGTTGCGTGTCAATACCTATATAGAATTATTTTGAAATCCTTTGATATCATCTATCAAAGGATTTTTCATTATTCAATAAAGGACGGTGCATATTATGAAGGATGCAAAGCACACATTCAAAACAATCGGAGCTGTGTTCTGCTGTGTTTTGTGTTTAGCTGTAATCGCTGGTTTTGCGTATACAGTCAGCAAAACATCGTTTCCGGAAAAACCGGAATTATACACAATCTCGAACAATGTCTTTCTTAACGGCTTTTACCGATATTTAATGAATGGTATTGGTTCGGATCGTTTCTTTTTAATATTCGGGTTAGCGGCACTTTTGTGCGAGATTCTTTTTTCAAAGCCGTTGATTTTCCTTTTCTCTCAACTTCCACTCGGACGTATAAATAGTCCAACATCCATCAAACCGTTGACTTTTAAAACCCGTCTGATCCCCGCTTTTCTAATCGGTATAGCTGCTGCAATAAACATATTTTATGCCGAATTTAAGCCAGACTCTTTTGCCGAAAACGCACAGATACTTAATTGGATTTTTCTTGCTGTAATCGGACTGGCATTTGTTGCCCAGCTTACTACGTTACTTACAGAAGGCGGTATTTGGCGCTCTTTGGTGTCTGGCGGATTGCTAATTGCCGCGAATGTGAGTATAGGCGCGTTATTTGGAATGCTTGTTACCTTGCTCAGTGTTGTCTTTTTAGGTCTTGTAATAGGAATCGGAATGCTTCTATTGGGAAGTATTATTTTCAAGATTCTATTTATCACAACTGGTTAATGATAATCCCTCGTATAACTGCACGAGGGATTATACTCTATACTCTTATCTTCCCATCATGAAAGGAGTTTGAAGATGAAAAAATATCGAAAGCCAGCGCTGATCTGTGCGGCGTGTCTTGCGTTTACTGCTGTTTCTGCGGCAACTATGGCAGATTCTGTTTCACATCGGACTGCTTTTGCTACGGTATCAGTTGCAGAGAATGTAGGTCCGCTTCGATTTATTGTATACGATGACCATGCAGTTCTTTCATCTAGTAGTTCATCCATTGAAGGTGCAGTTGAGATTCCTGCCGAAGTTGAAGGTGTTCCTGTGACAATCATTGATGAAACAGCTTTCTTTAACCGTTCCGGTCTGACAGGCGTTACAATTCCGAATAGTGTGACTGCCATCAAGTCACAGGCATTTCAGGGATGCAAAAATCTAAAAAGCGTTGTCATTCCGAACAGTGTGACTGTGATCGAAGGATATGCATTCAGCGGCTGTGCGAATTTGGTAGAGATCAATCTTCCGGATAGCGTTAAAAGGATCGGCAACAATACATTTTCAAGCTGCACTAGTCTGACAAGCATTAGATTTCCGAATAGTGTCACAGAGATTGGCGGTTCAGCGCTGTATGGCTGTACCAATCTTACAAGTGTCATACTTTCAGATAATCTTGCCAAACTTGAGGCATACACATTTAGTCGTTGTGAAGCGTTGACCAGTATCACAATCCCCGACAGTGTCACAGCGATTGGCGATGCTTTCTACGGATGTATCGGTTTAACAGAGATCACGCTTCCAGAGAGCGTTACATCTCTTAGCAGCTCTGCTTTTTACGGTTGCTCCGGTTTGCAATCCTTTACTGTTCTGAACCGTGATTTGATAATAAACCTTGGTACTTTTGTAGGCTGTCCAAAATTCACATTCAGAAGTTATGCCGGTTCTAAAGCGGAAGAATACGCAAATCTCTATAAATATCCGTTTGAAGTGCTGGACAATGCAGACATTACAACAACGCAAACTACCACCACTGCCATAACAACAGAGCAAACAACGACTGCTACTACTGTAACGACCGAGCCGTCTGTCCTCGACATTATGCTTGGAGATGTAAACGATGACAAAGAAATCAGCATTGAAGATGCGCAACTCACCTTAAATGCCTATGTGGATATCATGGCAGAAAAAGCAAATCCCCTGACCTCTGCACAGATGAAAGCCGCCGATATCACCGGTGACAATGTTGTTTCCGTTGAAGATGCGCAGTTGATTCTGAATTACTATGTTCAGAATACAGTTGCCGACAAGCCGACCACATGGGATGAACTGCTTGGCAACAAATAATCGTAATGACAAGGTAAGGGTAAATTAATCCGCATCTTGGTCATACATCTGGCTCACCGCTTGTCTACGATGAGCCAGATTCTTTGCTATGGGACGTCTTTGCTGATAAGTTTCGTAACTTTTGAAAAATCAATTTTACCTCCAGCAAATTCGTGCTGTCCCATGTCGTTCCTCCTGTTGCTATTTATTTATTGAAGATGCTTTCCGCATTTCCCGATAGATCACACCAGCTAATGCACCCATGATTGCCTTATACTTGCTTTGATCCGCAAAGAGTGATTCGTAGCTTTCCTGCGATTCGGAATAACTTTCCATAGCAGCATCACCGAATGCCTGCGGAAAGATACTTTCCGAAAAGATAACAGGATCAGTCGTTCCGGCAGAACCACGCAGCTTTTGGTTTTTCATCAGCTTGTTATACAGCGCGTCCATCATCACGCGGTCAGCATCCGTGAAATCACCTTTATACTTTTCATTGACTTTTTCGAGGATCTCATCAAGTGTGCTTTTCTTTTTCTGTCCGTTTGCGCCTTTTTCCTTTGCAGGCACATACTCGCCGTCAAGGTTTTCAAGCTGAATCGCACCGTTAAATGTTTCTTTCAGCTTGTAGAATTCCAGTTGGAGCTTACCTTCAAGGTCAACAGGATCGTCTGGATCGGCAGGCAGCAAATGCAGCAAATAACTCAGGAACAAATACTCCTTGTGCATATCCGCATCGAACATTCGGACAACCTGTGTGATATAGCTGTACCACCGAATAAAACTTCTTACAAGGCGGCGATACTGATATCGTTCCTCGGCATTTTTCAGATTATAACGATCCGTTACCGGCTTCAATGCGCTGGTCATTTTTCCCATTGCGCCGGAATCCTGCTTGCCGGACTGATTCCAAACCTTGATGAATGCTTCGATATCCTCGTTCGTATAGATCGCATAGCCCAGCAATTCACGCTCTGTCTGATAGATCAGGTCCACATTGACTTCTTTTTCAAGGAATGTTTCCTGATAGAACGGCTGAAATGCGTCCAGAATATCCTCTGCATCATTCGCAAAATCGAGAATGAACGTATCAATCTTGCCGGAGCAAGTACGATTCAGGCGGGAAAGCGTCTGAACAGCCTTGACACCTTTCAGCTTCTTGTCAACGATCATCGTATGCAGCAGCGGCTCGTCAAAGCCGGTCTGATACTTTTCAGCGACCACAAGCACATTGAAATTGTCGTGAAACTCTGCTTTCGTCTGCGATTCTGCGATATGGCTGCCGTCCTTGCGCACATTGAGTCCGCTTTCAGTAAATTCTTCATCACCGTCCTGAACAGAACCGGAAAACGCTGTCAGCACATCCATATCCTCATAATGATGATCGGCAATGTACCGCTTGATCTCATGGAAATATCGGACCGCAGCAAGACGGGAATCCGTCACGACCATCATTTTGCCCTTGCCGCCTATCTTCTGCCGTGTTGTGTCGCGGAAAGTTTCGACAATAATTGCTGACTTCTGACTGATGTTATACGGATGCAATTTCTGATACTTGCGAATCAGCTTGGTGGCGCGGCTCTCCGGCAGTTCCGGATTTTCAGGTGTATTCTTCGCTATCTTATAGCAAGTTTTATAGGTCATGTAATTGCGCAGCACATCGAGAATGAAACCTTCCTCGATTGCCTGCCGCATACTGTAAATATGGAACGGATGAAATGTTCCGTCCGGATACGGTTCACCGAACATTTCCAATGTCTGCGCTTTCGGCGTTGCGGTGAATGCAAAGAATGACAGATTCGGATGTTTGCCGTGTGTCAGCATTTCCTGAACGATCTTGTCATTGCGGTCGATCTCGTCCTCTGCCTTGCCCTCGATCTCTGCATATTCGCGGAGTGCTTCTTCGGTATCGGCAAGCGCAGTTTTCAGCTTGATCGCGGAACTGCCTGTCTGAGAAGAATGTGCTTCGTCCACGATCACGGCAAAGTTCCGTCCGGCAGCTTTGTCAACTTCCGTATAGATCACAGGGAATTTCTGCAAGGTCGTGACGATAATGCGCACACCGTCATTGATTGCATCGCGCAGATCTTTCGAGGTTTTCTTCTCGTCAATGGTTTCGATCGCACCGAGTTTGTGATCGAAACCGGATATCGTTTCCTGCAACTGCTGATCCAATACGCGGCGGTCGGTGACAATAATCACGCTGGAGAAAATCGGCTTGTCCTCATCATTGAAAAGAGCTGCTAAACGGTACGCCGTCCATGCGATCGAATTGGACTTGCCTGAACCGGCGCTGTGCTGAATCAGATAGTTATGTCCTGCACCGTTTTCCCGTACATGAGCGATCAGGCTGCGGACAACATGAAGCTGATGAAAGCGCGGAAACAGCAATTTTTTCGATGTAGTGATCTGCTCCTGACCGTCCGGCAGGAGTTTCTTTTTCTGTTCGACTTTCAGGCTCATGAACTTCTGCAAAATGTCCATCATGCTGTCACGCTGAAAAACGTGTTCCCAGAGATAAGCGGTCGGATAGCCGTCCGGATTGGCAGGGTTGCCCTTGCCGCCGTCATTGCCAGCGCCGTTGCTGCCCTGATTGAAAGGAAGAAAATAGGTATTCTTTCCGTCCAGTTTCGTTGTCATGCAGGCTTCAAGCTGATCGACACAGAAAAATACAAGAATGCGGTTATTGAAACGGAAACACAGTTCACGCGCATCGCGGTCATACATCCATTGCCGCTTGGCGTTTTCGATATCCTGTCCCGTATACTGATTTTTCAGCTCAAATGCAAAGACCGGAATGCCGTTCACGGCAATGACCATATCGACAGAATTTTTGCAGTCCGGCGAATAGTACCATTGACGGTTGACTGTGATCTCATTTGCATTGTAGTTGTCGGTCGCGGTCTGATTCAGCCCTGATTCCGGCTTGAAATAGCAAACGCGGAACGGAATGCCCCTGTGTTTGAAGCCGTTTCGCAGGACGGAGAGCAGACCGTCCATGTCAACAGCGGTCTGAAATGCCTGTGCAAATTTCTCCGGTGTACCGCTTTGCAGTTCAAAGCGCTGCCATGATTTCGGCTGTGTGTTCCGGACAAAGCGCACAAGGGTATCAATCCAGAGTGCGTGTTTTGCATCGTATGCATCGGTATTTGTGGTGTAGCCGCCTTGCAGCATTGCGGCTTCGATATCGGATTCAAAGCGCTTTTCGGTGGTATCGGTGATGCTCATGCCTGCGGCACCTCCTTTTTTCCTGTGACGTATTCATAGATCATGGATTTCTTGTAGGTTTCCAGTTCGGTGAGGAATTGCTCTTTTTTAGCGATAATGCTGTCAATTTCGGCGCATTTTTTGTCAAGATAGGCGGCGATTTCTTTTTGCTCATCTATGGTCGTAATCGTAATAGGTGAATTTTTAATCGCATCCGCACTCATTCCTTCACGGTTTCCACCTGTTTGATACAAAGCAATTGATAATTTCCCAATAGTCGAATTCCAATAATAGTGCATATACTCAGGAATAAAAACAGTATTGATAACGCGAATTATACTAACGTGCTGATTAACATTAGCAGTTTTTAGTTCGGGTGGAAAAATACAACATCTACCAATAGAACCGCCAGTGATGTTTAGTAAAACATCATTCGGCTGAACACGAGTGCTTTTCATTTCTTCGTCAATTTCTTCTGTGATAAATGTGGGTTCATTAAGATTCAATCCTGTATCATATATGTTCTGACTTCGAAGAAAAAGAATACCCTCGCTTGCATAAGTTTCTGCGCCACCAGACGGCGTTTTTCCGCTACCGACCTTGCTGACACCCACTTTTATTTTCGCTATATCCCACTCCTCCGGAATCTCCCCAATCCATTCAATGCCGGAATCTTTCATCGGTCGATCGCCGCGCACACCTTTTGTGACTGCCTGTGTGATGATAGCCTGACGGAGCTTTTTGTATTCCTCTATGGTCGCTTTGGTCTTTTCGGTGATGTTGTCTATCAGGGCGCATTGGCGGTCGAGGTAGGAGGAGATTGCTTGCTGTTCGGGGAGAGAAGGGCGTGGTATTAAACGACGTAACATATCGTGTGCTGATATTCTTAATCTGATTTCAAGAATACCATTCGCATACTTTCTCAATTCTTTTTGAAACTGTTCTGTTTGAAAAATATAATTGATATAACAAAGATCGGAATTGGGCATATTCCTAAAAACATAATATACTGGGCTAACACAACCGTAATATTTTGAAATGCCAACTGAGCCAATAAGCACATTCATGCTGTTAATAACTAGTGTGTTTTCAAACGCTAGACCATACTCTGAATAATCTTCTTTTGCTTTGTTGCCCTGATTTCCTTTTTCTTCGTATGGAATAACACCGAGTTTATTTGTCAGAGATAAAACATTAGTCGTTTGAATAGGATTATTCTTCTCTTTGATTTCTTCCATGCACCAGAGTAAACGGCTTAACTTCCAACTCTCCGGAATCTCCCCAATCCATTCAATGCCGCTGTCTTTCATCGCTCTCATCGGCTTTCACCCCCAAAGAGCGCATCAAGGCTTGCCTGAATTTCCGTTTCCAGTCCGTGCAGGCGCTCCACGATCGCTTCTGCCTGCTCCGGTGCCTGATACTCATAGAAATACCGCGTCATGGGAATCTCATAGCCGATCTTCG
>JAZQOZ010000182.1:0-11707 GCA_045628085.1 Oscillospiraceae bacterium | reverse complement strand
CTGCGCTTGCGCTGACAAAGGTCACGCCGTCGAAACCGAATGTCATCTGGAGACCTGCGGTACCCAGATCGTTCTTAACGGTCCAGTTAACGGTGATCTCTTCATTCGCTTCAGCCTTTACGATGTTGTTGCCGGTCATATTATCAGCAACAGCAGTGTAATCCTTACCAGCCGGAACGAGGTTATAGATGATCATATCGGTCGGATCGACCTTGCTGCCCGGAGTAGTGGTTGTGCCGCTCGGCTTTGTATCATCGTTTCCGCCGTTGTCATCAACCTTGATCGTCAGACCGTGGAACAGGTACTTGTACTCCTGACCGTCCTCAAGCGGAACGACTTTGTTATTGATGCCGCTGCCGGTTTTGACTTTGACAGAACCGGAACCGGATGTCGGTGCTGTTACGGTGAACTTGTAGATCACTGCGCCGTCAGCAGCAGCTTTTACATTGCTGGTTGCGAAAGCGTAGTTCAGTTCGCCGGTCGTAGCAGTTTTCTCCTTGTTGACCTGCGGAGATCCCTTGTATGCGCCGCCTGCGCTTGCGCTGACGAAGGTCACCCCGTCAAAACCGAATGTCATCTGGAGGCCTGCGGTGCCCAGATCGTTCTTAACGGTCCAGTTGACTACAATCTTCTCGCCCGGATCAGCCTTTACGACGTTGTTGTCACTGGAATCGACAGCAGCTGCCGTATAGTCTTTTCCGTCCGGAACGAGATCATATACGATCGTATTCGCAGGTGCATCAGCTTTCACCGATGCAGCGGATGCAGTAAATCCGGGAACAGTCCCCAACAGTGACGTAGCAGCAAGGCACAAGGAAGACAGAGTCGAAATAAGTCTCTTCATCTTTATCCCTTTCTGGATTATGTGCGCAGAGAATCCCCCGCGCACATAAACCGTCAACTTAATTCATTTTTCTGCCGATCTGGCAGAGCGCTGATTACTTCTTCGGAAGAGCGGTGATCAGACGAGCCAGATACTCCTTAATTGCAGTAGCATCATTCTGGCTGATCTTGCCGTCGCCGTCGCACTCTGCATTCTTCAGACCCTGCTCAGAAACTTCAGCAGTCTTTGCAAGATATCTGTTCAGGAGAACAACGTCGTTGATCTGAACCTTACCGTTGCAGTTTACGTCGCCCGGCAGAACATCGCCGTCCGGCTTCACTGTTGTGGTGGTTTCCGGAGCCTTTGTTGTGGTGGTTTCCGGAGCCTTTGTTGTGGTGGTTTCCGAAGCCGTTGTGGTGGTATCCGGAGCCTTTGTGGTGGTGGTGTCGTCCTTATCAACATTGATGGTCAGGCCGTGGAAGATGTAGTCATACTTCTTGCCGTCCTCAAGCGGAACGACCTTGTTGTTAATGCCGTCGCCGGTCTTAATGCTGACTGTACCAGAACCGGATTCCGGAGCCTTAACTTTGAACTTGTAGATGATCGCATCGTCAGCAGCAGCCTTTACGTTGCTGGTTGCGAATGCGTAGTTCAGCTCGCCTGTGGTAGCGGTGTTCTCCTTGTTGACCTGCGGAGATCCCTTGTATGCGCCGCCTGCGCTTGCGCTGACAAATTCAACACCGTCGAAGCCGAATGTCATCTGGAGACCAGCGGTACCCAGATCGTTCTTAACGGTCCAGTTGACTGTGATCTCTTCACCCGGCTCAGCATTCATGGTGTTGTTGCCGGATGCGCCGTCAGCAACAGGAGTATAATCCTTGCCGGCCGGAACGAGGTTGTAGATGATCTTATCATCTGTCGGCACAACAGCGCCGGGATCCGCTGTGGTGGTTGTCGAAGCCTTGGTGGTGTCCGGAGCCTTTGTTGTGGTTGTACCCGGAGCTGCATCACCGACAACGATGGTCAGAGCTTCGCTCTTGAGCGTCTGAGTGATCTTTTCCTTGCCGCCTTCAGCGCCGTAAGCATGGGAGCTCATCTTAACCCACTTATCCTCGGACTTCAGCTTGTTGTCTGCATCAAACAGGGTAGACGGTGTGCAGTGGACATATTCATCAGTGTAAACATCCAGTACATAAGTACCGTCTTCCAGATCTGCCGGCAGATTGAGCTTGAAGCTGATGAACGGAGTCTCATAACCCTCATCAGCGGTCCATGTCTCAACAGGTGTATAATCGGTCAGATCATCCGGCTCTCCTGCCTTCAGCCATGCATCGTAAGAGTCAACATTGTGCGGACCTGCGGTACGCTTTGTGTTGCTGCTGTCCGGCTGATACATAAGAGCATTCTTAGCAAGATAATAGAAACGGAACATATCGGTCATCGGAACGCTAACGCCGCCGTTGTTATAGTAGCCGGCGTTGAAAGAAGAACCTTCTGCGTAGCCGTCACCATCGTATGCACCGGATTCAAGGCACATCGGCTCTTCTGCAGTCCAGGAATCATCCGACAGAGTAATGCCGTAGTTGCCGAATGCATAATCGAACTGAACCTTATCACCGTTCTTATCCTGGATCTTGCCCTGACCGAGTGTAGCGTCGCCGTTAACAGCGAGCTTCAGGTCCATCTCATAGAAACCGCTGGACTGCGGAATATAAATAGCAACAGGAATAGACACGCCGCCCTTTTCTACCTTAACCTCATTCTTACCATCAGACTTGATGGAAACGATCGTGCTATCAACCTTACCGTTTGTTGCAGCGTCTGCACTGAAAGCCAGTGCGCCGCCCATAGCCGTCGCTGCGAGTACGAGCGACGAAAGACCAGAGATGAATTTCTTCATGACAACTTAATCCTTTCTGGTTCGATACCGAAAAAGCCGCTTTCCCGGTTCAAACGCTTTTGTTTATTTTGGTTTTGTTGGGTTTGTTTTCGGCGATTCCCCGTCGGCAAGCTCCCGACGGAGCGTGCGGCTCATTGCCGACCACGAAATGTTGCAGTTGATACGCGCCTCTCGGCCGCATATCACGGAGCTTGGAATCATCCAGCTTACCCGTGCGTCTGTTGATTCCCCGTGGGTGAGTCCTTACTTTGCTGTTCGGGCGGTATCTTCGACTTCATATTCCATAAGCCGGAGCATCAGCGATATATCGCTCATTGTCAGCATTCCGTCAGTCTCACAATCTGCGTTTGCGTATGCTGCGGCGCTGAGAGCCAAGTCTTCTGCCATTGCACGCTGCATCATGACTGCGTCTGCGATTGTTCGTTTTCCGTCCAGATCAATGTCGCCGTACATTGTTGCGCCGGTTTCATCAATCGGTTTCCAGACTAAGCCGTTCTGCACGATGGTCTGACAGTAATGGGAAGTCCCGTCCGCATCCAGATAGCCTGCAGCAATTACCGCATCCGCGGCATCCCCCGCTGCTGAAACGAGTTTCAGTTCGGCTGCGCTGCCCGCAGGCATCTCGCCTTTGAGCTTTCCGCTGACCGATAGAAAAGCCTGTTCCGTTTTCAGCCAAAAATCTTCATCCAGACCGGTTGCCCAGCGTATCCACAGTCTGCCCTCACTGTCATCGTTTTCATACCGAAAAACAGTATCGGCGAGCTTCGGATTCGCAAGTTCTTCCGCTTTCTGTGCCCCTGTGTCATACAGCAGTTCTACTTCGGTAATCTCGAGAGCAGCAGTGTCATAGCCGACCGCAAACTCCAGTGCGCACAATCCGGTATCCGGGATCTCATCCAGTGACAGTACCGCTTTGAACTGCCCGTCCGCATCTGCCGCTGTCCTTTCAAAGACAAGAGCAGTACGGGGCTGGTTCTCCGCAGCAACTGCCTGTAAAAGAGCCGTTCCCGAAGAAATGCACGCAAAAAAGCCCGCAGTCAGAACGGCAGCCGCCGCTTTCTGCGCCTTCATTCCTTTCCTCCTTCTTTCATGAAAATGATTATAATCCAAGAAACGCGCTGATACATTTCTTTTCATATACCTCGGACGCATCGGAACAATGTGCTTCCATTCACCGGATTCCAGTGCTTCGGAAACTGCACTGCCTTGACCGTCCGTTTGTTCCGTACCGGTTACGCATATCCGGTTTCCGAAGGTTCGTCCGCTTCCGTACTAAAGCTTCAGGGCCTTCTTCAAAAGGGTATACGTACCCAGACAATACGGCTTACTACCATTATAATAAACAGCTGTCACAAAGTCAATACTTCAGTGCCGTTTTTGTGATTATTGATAAATCCGATACATTAAAATTATGCAATCCGACAAATAAATCCTACGGTGTTCCGAGCCGTGCGCCCGGTATCTCACACCGTAGGATTTTCGATTCATTCTGATATGCCTGTTACTCAAGCCACTGATATTCCTTCGGGATATTGGCATCTGCGATCGCATTGATCACATCCATGCTGAAATCCTTTGCTGATTCGCCCGGCGCGTGCGTATAAGGCAGCGCGTGCGCATTTGCCAGCTCCTCTGTGTAGGCATTATAGGGATATAGCCGCAGATTGGCGAATGACGCATCATAATGCGTGATGACCGGCATGACACCGATATCCTCGACCGTGACCGCACCTGTTTCGCCGTTTTTGACGATATTGAAATTCGCCATCTCACCGACCACATTAAAGTTATCCGTCTGTGCGGAAATGAAGTTGCCGAGTGAATAGAACACGAAGCCCTGCGTACCGTCCTCGCGCGTCAGATATTCCATCGTCTGTGCGGTATGGGAATGCGTACCGAGAATGACATCCGCGCCCCAGCCGATCATTTTCTGTGCAAGTTCCTTCACATCATCACGAACGATATGCGTATCCTCACTGCCCCAGTGCGCCGATACGACAACAGCATCCGCAACTTCTTTTGCGCGCTTGATCTGCCGTTCGATCAGTTCCTCATTTCCGGTCATGCTGATGCGCAGATCGGAATAATCCGGAATAAAGCTGTTGTTCAGATATTCCGCATAGGACAGATATGCGATGCGCATACCTTTTATATCCTGCACGCGGATCGTTTCCTGATCGTTTGTACCGCGGTATGCGCCAAGCGCAAGGATCGGACGATTCCGCATCTTGTTTTCCCAAAAGCTGATAGAGGCTTCCAGTCCTTCCGCGCCGCGGTCCATCATGTGATTATTTGCAAGTGTGAAAATATCAAAGCCCACATCAATCATTGCATCTGCAAGCACCGGCGGTGAGCAGAAATTGAAATTCGAGCCGGAGATCTCGAAGCCGTCTCCGCAGATAACCGTTTCCTGATTGATGACCGCTACATCTGCCGCCTCAACAATCGGCTTGACATTTTCGTAAAGCGGCGCAAAATTATATTCTTCTTCACCCGCAGCGCAATCCTGTGCCGCCTTATAAACATAAGTCTGCACCAGATTATCGCCGACAGCAAGCATATTCACGCTGATATCCGGCGGTGCGGCAGGCTCGGTCGTTGTCGTGATGACCGTTGTTTCCGTAGCAAGTGTGACGGGTGCTGTAGAATCTGTTTGAACCGGCTCAATGCTTTCAACAGTCGGTGCATCCGTTTGTCCGCTGCACGCAGCCAGACACAGCATAACACAAAATGCCAGCAATGCGCCCGCAGCTTTTTCCGATCGCTTCATCATTCCGAAGTTCCTTTCTGGTTCTCAATGGGCGAAAAGCGTCGAAAAATGCCGAAATCGCCCGATCCTATTTATTATAACACAACCGGGCGAAAAATGCAACTTCTATTTTTCAATTTCAGGAAACATTCATACAAAAGCAAACCGTGAAGCCGTTTGCGGCGGACACGCGGTGATATTCAGAGATCCTCATGAATCAGATCGCGTATATTTCAATGTATCTGTGTGATTTTGCATCTCATGCATAGATCGAATCAGAATGCGCACCCTATGCAAAGAGGTGAATCCGATGCATCTGACGAAATCGCTCGAACAAAATCTGCACATTATTCAGCACCTGACCGGCAGTTCTGCGGATATCGTGATCAGCCGCCTGACCGTCTGCGGCATTCCCTGTGCCCTGCTGTCCTGCGAAGGGATGTGCAGCAGTTCCGGCATCAGTGAGCAGATCGCCGAACCGCTGCACAAGCTCGCCGGTGACTATCCCGACGGTGCGGCGCTTCTGCGTTTTCTGCGGTCATACCGGCTTTTTGCCGCCGACAGTACCGCCGCCGCGCATACTGCGGAATTGCTGCATCGGCTGTATTCCGGATTTGTGATCCTGCTCGCAGAGGGTGCTGCATTCTGCCTTGCCTGCGGCATACAGGGCTATACTGCACGCGGCATCTCCGAACCTTCCGGCGAATTGAATATCTACGGGGCAAAAGAGGGCTTTACCGAACCGATCCGTACAAATATATCACTTATCCGCCGGCGCATGAAAACGCCGCTTCTGACCTTTGAAATGCTGACCGCAGGAACGCTCTCGCAGACCGATCTTTGCATTGTCTATCTGCGCGACCGCGTACCGGACGACCTGCTGCAAAGCATCCGGCAGAGGCTTCAGGAGCTGCCGCTGGAAAGCATCCTGTCAAGCGGCTATGTCAGACCGTTTCTGGAAGGCAGCGATATCCAGCTCATCCACAGTGTCGGAACGACCGAGCGTCCGGACACATTCTGCGCGAAACTGCTCGAAGGCAGAGCCGGCATTCTGATCGACGGAACGCCCTTTGCGCTTCTTCTGCCGCAGTTATTCTGTGAAACCTTCCAGACGCTCGATGACTATAATTATCCGCCTGCATACGCAACGCTCCTGCGCTGGATCAAATATGCCGCGGCACTGATCGCACTGCTCCTGCCTGCCGGATATCTCTCCGCAGCACTGCATCATCCGGAGCTGCTCCACGAAACATTGCTGAAGCTGCTTGCTGATTCCGAGCAAAACGTGCCTTTTTCGATCACTGCGGAAATGCTCGGCGTATTATTCCTGTTTGAGATCGTGCGCGAGGCAGGACTGCGGCTTCCGCAGGCTGTCGGCGGTGCAGTCGGGATGATCGGCGGTCTGCTGATCGGGGATGCGGCGGTACAGTCCGGACTGATCAGCACGCCCGTTCTGACGGTCGCGGCACTTTCTGCGACCGCAGGCTTTATGATTCCGGAGCATCATGCCGCACTGACGGTACTGCGTCCGGCATTTATCCTTGCGGCGGCGGCGGCAGGACTTCCGGCAGCCGCACTGCTCGGTATCGCGGTTCTGTTTCATATCTGCGGCACGGAGATTTTCGGCTATCCGGTTTCTGCACCGGTTGCGCCGCTTCTGCCGCGCCGCCTGACGGATATCTTTGCGCGGATCGGTTTCCGGCGGCTCTCGCAGAGCAATTTCCGCATCTCCGAAATTCGCCGGTAAGGGCGAACTTTATCAACAGAAACGCCGCGGCTCAGTCTGAACCGCGGCGTTTTCAGTATTATGGCGATCATTTCATCAGTTCATCCCATGTCGTCGGGGTTTCTGCGATCGTATTCAGCACATAATAGTTCAGGATTGTCTGCGCATCGGCGGCATTGATCTCACCGTCACCGTTGACATCTGCGGCTGTCTGCTGCATTTCACTCAGTTCCGGTGCATTGCCCGAAAGAATATCCGCATAAGCACTGAGAACATTCTGCGCATCATCCGCCCCGACAATTCCGTTCAGGTTCCAGTCGCCTTTTTCCGCCTTTATCACCTCAAACGGATAGTCACGCACTTCACAGAACGCCTGCAATGTTGAATTTTCCATGCCGCGTATTGAGCCGAGGAAACTTGCAACGTGTCTGCAATATGTGTTCGAGATCGTACCGTCCAGATCATAGATCACACAGTCCGGATTCAGAACCGTAATGCTTTCCAGTCCGGTACAGTTGAAAAATCCGTAGCGTGCGATCTCCGTCACATTCTCATGCACAAGTACATTCGTAATATAATAGTTATAGGAAAATGCGCCTGCACCGATTTTGGTCACATCCGCAGGAATCGTGATCTCCCCGCTGCACGCCTTGCCGTCAATCAATACATGGTTGATAATAACAAACGGATTTTTTGCGCGCTGTTCATCCATCCACGGTGTATCCAGAAATGCATCCTCTCCGACGGTTTCCAGTCCTTCCGGTATTGTCAGCTCCGAAAGTGCATAGCATTTTGCAAATGCCCGTTCACCGATTTCTTTTACCTGCTCCGGAACTGCCAGCGTTACCAGTTTGCGGCTTTCCTCAAAGGTTTTGTCGGCGATGCTTTTCAGATTTTTCGGCAGTACGACCGTTTTCAGCTGAAAACAGCTGTAAAATGCCGATGTCCCGATCTCCGTAATGCTGTCCGGCAGTGTCACGCTTGTGATCGCTGTACTGTAGGCGAACGCCTTTTCACCGATCTTCGTCACAGACATTCCGCCGATCTCCGCAGGGACCGTAACCTCCCCTTTGACCGCATCCGTAACGCCCGTGATCGTCACCGCGCCGTCATTGACCTCGTATTTCAGCCCGTCAGCTTCCGATACGAGTTCTTCCTCTGCGGCATACACTGCCGCAGGTGCCGGCAGTACCGCCGCGCCTGTCCCGATCAGACAGGCGGCACACAGCAATGCCGCGCCTCTCTTGTTTTTCATAAAAATTCCCCTCTCGAATTTTTGTTTCAGCATAATAGTATGCTGATTTTATTAGCATATCACATCGTATGGAGAATACGCAAGCTGTCTTGTCAAAGATCGGCATTCTGCACAAATCCGAATGAATGATATCCGGTCGGTTCTGCCGGATAATCCATGATCTTCCGGACATACTATTCTCAATTCTCATTCTGTGAAAGGGGCAGAGCCATGCAAAAACAAGGACAATGGAGTGCTGTTCAGGGAACTGCGATCCTGATACTGCTGCGGCTGTTTCCGTTTTTCTGCTGTGACGAACCGTTTTCGGCGGCATACGCCGGTCGAATGCTGCTGACAGCGATCTTGCAGGCTGCGTTCATCCTGCCGTTTCTGCATTTCCGGTACAGAATGCAGTTTCCGGAGCAGCTGCTCCGGCTCTTTCGGCTCTGCGCCGCATTTGAAGCGGCATATCTGACGCTTGCCTTCCGGCGGCTCAGTATCCGATTGCAGCTGCATAACCCCGTCATTCTGCTGCTGTTTCTGTTTTTGATGCTGCTGTATACCGTATCACTGCATGACCGTGCGGCGGCGCGGACAGCCATGCTGCTGCTCTGCCTTGCCGTTGCAGGATTTCTGCTTCTTCCGGTCAGCGGCATCGGAACGGCAGAGCGCATTCTGCTCCATACGCCGGTACAGTCACAGATGAACGTATCCGGATGGGCGGATGCCTGTGAACTTCCGCTGCTGCCGCTGATCCTGCAAAAACAGACCGAAACATCTGCCAAACGAAGTACACTTGCATGGACAGCATTCCGTGCGCTGTTTCTGCCGATGTTCATTTTATTCGGGGCAATGCAGAACGGCAGACTGCTGCAATATCACGGGAATCCGTTTTTTCTTCTGCTTGCCCGCACACCGCTTTCGGAAACCGTCCGCACTGACGGTTTCTGGATGCTCCTTGCATTCGGATGCGGCGCACTCTGCATCACATTCTGCCTGCAAACCGCCAAGCCGCATCTGCTTTCACAGTGCCGGATGCTTGCCGCCGCATTCCTGCCGTATCTGTTCTTTCTCGCTATGCTGTGGATACTGCCGGAGCAGCAGACAACTATTTCTGCCGCATTGAATCTGATATTCGGGATATTGCTCCCGTGGGGGATCATTCTATGCCGCAGCCTGACAAATCGGAGGAAAACTGCATGAAACGCTTTCTGCTATGCCTTTGCTGTATCCTGCTGACCGGCTGTTCCGATGATATCCGCACGCGTCTGCTGCCGGATATTCTCGCAGTCGATACTGCTGAAACGGTATCCTTTGCCGCACATACTTCTCAGAGTGCCGGTATCATCTCCGCGCAGGCAGATACCGCCCTGCAAATGCCGGATGCGCTCCGGAATGCGTCCGGTTCTGAGATTTCGACCGGTCATCTCTCCATGCTCGCAGTTTCGGGCAATCCCTGCGGCATACTGGAAGACTATTTTCAGGCGCAGATCCTTGTTCCGTCCTGCGCAGTTTTAGCCGTTCCGAAAGATGCCTGCCGTCTGCTCCGGAACGGCTGTCTGCCGGAACCGTCACAGCTCGAAACCGCTGTTGAAACCGGAATGCTGCCCTGCCGGACTGCCGACACGGTCCTTGCCGACCTTTGGGGCGGTTCAGGCATTACTGCGGTCTGTACGCCGGATGCAGACGGTCTGACGCTCGCACTGTGGTCATCCGAGGGCTGCTGCGGTACCATTACTGCCGATGCCTGCCGCGGTCTTGCTCTGCTCGGCAAACACAGAAGATCCTTTGTATTTTCAGCAGACGATACCGCCTATCACCTTGCATCCGATTCGTTTCAGATAACGCTGTCGCAGAACGAAAATCTGCAAATCAGCATCACCGGAACTGTCACAGCCGAACCCGAGCTGACAGATGCCGCCGCTGAACGCCTGACAGAAATGCTGACCGCCGCCGTCAGCGAAACCGCACTTGCACACGGCGCCGATCTGCTCTTTTTGCGTGAACACGCCATTCAGAACGACATTTCTGCGGCTCGCAGCTGTTCACAGGCAGAATGGCGGGATATGCTCCTTTCAGCGGATTGTTCTGTCATATTAAATGCGTAATATCTTCGTATATATAGGCATTTTCTCATTGGTTGTGCAAACTGCCAAAAAGAGTATTGCTTTTCCGCCGCAAGTTTTACGCTGATTTTTCGGAAAAGATATTGACCTTTTCACTGCAAACGGATATACTATAAACGATGTGACCGGCAGAACTTGGCTGCGTGTGGACACAGACAAAAAATCACATACAGAGAGGAGCAGATTACATGGTATTTGAGAAGCTCAAGGAAATCATTCTCGATCAGCTTGATGTCGATGAGGACGATATCACGATGGAAGCTGATTTCGTGGACGATCTTGAGGCAGATTCGCTCGACATCACCCTGCTGATGAAGACGATCTCCGAGGAGTTCGATATTGCCGTTGAAGATGATGCAGTCGATAAGATCAGCACAGTCGGCGATGCCGTCGAATTTATCGAAGCGTATATGAACTGACAGAACACAAAAGCCGGACTTTTCGCAAGTCCGGCTTTCTGTTTATTCACTTATCCGGATATAGGTCTCACCGTTCCATTCGATCGAATCCACATCGCTGATATCGACAAAACCGGTATATGTCTCCGGATCCTTATACACAAATTCCATGCCCTCTGTGACCTCATAGATCATGCTTTCCGAATATGACCATTTCTCGTCCGGTCCGCTGTATGATATTGTTGAAAGCGAAATCAGATAACCTCTGCTTTGCGTTCCGTCCGTGCGGTTCAGAAGCATATCGCGCCACGATTCATCGACAGAAGAAGTTGACAGCGCGACAGATGTCCGGAAATCGATCGGCGATACCGTCATCTGCCTGCCGCCGGCAGTTTCATACAATGCTGTTTCCAGACATGGTGTGACCGGAATCGTCACATCCAAGCTGCCCTGCTCCTGATTCTCAAACCGGACGTTGATCGCTTCGGCATCAAATTCCGGATCGCAGATATCGAATTGATATTCAACAGAAGCGATCCCATCATTTTTTTCAAAGCATAGTCCGCCGCCGCGTCTGATATAGATATCCTTGATCGGATTTTCTTCCGTGCCGACAGGCTCGCCGTTTTCATCCAATATTTTCATGTTATAGATAAACGGTTCATCATCGTGATTCATCAGCTTTTTCCAGTTGATCGGCTTCGTTTCGTCTGCACTCTCAAATGTCATCAGCACACGCATGATATTGCTG
>JAZQOZ010000181.1:0-24637 GCA_045628085.1 Oscillospiraceae bacterium | reverse complement strand
CGCAGATATGAATTATGACCGCAAACTGACGGCAGCCGATCTTTCTGAATTGAAACGCTACCTGATGGCATAAAACATTAAGAAATCATGTTTTGGGGATTTTTGCAAAGAATTTGTATAAACTGCCGAATTGAAAAAAATTGCGAAAATCCCCTTGACTTTTCACACTGTTTCTGATATAATAATCAAGTAGTGAATGCGAGTGTGCTGGAATTGGCAGACAGGCACGTTTGAGGGGCGTGTGTTTCGGCGTACGGGTTCAAGTCCCGTCACTCGCACCACTTTTTTCTTGCCCTATAGGGCGAGCGATGACAGTTTTACCATGTGGAAAGATGGCTGAGCTGGTCTAAGGCGCACGACTGGAAATCGTGTGTGCGTTAATAGCGCACCGAGGGTTCGAATCCCTCTCTTTCCGCTTTTGTGAAATGTCCTAGATGCGTGAAAATCAAGCATCTAGGACATTTTTCATGTCTTTGGACTTGAAAAAAATTTCCGAAAAAAGAACCAAAACACCCCATTTTGAGCCCATTTTCAGGGGTAGTTCCCACGAGAGTTCCCACGCCGTTTTCAGGCACGCCTTCTATCCTTGTATGCTCAAGTGCCCGATTTTGTGCGTATATGCGTGTATTTCCGCAAATATGCTTTTGTCCTCTGTCCTAAGCGGCTTTTTTCCGTGTGAACTAGTTCACACGAAGCGCCTGATAACCATGAATATGTGATTGCAGCCGTCCGGATTTGTGTCCGGGCGGCTGATGTATTTGCTGAGATTGACGCTTGCATTTTAGTAGAATATATGTTATTCTATAAGTAGTATCGACTAATTGAAACAAAGGAGGATCGCCGATGCAGCTGTTTCAGATTACAGGCTATGACTTTTTCAAAGCATTGACAGGCAAATATCAGGACATATTTCTCGATTGTCTGGAAATCATTTATCGTTCATATCGCACTGAACTATCATACAGAATGGAAAAAGAACATCTCGTGGTAAAACTGACGAACTATTTTGACAACAGCAGCTGCACAGAGCTTCAGTTTGAAGATGAAACAGATATGATTCGTGAACCGCGTTCGAAGGCAAACGGCATTCTCCGAAAACTGAAATCACTTGGCTGGATAGAGGAAGAATACGGCAATGATAATCGTCCCATGATCGTCATGCCAAGTTATGCTGTTACAATTATGCAGGCGCTGACATCTGTGACAGAAGCCAAGGAAATGGAGTATCAGAGTGAGGTTTCTGCGATTTACGCTTTGCTGATCAACGATACACTCTATGACCGTCCGTATCCGCAAATCATAAAGCCGGTTTATGAACGGACAATCGCACTGTTTACCGAATTGAAAAAGCTGAATACCGGCATTCGGAAATACATTGACGAAATGACAGAAGGTCAGACTGCCGAAGAACTGATGGAACATTTCTTCTCTTATAATGATACAATTGGTTCCAAAGCCTATCACCGGATGAAGACCAATGATAATGTTTCACGGTTTCGGAATACGATCACCAGCCGCTTGCGTGACATTTTGCAGGATGAGGCGATTATGGAACGAACCGTACTCGGATATCAGAATATTGAAAGTGAAAACGAGAAAGCGGATGCTGCTGACCGCGTGAGAGAAATGATCGCTGATGTGATCCAGTATTTTGATTCCTATGATGAACTGGAAAAAGAAATTGAACGCAGACATTCCAAATATCTGCGCAGTGCTGTGAACCGTGCAAAGCTGGCGTTTTTGAGTACAAATGATCTTGAAGGCAAGCTGTCATCTATGCTCCGCTGTCTTGCGGCTGCATTTGACCATGTAGAAACATACAGCATTTATGACGATGTACCGGAGGATTATTGCCGCATATTCAACATCTTCCCACAGAGCTGGATCAGCGGAGAATCTCTGAAAACAATCGGTATTTCGAAACGAATTGAAGATGTTGATGAGATATTTGCCCCACAGACAATTTCAGAGGAAGAACTGGTCAAGCGTCGTACTGTACTGCGGGAAAAGCAGGCGAACAGGTTTTCACGAAATAGTATTTCTGCATTTGTCCGTGTATTGCTGCGTGATCGGAACGAGATCAGCGCATCTGAGATTGATTTACAGTCAAGGCGTGATATGATTCGGATGATTTTTGTCTCACTTTACGGAAAGGACAAACGCTCGGATTATCTGGTTTTGCCAACAAAAAATATCATAAACAAAAACGGTTTTACATTCCGTGATTTTATTATCAAAAGGCGGGTGAAATAATATGGAGTATGGCGAACGATTTGAGAAACTGCTTGTAAATGTCCCCAAAGATAAATTCCGGCAAAATGCCAACAAACTGCTCAATGAATGCTTCATCCTGAAAAACTGCGCCGATACCAAAAACTGCTACTATTTCATTCTCAGAGAAAAGGATCTGTTCCGTGCATTTTTTGATTTGCTCGGATATGATCTCTCTATTCATGAGGAATATGGCGTGATTGCGCTGAACAATCAATTCGGAACAGGACGTATGCGTTTGCGGCTGCTGGAAAGCATCATTTTATTGCTGCTGCGGCTGCTGTATCTGGAAAAATCAAAGGAACTGTCGCAAACCGAACAGATTATTATTCAGGTAGATGATTTATATACGCGATACAACGATTTGAAACGCGATCGGCTGAAACATTGGGAAATACGCGGCACACTTGGTCTGATGAAACGGTATCATATCATCAGCAATCTCGATGCAGATATGGGCAATCCGGACACGCGGCTGATTATATATCCATCCGTCATTCTTACGCTCGATCACACAGCGCTGAATGCCGTATATGAAGAAACAAATAACAAGCTGCGATCCTATGTGAACGGAGGTGCAGAATACAATGATACAGACGAAGAAGATTCTGACGAGACTGAGGCTGATTAACTGGCATTACTTCGGCAATGAAACGATACCGCTGAAAAACACGAATCTGATCACAGGAGAAAACGGCGCCGGTAAGTCTACGATTCTTGATGCGATTCAGCTGATTCTGACAACCAACAGCCGCAAGTTCAATCAGGCGGCCAATGCAGAGAGCCGCCGCACACTGAAAGGGTATGTCCGCGGAAAGACCGGCGAGGAGGGCAGCGAATATCTGAGAACCGGTGCTGTCATTTCGTATATTGCACTGGAAGTTTACGAGGAAAGCAAGCAGCAGTATTTTGTACTCGGTCTGAAAATGGAGTCGCCGGATCCGGAAAGTGAAATCCGAAAAAAATGGTTTTGTGCAGAAGGTTCGCTCGATCTGATCACATTTTTGGTCAACAATAAACCTGCAACGGATGCGCAGTTTCAGATGAAAGGAAAAAGGATACCGACTTTTACACAGACAAATGAAGCCAGGGACAGATTTCAGCACAGACTCGGACATCTGGGTGCTTCGTTTAGCGAATTGCTTGCAAAGTCGATTGCATTCAAGCCGATGAACAATGTCAAGAGCTTTGTTTCGCAGTATATTCTGCCTCAAAAGGAAATCAACACGGACGATCTGCGTGAAAACATCCGTCAGCTACAGTATATGCGTGAAATTGTTGCTGCAGTCAAAAAGCAGGTTGATGATCTTGCGCAGATTCGTGATACATACAGCAGCATTCTGAAAATTGACGAGCAGATTCTTGTGATTAATCTGCTGATGATGATCGCGGAATGTGAAGCGAAAAGAGAAGCTGCCGCAAGTAAGGAACTGCAATGCAGAACAGAAGAACAAAATCTGACCGTATATGAGCAAAAACTTGCTTTACTGAATCAGGATATCGACGCACTGACTGAGCGCTATACAGATGTTTTGTCTTCACTGAAAACAGGGCAGACAGCGCAGATGATTCATTCCATCGAAAGCGAATTGCAAGGGAAACAGAAAGATCTGAAAAGCTGCGAAGAAAACATCAAAAATCTGACAGAACAGCTTTCGCGTCTGCGTGCGGCATTACGTCTTTTGAAAACACAGTATTCTGCTGCGGATCTTGCTGCACTTGAAAAGGCGGATATGCCGGAAACGCGCAGAAATGAACTTTTGATTGCAATGGAAACAGTATTGCAGGATGCTGAAAAGCAATCACAGGTTGAAATGATTGACCTGACCGGAAAGAAGAATGCACTCGCTGAAAAACTGAAAGAACTCTCAGGCGAGATCAAATCACTGGAACAAAATCAGATCACTTATAATCCGAATGTAACTACGCTGAAAACGGCGATTGAACAGGAATTTTCTGCACGCGGCATTCAGTCCGAGGTGCGGATTCTCGCAGATTTGCTGGAAATCACGGACAATCGCTGGCAAAATGCAGTAGAAGGCTATCTCAACACGCAGCGTTTCCATATCATTGTTGAACCAGCGTATTATGATATCGCTGCTGCCGTTTACGATAAGAATAAGAGCTGCATTCATACTGTGGCACTCGTCAACACAGCGAAATTGGATATCCGTTCAGATATGCCGAAACACAGTCTTGCAAATGTTGTCACCAGCGAAAACCGGTATGCTCTTGCATATGTTCGCTATCTGCTCGGCAGAGTTACAATGTGCGAATGTGTTTCGGAATTGAAAGCGCACGACATTGCGATCACGCCGGCGTGTATGCTCTATCAGGGAAATGCACTTCGCAAAATCAATCCGGATATTTATAAGCTGCCGTTTATCGGCAAATATGCATTGCAGGAACAGCTGCGGATCAAACGGGAAGAATATGAACGGAAATCCGCAGAAACGAAAGAAATAAATGAAAAACTTTCTGCCTGCAATGCAATATTAACCGCAATCCGGAATTGCAATTTTGAAATACTGAAACCAATTATCAATGTACCGATTCAGATGCGAAGTATCAATAGTGATATTCAGGATCTGGAAAAACAACTGACAGAAGCGAATACGAATCCGACTTATCTTCAACTGCAAATCAAAGCGGAAGAACTGGCGCAGGAATTGTCAAGGAAACGGAACCAGCAAAATGATGCCAATACAAGAATCGCATTGGCAAATGACAAAATCCAGCGTCTTAAAAATGAAAAGCAGCAGCTTGAAACAGAAACAACTGAAAAGCAAAAACGACTTGCAGAATCCGCACACGGAAATGATACCGCGCTATCCGACGCAAACAAGAAATTTGCAGAGCATCAGAGAAGCAAATCGGCAGAAACAATATTGAGTAATTATCTGCCGCGCAAGCAGGCATTGCTGAACCAGCGAACGACTGCCGATAATAGACTGCAAATGCAACAGATGCAGTATAAAAACGGCGAGCTCGGAACCGGTACAGAAATGATGCCGGCTTATGACCGTGAATACATCGAATTATCCAAGCATGATTTGCTTCAATATGAAGAAAAACTGCGTACAATCGAAGAAAACTGCGAAACAGAATTCAGAGAGAGCTTTCTTGCGAAAATGCGCGAAAACCTTGAGAATGCGGAGCGTCTGTTTAAGGATCTGAACCGAACGCTCAAGCCAATTCCATACGGCAACGATTATTATTCTTTTTCAGTTCAGCCAGATCCGCAGAAAAAGCGTCTCTATGATATGATCACATCCGAGGTAAATCTCGGCGGCGGCGGACTGTTTGCAACACAGTTTGAGGAAGAATATCACGATGAAATGGACGAACTGTTTGCAAAGTTGACAACGTCTGATTCTAACGGCGATGAGGTAATCCGCGAATACTCTGATTACCGCAGCTATCTCGATTATGACATACTGATTCACTCTGCTGACGGCAAAACGCAGAAATTCTCCAAAATCTGCCGGGAAAAGAGCGGCGGTGAAACACAGACACCGTATTATGTTGCGATTGCAGCGTCATTCCAGCAGATCTACAGCACCGGCGAAACAATCCGCGTCATTATCCTGGATGAAGCGTTCGATAAAATGGATGAATCGCGGATTGAAAGTATGCTGTCATTTTTCAAGCAACTGGATTATCAGATTATCCTTGCAGCACCGACATCCAGACTGGAACTGATCGGCGAGCAGGCTGATCAGATCATTCTGATTACTTCGGACAGCAGCCATTGCAGTTTCGCAGAGGAGTATTCATATGACGAAGTATGAATCTATCATCCTGAATGCTCTGCTAGACCGCTATGAGCGCAGTAAGAGCTTTATAGGCGATAACAAGGTGAATCAGCAATTTACAGTGAAACTGGTAAAACTGTTCGAAAAATACGATGATGCAGCAGAATATGATTTGTTTGTTGCAATCAGGGATGCTGTATCTGCACTGGCTGAACAGGGATTCGTGACGGTTTCGTGCCGAAAAAACGGTGTCGCAGATCGTGTCATGCTGAATCTGCAATCCCTGCCGCAAATCTATACTGCCCTCGGACGAATCCCAAAAGCGGATATCCATGATGTGCTCCATAATCTGTTGATGAAATATCAGGCTGACAATGACACTCTGTCAACATTCTGCAAGACACAGCTTGAACGAATTGCACAGAACAAAAAAGCGGAGTTCTTCGACGGCGATATGTTGGAATATGAGAATCTGCTGAAAGCAGTATCAGAGATATTCAATGTCCGGGATGAAACATATATGCGTGATTTTTCGGTGCGCATTTTCGGCGATTCCAAAGCATTTGAAAAGATCCGGAACAAGGTCGTCAGCCTCTTGTTTCAGTATGGCGATTTTCCAGAGAAGGATACTATTCTGGAAGATCTGAATATTGTCAGAAACCCGGGTCATGTTTACTTGAAAGGCAGCGGGTTCATCACCGTTGCCGGGCAGAAGATAGATTTATCTGTACTGAACGGCGATATTGCATTATCATCTGATTTACTGAAACAGATTGAACAGATTCAAGTGACCGGCAGTCGTGTTGTAACGATCGAAAACATGACCAGTTTCCACGCCTTCTCTGAACCGGATACACTGGCAATTTATCTCGGCGGATATCATAATGCACATCGGCGCAATTTGATTCAGACAATCCATAAGCAGAATCCTATAGCATCATATTATCATTACGGCGATATTGATGCCGGCGGATTTTATATTCTGCTGCATCTGCGCAGGAAAACAGGTGTTGCATTTCAACCGCATCACATGGATATTGAAACGCTGCAGCGATATAAAAAATACACGAAACCTTTGACAGATCATGACAAAAGCCGCCTGAAAAAACTGTTGGGCGGCGAGTTTGGAGAGACTGCTGCATATATGCTGAAGCATAACCGCAAATTGGAACAGGAAGCACTTGACTAAGGAACAATTCCACATACTGAAATGTTCCGATCGTCTTGAAGTGATACTGCACACACAGCACAGGGCGATCATCATCATGCAAAACCTGATAAGTCACCGTCATTGTGCCGGACGGTTTTAGTTTGTCATACGAACCGCACACGAAACGGCGCAGAAATATCGTTCATCTGAATCCACCTGAGGATAGAAATTTCTTTTTCATGACAGAAAGTGCCGGATCGCAGAAATAATTGCGCCAAACGGCTGTTGACAGAACAATCGAATTACAGTATAATAATTACAAAAAGGAAGCGGAACAGAAAGAACCGCTTTCGCATGAAAGGGTGATTCTGATGAAAAAACACATTCTCAGACAGGTTTCCGGATACCTTGCCGCGGCATTGACCGTGATCCTGTTCCCGATGCTGCCGGTTTCAGCGGAGCAGAGCCGTCCGGCAGATAATGAAGTCGGACTGGTCTGCAATCTGTTCTGCACACCGGACAGCGACAATGCAGACCATGCGGCACTGCAATGGGCTTCAACCAATTCCGCAAGCGGCTATGTCCTCTACCGGTCAACAAATGCCGAAACGGGCTTTGTTCCCGTATATGAGGGCTACGGTTCATCCTATGAAGACGATGATCTGCGTGTCGGACAGACATATTACTATCAGCTTGAAGCCGTAACAGAAGACGGCAAACTGTATTCCGATGTCAAATCCCTCACGCCCTGTGCATTGCCGTCCGGTCTGCAAACCTACGACAATCAGAAGGGCAGCAGCTTATATTACGAAACAGGCGGCTACAAGGTCGGCGATACCTATTACAGCTATGAACTGAAAAAGCATAACGGCAAGGATGATATCTACCTTGCTGAGAAAACCTCGCGTGACGGAGTCAATTTCGGAAATGAGCGCAATGCGGCGGATTCTTCGCAAAACAGTGCGCTTGCAAGCTGTAAGATCGAATCGGTGCATATCGAATATCTGCCGTGGGTGAATAAAGTTGTCGTCTGGGCGCACTGGGAGAAACCGTCCGGATACAGCGACGGCAAGGCACTGGTCATAACCGGTACGCCGGGCGGCCAGTTTACTGTCCACCATGTTTATAATCCGCTGGATATTGAAGTCCGTGACATGGCGATCTTTTTCGACGATGATGCTGCACATACCGGCTATCTGATCGCCGCCGCCAATACAAAGGGACAGGGCGCAAATGCAACGATGTATATTTTCCGGATGACCGAAGATTACAGTGATGTATCTGCGGTCGTGAAAAAACTGTTTGCAGATCAGTACCGTGAATTTCCGAATATGGTCAAAAAGAACGGCTATTATTTTCTCTTTACATCGCAGGCGGCAGGCTGGTATCCAAGCAGCGGTGCATACGCCGTGACGGATAATATCGCCGGAGAATGGAGCGGTCTGCGTGAGATCGGCAATACTTCAACTTTCTCATCGCAGTCTGGCTGGATCGTCAATCTTCAGGATCAGAATTATCTGATGCACGCATACCGCTGGCTGCGCTCCTCAGATACCAGCGGTACAACGCTTTGTCCGCTGTATTTTGACAAAGAATTTGCTTTCTATGACTATTATCCGTATTTCAAATACAGCACCAAGACAGGTGATCTGTATCCTGTTCAGCAGGGTGAACTGCTTTCACAGGATCGTCCGGCGGTCTCTTCACTGGCGGCAAACGGATGGAATGCACCCTGCAAAGCATTTGACGGTTCATACCGGACATCCTTTACGGCTGTGGATAAGACAAAAAAATGGCCGTTTACACTGACCGTTGATCTGGAACGTGAATGTGAACTGCGGAATGTGCAGATCTCGTGGTATATCTGCAAAGGCTCTGAAGGATATTATGCCTATACGATAGACGGCAGCACGGACGGTGTGAACTGGACAACACTCTGCGACCGTTCCGACAAAAGCAGTGAACGGGTATCCAAAACCTACGGCTTCAACAGTGATCTGCTCAGAGGAAAGGCAAGATATGTCCGGCTGAATGTCAAGAGTGCGACCTTGCAGAATAATCCGGGTAATAACTGGTATACCCCGACGATCTATGAAGTCAAGGTTTACGGCACACCGCTTGGCGATGCAGAACCGCGTTCCTGCGCCGCACAGTTTGATTTTGAAAATGTCAGCGGAAAAGATGTACCGGATCTTTCCGGAAACGGAAATACGCTGACGCTTTACGGTAATACAAAAGTCGTGCAGGATGCAGAAAAGGGCAATGTCCTGTATTTCGGCGGTACGGCAAGTGATTATGCCGCAGTGAGAAACGGTATTCCGGACGGCTTATCCGGTTACACCGTCTGCATGGATGCAAAATCGGATTCCGAAGGTGATTTCTTCACCTTTGCATCCGGTCAGGACGAATATCTCTACGCTTTCTTCAAGATTGCAAAGGATCATTTCCGTTTTCAGACGACCGTAGATACATGGAAGGGCGAAACCGGAATGCGCTATGATTTTGATGCGACCGACTGGCACAAATATATCTTTGCAGTCAGCAAGACATCGTGCAGACTGTATGTTGACGGGATACTCGCCGCAGAAACCAATACGCTGAACACCTGCCCTGCCGATATGGGAACGAATCAGAAGCTCCTGTTCGGAAAATCATTCTATGGGGATGACATCGGATTTTCCGGCTATATGGACAATATTGCGTATTATCCGTATACGTTCACCGAGGAAGAAGCAGCCGGCGGTTCTGCACAGCCGATTGCCGGTGATATCACGGCGGACGGAAAAACCGATATAGAAGATGCCAAAGCACTTGCCGCCTATCTGACCGCAGGCAAAATCCCTGCTGACTGGAAAGCAGGCGATCTGAATGCAGACGGCATCCTGAATGCGGCTGATCTCTCATTGCTCAAACGGATCCTGCTTGCAAAATAATATGCAGACTTCTGATGCGGACTGCTGTTTTCACAAATTCAAAAAATCTGCGATCCTGATTATTTCTTTGCACCCAAATGATCAGGATCGCAGTATTATATATAGAGCGAACAAAAAAGCGCCTCATCTGATATGAAAGGGGAAATTTTTCATGCCAAACAAGCATCTTTCTTTTGCTGAATATACAGAAAAATGGGATAAAGATCCGGACACTATGAAACAGAAAACCGAAAAAGCAGCGAAATATGCTGAGGAACTGCTCAGATGCAAACCACATCTGATCAAGAACAATAGAAAAGATCTCGCCGCCGAACTGGAGAAATACTGTTCCGCCGTCATAGAAACATCCCGCTCTCCTGAAGCATTCAAAACGCCTGATTCCAAACAGGAATGGGAAAAAAAGCAGGATTCTTTGGAAGAACTCGGTTCGTTTTACAATAAAAACCGCGCTGTACTGGATACGGCGCTCAAAATCTCGGAACTGAAAATAGATGAATCAGAATATCTGGATGAGTTCAAACCGAATTCTCAGCCGAAACAGCCTGAATATGAGGGCGGATTCCGTGATCTGTTCCGTATGCTGATCGACGCGCTGTGCGATGCTTTCGATCATCATTATCCGGAAATAGAGTACAGAAACAAAGCGCGTCAGCAGATGAAACACGACAAAAACAAGATCGAACGCAGTATTTTCCAAAAAGAAACCGAAAAGGAAAGAAACCGCCGCATGGATGAAAACGAGGCTCTCCATCCGGACAGTGCCGCTGACGATAAAAACATTCTCGATGAACTGCTGAAGGCCACTGAAAAAAAATCTGCCAAAAACGATGCACAGAAGCAGGAACAACCGATTCCAAAAGATGCGGAGAACAAGAAAGAGAACAATAAGAAGGAACTGAATCCGGAACAGCCGAAAAGGGAAGTGATCCCCCCGAAAGAAAAAAAAGATGCGCACCCCCAAAAGGAAAAGAATCACAATAAAGAGAACATAAAACCGCAAATCGACAATATCAATGCCGAAAATACGGCGCGAAAAACAGTCGGCTCTCCTTCTGTCGAAAGGCGTATATCCATTTCCGCAGACAAGAATCAAACACGAAGAACAGTCGGTGCTTCCTCTGACAAGAAGAATGCATTGGAGCAGACGAATAAAAGGAAAGATCCAAAACAGAAAGTTCAGAAAACAGCAGACCTTGATCCGACAAGCTACATTAAGAACATTCAATCCAAAACAAATCCGAGTAAAGATGAGCTTTCTCACTGTGCTGCGGCACTGATCGCAATTCATATACTTCATACAAGCCAAAAAAAGGATCAAAAAAATATATCACCATCACAAAAAGAATTCGATGACAGTATCAAGGAAATATTGGAAACTCCGGCATTTAAAGATTGCATACAAGAATACGGTGATCTATCTATAGCTAATAACGCAAAAGCACTTCAAAATGCATTAACAAAAGATGACGCCGAAAAAAAGCTCTACGCCCAATATATCCAGCAAGCAAATATCGGCAGGAATACACAGATAGAGCACAATAAAATCAAAGAACACTATATAGAGCAGCAAAAGATACAAAAAGAGGCAGAGAAAAACACTCCGCACCGTATAAGTGCCCCCGATCTCCTGAATAAATGAAACATCCTACACTGCATAAATCAAGCCCTCAGAAACTGAATTCTGAGGGCTTTGTTCTGTTCCATGCTATTTTTTCTTATTCTTCCTGCCGTTCTGTGTGATCTGCGATGGGAGATTCTTATTCAGTCTGCTGACCGCACGCAGGATCGACAGCAGACTTCTGCTGCAATATGCGTTCAGGACAAATTCCGTATTGTTTTTATCGCTCGAAACCGGTTCCAGCATCAGCACGACCGGACGGAAAATATAACTCTTGACATAGCAGACAGGATATTCCGGCGCTGTTGCAAGGATCAGCCTTCTGCCGGTTTGCTTCATCGCTTTCAGAACATCATACAGGATCTTCGTATTATTTTTCACGGATGACGTATACAGAAACCGTTTTCTGGATATCCCGAAATTGAGTGTACGCAGCGCACCGTCGCTGAATCCGAACGGAGAAACCCATGCGCCGCTTCCTGCACCGTAAGAACCGTCCTCAAATACAACAAAATTGCCAAGCAGGATATGCCGGATCTCTTTTTTCCGTTCCTTCTGAAGAAGTGCTTCCTGTTCTTCCTCGCTCAGTTCTTCTTCCGGTTCTTCCTGTTCAGACACTTCATCGGATCCCGTGTTTTCAGATTCCGTTTCTTCATCGTAATCGTAAACCTCGCTGAGACTGCTGTCCGTTTCCGCGGTTTTATTCTTCATCGGTATCCTCCGCTGCACACAAAACCCATTCATTGTTATCATTCAGGCTGTATTCCAAACGCTGCCTGATCCCAAGCGCTGCACTTTCCAGATACAGAACAGTCTCAGACGCACCGGTTTCCGGCTTTTCCGGATCTTCCGCAGAATTGGCATAAAAGAATTCGATATATTCATAATTATTCTCGTCAATATTGCGGTAGCTGTTGAAATGGTCATCGGGTATCCCCTGCGCATCCTCTGCTTTCAGCACCCAGTCACCGCCGTTCGGCATATAGATCCGGCTGCCGTTGATCAGATACGGGGTATCCGTATCCGGTGCGCCGGCAGACGAACCGATCTGCCGCATATCCGAAAGCGTCATGATCATTTCGCCCTCTTTGTTCTCCGAAATATAGAAATCTGCATAGATCGTCACGACATCATAGTTCAAGCCGGCGATCTCGCTGCTTCTGCGGAAGGATGCCGCTGCAAATCCTGACTGAAACGGTTCCAGAGAAAGACTGTATTTCCCGTTTTTCTCATCCTTTTCCGGTTCGATCCGCGCAATGCCGTATGGTTCCAGATCGGATGTCCAGTTCAGCTCAGGCGTTGCCGAGCCGTCCAGTTCGATCAGCAGCTTATCGCCCTGATTCATCACATAAACGGGATAATCCGTGTCCTCAAAATAAAGCGTCCGTTTATGGCTTTCCTGCTCCGGTCCTTTTTTTGTTTTGCCAGAACCGATGCCAGAACAGCCGCTGCGACGGCGGCAGCAAGCACCGCCGCGCAGATGACTGCAAGCTTTTTATGCTTTTTGATATTGCTGATAAAATTACTCATTGTTCATTCTTCCAAATAACATGATCGGATCTTCAGCCGTCTGATCAGCTATCCGTCAGGCCGGAATCTCAAGCGGTACCGGCATTTCCTGCGGTGTTTCGACCGGCTGTGCATCCGGCGGCGTAGTCACAGGCGGCGTTGTTTCCGTCTGCTGCGGTACCGTGACCGCCTTTGTGACCGGAACAACAACATTGATGATATTCTTCTTATCCGGATTATCCAGCGCAAAGACCTCTATCTGATAAGAATCCGTTGTTGTTGAGCCGTTATTCTGCGGCGTGAACACAAATCCGCCCTCTATCGGCTGTGTCATCACATTCGTCACATCCGTTGCAGTATTGTTGACGATCCACGACACATGATAGCCGAATCCGTTTTCACCCAGTTCAACACGCGGCATGACCTTCACCTGCTGACCGACTTCTGCTCTCACACCGAAAGGCGAAGCAGTGACATTCGACAGGAAATTGTCATTCACAAAGACATCACTTGTCAGCTTCACATTCCGCACGGAGAATACCTGCGGTGTCGAATTGAATACCATGTTGACTGATCTGCGGTACGGCGTATTTTCGAGTTTCAGCTTATATTCGATGCTTTCAACACTCCATACGGCAGTACCCGTCTCATCTGCCAGACAAATCTCAAATGCGGTCAGTTCCTCGCAATCCGGCAGGAACAGCTCGATTGATGTGCTTTCACCTGCAACGAAATTGTCGATCAGGACGTTCTCGCCTGTTTCGGCATTCTTCCGGATCTTTGGCTGAATGTATGCGCGGATATCGGCGACCGGCATATAAACTTCCTCGCCTCTGCTGGTCTTATAGAAAATATTCATCGCAACAGGAACATCAGGAACCGATTCACCGCCTGCTGCTGCTGCCGCAGTCTTGATCGTCAGTTCCAGCGGTGCGAGCGCAGTCGTGCCGGACATTCCCTTATTGTTCGGGAGCTGCTCCGCAGCAGGATCGTGCTGAACCAGATGCTCTGAAATGGCATTGGTGACAGCAAACCGTTTGCTGACGCAGTAGCAGTGTTCAAGAATATCAGCTGTCGGAGTATCTGTTCCGGTCTCTCCTGTACTCGTGCCGGCAGGAGAATAATTGACAAGCATCGAACCGTTTACTTCGGCGGAAATATTACCGAAAGATACGATCCTGTAGCCAAGGATCTCGCTGACATACGGAATATTGAACGGAACTTCCGCCATCATGCCGGGCATGAGTTTCTGAATACCTGCATCGGACAGATAGACATACGGCGTGTAATAGGACTGCCGCAGTTCCGGCGGCAAATTTTTATCCAGACTCGAACGGTACTGGAATGCCACTGCGATATCATTGACATTCTGATTATCTTCATCCGGTCCGAAAAGTGTCATCTCTTTGGTATTCTCCGAGAAAGACATCATCAGTGTCTGCCGTTTTTTATCCTCGAATGCGACTGTCTTTGAGGGCGATGCACGCAGTCCGAGCGTTGCGGATGAACCGCCGAACGCGATCTCATATCGGTTCACGATCACATTATCCCGAACCTGTTCCACGACCGCACGGTTGAAGATCATCTGCGAATTGCGGCAGGAGATGCCCAGTGCAGTCAGTGTCTGCATATTAGATGCCGGAACGCCCTTGCAATAATACATTGCATCAGCAGTTCCGCTTGCGGCAACACTCAGCGTACCCTGCTTGACCTGCATCACCTTCGAGAAAGGCAGTGTATACTGGAACACAGCACTGGCAGGCGATTCATTGACATTTTTGTTATAATCCGTCGGATACAGATAAAGATTGAGCGTGTCATTTGTCGATTCCGGCATTCTCGTGACAGCGGAAGTCCACGCAGAATATTCCGACCATGTGATCGACGAATCCGAGAATTTGATCTCACGCTTGACACGTTCACCGGAAGGCAGCGGGATCTTGATACCGGAATTCTCCATAGACGAATCATCCGGCACCATCGCACAAAGCTCGGAAGTCTCCATAGAACGCAGATAATCACTTTCATGATCGCCGGGCTGGTTTTTCAGGATGACCGTACCGCTGTCAGAGAAGATGCGCGACAGTGTCACACCGCTGATCACCCAGTACATTGTGCCTTTGGAACGGTTCACGATATAAAGCGTCATGCTTTTGATCGTTTTCGCATCCGCAAGCGGCGGCAGGATAAAGCGGTCGGTATGGTTCGGACGCAGCATATAATCCGGATCCGTGACCGTACCCATACTGTTATACAATCCCTGATTGCTGCCGTCCGAAGCAGCCTCATAAGATTTTGGTGTCCGGTTCATGTAGCTGTACATTCGGGAAACAACGTCAAAGCTGACAGTCTGCGGCTGATCGTTAAGATCAAGATACGTCAGATCTGCGGCGATACTTGCTTCAAACGGAACATAAGATACATCCCACGGCCAAGCACTGATCTCACAGCTCAGATAAATGACCTTCTGCTGATAAGAAACCGTGTAGGTGCTTGCAAGCTCTGCGAGCAGACGGCCCGGCTTCTTTTTATGGGAGTTTTCCTCTGCCTGATCGTGATAGTCAATGCCAATCCAGCCGACATTATTGAATACATACTGCATACCGGCGCCGCCGTTTGTGCGTTCCGTAACGGTGATCTGTTCAATATTCAGCTTATCGAACACATCGCTGTCTGATGATATATCCTCAGGGATCACGCGGATCGCAGTCACATCGCCGTAATCACGATTGATCTTAATGGTGAAAAGCTCATCCATGCCTGAACGGAAGCCGTCAGAAGTAAGCTGCTGATTTGCGAGAACAAACGCACTGTTTCCGTTCTTAAACTGAAGCTGGAAATAGAACTGGTTTCTCGAACCGGAATCACCGTTGACATTGGATTTGGTTGCATCATTCGCAACCTTGACCGTTACATCATAAGCCAGTTTTGAACGAATGAATCCGAAATCGCGCTTCGTGTCATCATAGGACATCGTATAGCGCATCGTTGAATAATCCGGTTCGCCGGTCGGAATGACCGTTCCGGTTCCGGTCGTGATATTGAACGAGCTGCCGGCCGTGAAAAGCAGTTTCAGCGTGATCGGAAACGGCGGGATCACCGTGTGCCGAAGCGTGCGGACGATCCGGAAATTGGAAGTCCCTCCGCTGACTGTCAATATCTGCCCGTAAATGCGGCGTTTTCCGATATAATCGGCCACGGAGACCGATATGCCGTCGATCTGGATCTCATCCGAGATCGTGTCAGTTGCGATCGCCACATTGGTAATAGCCGCCGCATCTTCAAGTGTCACAGGAAACTCAATATAGCGTCCGGCTGAAGTGCCGTAATAATAACCGAAATTACCGCGCGGATCTTCCGTAGTCGGCCAGTAACCGCTGTAATTCAGTACTTCATTTTTTGCAATATAAACAGGACTGACCTTCTCATTGCCGGAATAATCCTGATAAGTCAGATTCACGGTCATATTGCAGTTTTGAACGTTCGCGCTGACCTGATCTGTCCGGATACGGATCAGGAAATTGCCCATTTCCGGTGTGACGATCAGCGGCGCATTGGAATCTGCACTGTATTTGGTCATTTCAAATTCAGCAGTCGTTCCGGCATTGACACGGAAACCGGACGGGATCGAATTGGTATAATACAATTCCGGCGCAGGTGATGAAAACCGAAAACCATAGCTGTAGCAGGGCATCTGTTCACCGGTATCCGGATCTGTGCCATCCTCATAATTGGACATCCGGCACGTTCCCTTATACATGGAAATGCCTGCGATCGAAATAAAATCCGAATCAATCGTTGCATCCACTGCCGCATTTCCGCCGGCTATACCGCCGTTTGCCTGAATGCTCTGCCGTGCAGGCAGGCCGACATGGAGCTTCAAAGACAGCAGCTCATCAAATTCGGGAAGACTTGCGGTAAAAGCAAGCGTATCACCGCGCTGCGCCAGTCCGACCGACCGCACACTGTCCCCAAGCATCCGATACTGTCCGATCATGGAGAGCAGGACAGGCATGGATACATTGCGTGTCCAGCCGTTTTTATCAAGATACTCGATCTCGATCGCCAGATCTTCGATGAACGAGGAAGAATCCAGTTCCTGCGGTGATATATGCAGCATGGATTCCAGACCGGCATCCAGCTGATCGGCTATGTCGATCCGGAAGGAATAGTAATCGTCAGCCGGATCGGATGATGCCTGCACGCCGGACGGTACGACCAGACGGTAGTATATCGAATCGCCGCCGCCGAGCGTATGCAGCGTATCATTATTCGCATGAAGCTGCACATGACCGCCCGTCTTGCTTTCCAGCACGCAGAGATATTTCTTGCCGAGACTGAGATAGTATTTTCCGGAATAGAAACCGTATTCGCCGTAGCCGTTGATGCTTGTGACCTCACTGATCGAAAGCCCCTGCACCGTCCAGCTTCCGTTGGACATGAATACATTGATCTCATCAATTTTCTGAATATCAGCCTCTGTCTTGAACAGAAACTCCTCTGCCGACCACGCCTGAAGTGCGGTCTCATTCTGTTTTGCAGAATTGATGGAATAGCCCATTCCGCTGAGAATACTGTGCTTTCTTTTCAGTGGATCTTCGCCGCCGGCATACTCCGCCATCAGACCGTCAATGTAATCATTTGATGCCTTGAGAGAATACGTTTTCGGGAAAATATATTTCGTCTGCTTGTTGTTATGCTCATCTGTATAACGGATCGCAAAATACTCGACTGTATCGCCCGGTTCCATGCCCGTTGCAACAGACATCGTATACAGATTCTCATCTTCAGGAACGGTATAAAATCTGTCCCCGCCGAGCTTCGTCATGTAATCATTGACGGAAAAGGCTTCCAGTGTCGGTTCTTCGCCGCCGATCACCATATCCTCATCCCACGGCTGACCGGACTCTGCCTGCACATCCAGCTGCTGACCGTTCTGTGAGATCTTGATGCTACTTTCATTCTCGCCAAACGGATTGATCTGTTCCACATCCGTATATTCCGGCGATTCCAGATTGCTCATTTCAGGCGGTGCAGTGACCGGATCATTGTCGATTATGCCGCCGTGATCATCCGTCTGAATCTCCTCAAACGCATGAACGGCAGGGAACGCAGACGGAAGCCAGCCTGCCAGAACAACAGCTGTCAGGATACGCTTCCACAAGCGCTTTTCAGGAATCTCATTCTTTTTCATTTGATATTCAACATCTCCGAAAAACCCGTCATTTCCAATACTTCGGCAACATAGGGCGCAAGATTCGTGATCGTCAGATTGCCGCCCTTGTTCCGCATTTTCATATACAATGTTTTCAGAGAACGAAGTCCCGCGCTGGAAATATAAGACAGCTCACGCAGATTCAGCGTTACATCCTGAAAACGGTCAGCGACCTGCAAAAACAGCTTGGTCACATCCTCTGCATTCGTCGAATCCAGACGGCCGGACAGGATCAGTTCCCCTTCCGTTCCCCTGTTTACGAGCTTCACATCAATTTTCATGATCATCGCCTCTTTCTGTTTTCCTTTACAAATGCCGCAAGTTCTTCCAATGATACTTCCATTGTCATAACATCAATTTCTTCCATACGTTCGGTCAAACTCATTTCGGCATAGCTGTCAAGCTGTTCATCCAGCAATGCCATGATGTCAAATGTCGGTGTGAAATCGTCATCATCATCATCGTCATACGATCTGCTGTCATCTGCATCTGATTCTTCATCGTCAAATGAAAATACATCATTGTCAAACGATTCCTCATCCTCTGCAAATTCTTCATCAGCGTCAAACGATTCCTCGTCCTCTGCAAATTCTTCGTCAGCATCAAACGATTCTTCGTTTTCTGCAAATTCTTCGTCAGCATCAAACGATTCCTCGTCCTCTGCAAATTCTTCATCAGCATCAAACGCTTCTTCGTCCTCTGCAAATTCTTCATCAGCGTCAAACGATTCCTCGTCCTCTGCAAATTCTTCATCAGCATCAAACGATTCTTCGTTTTCTGCAAATTCATCTTCATCATCCGTGAAGAATTCTGTTTCGGTTTCTTCATCCGCATAACGCATCGGCTGCGCGGATTCTTCCGATACAGACGGCCGTACCGGAGCGGCAGTTCTCTCCGGACTGACCGCATCTGTCCTTCCGGAATTTGCTGCGACCTGTGCCTGAAGCTCCTGCACTGTTGCCTGAAGCTGCTGGATCTCGACCTCGCGTCTGACTTCTTCCCGAATCGTCGTGATCAGCGATGCAATATCAAGCTGCGGCTGAACCGGCTGCGCATAGACCGGAACAGGGATCTGTGATACCGGCGGCAGTTCACGGTTCGGCGCATTGGTTTCCTCAAAGTGAACATTGCTTTCTTCACGGTTCTGCGGCACTTCGTCATTTCCATACAGGCGGTCTGCTTCCTCTGCGTCGATTTCCGAAAAGCTGAAACTGCTTTCTTCATCGTCATCCGCATCCTCATATTCATCCTCAGAAAGCCTGTCGCTGACATTGGCTTCATGCTCTGCGCGGCTTTCACTGATGAAATTCTCCCAGTATTCCGCGCCTTCCTCGTCATTGAAATAGTGGCTCTGGTAATTCTGCTGCTCGAACATATCGACCATCGACTGCGGCACTTCGATCATGAAGGAAGAACGGCTTGTCGGGCTCATAACGGTAAATGCGCGTCCGCGCGGCGCAGTCACGATCTGATCCTGCTCCACTTCATTGATGCCGCCCGCCTTTTCATACAGCTTGCAGAGATCATCCATATCATTCGGCGCTAAGCCGAAAATGAAGCTGTACTGGCAGGCATTGATGATCGCTGTGGATTTTCTGGCGATCTCCTCACTGCCGACAAAATCCTTGATATTCTGTGTAATAACGATCTGCATACCGTTGTATTTACGGATACGCTTGGCAAGCTGGAACATGAAATCCAGTGCGATCGGGAATTTATTGTCAATGAAAACGTGTGCTTCGTCAATGACCACAACGATCTTGCGCTTTAAGCCGTAACGGGTATTATAGTCACGGTTTTTGATGATCTCATTGTCCACATATTTCAGCACAAGGAGCATCTGCGCATTGGCGATCGTTGAATTGCGGTTTGCAAGCAGAGACTGGAAATTGAACACGGTAAAATTCTCGTCAGTGGTAATGGATGACGGGCCGTTCCAGATCGACGCATTGCGTCCGCCCGTTGCAAACTTGGAAACGTAGTTCATCAGCGTTTGCAGCATGGTTCTGAGATAGGGGTTATTGGTGCGCTGGAAATCCTCCAACACAAGATCATACAGATCGTCAAAGATCGGATAATCCTCCGGTCTTAATCCGGAAAGATCGGTCTCCGCAGTAATATTGAAGTTGGTATAGAGGCGCTCGACCAGTGAATTGAGATATTCAAGCGCATCCTTATCGACATCGGGCAGGATCTGGCGGAAAAATTCCTCCAAAAACTGCAAATGTGCCGCAAAGCTGTTGCCGGTAGAATCCGAATCGGATTCGTCATCCTCCAGTGCCGTGATGATATGGAACGGATTCAGCCGTCCGACGGCAGCATTTCCGACATTGATGACCTTGCCGTGCAGATTGCCGGCAAGCTCCGTATATTCATTTTCGGGATCGAGAATAAATATTTTCGCATCTTCAGATGCCATATTGGTCAGCAGTGACTTCGTACCGTAAGATTTACCGGAACCGGATTTACCGATAATGACCATATTGGAATTGACGCGCTCGGAATCGCGGCGGAAGAAGTCGATAAAGACCGGAACGCCTTCATTTGTGCCGAGCCGGATACCGCCCTCATCCGAAACATGGGCATAGATCCACGGATACATTGCCGCAATGGTATTGGACGGGATACCGCGGCCGTCCTTGAGAAACGGATCGTATCCGGATACCTGCGAGCCGATAAAGCATTCATGCTGCGCAAAATCCATACCGTTCAGACGCATACCGGTTTCCTGCCAGTTCCGGCGGACAGTTTTTTTCATATCCGCAATGATCGGCAGTGACGAATATCTGACCGCATCACCGTTTACCTGTGCCGTCCGCGTTGCATCATACATACTGATATAGATATTGACCGTCAGGAGCATTTCATTTTCCTGCTGCAATGTCACAAGCAGACGGCTGAGCGTTTCGATATGCGTTTCCAGTTCGATGATCTTTGAGTCGATACTGGTCGCATTGATCTGACCGCGAAGTTCCTGCAAAGAACGGTCGATCGCATGGATCGCCTTGTTGCGTTCCATCGGCGTGACCTTGACAACGACCTTCGTTGCCGGAATCGACATCACGCCTGCCAGCCATGCATCACCGACAACAGACGGATAATTGACAACACGCATCTGATGTGTCACGATACCGTCGATCGAAGCCGTCCGCGAAGCGAAGGAAAGCGTTTCCGGCATTGCCCATTTCACATAATCCTTCGGCTCGATCCGTTCAATTTCATTCTCATCAAAATCCAGATGATTCGTATATTTCAGGAAAACAGCAAGTTCCTTATCCTGTTCGAGCCGACGCGCAGGCATTTCGCCCTGCCTGATATCAATCAAGGCATTCTCTGTTTCGGACTTTAACTGACGCTTATCGGAATGAAACAGCACGATATAATAGAACGGCTGAATGACCTTTTCTTCACTGCAAAGGCGCTCGATCTCATTGATGCGGTCATACTGGATCTCGATACGGCTTTGCAGTTCTTCTTCTGTCAGCAGTCCTTTTTCATAGGATATGCGGAGATCGCTGAGCTTTTCGTATTCCTTCCGGAGATATCCGGTATAAACGATCGGGCGTTCGATCTTAATGATATTCGCCGCATAGTTCATCCGCAGAGAACGAATGACCTTGCCGAGACAGTTTTCGATCGAAGCATCGCGGCGGTACTGACTGAAAAAGCGGAATTCGACCGGTGAGATCTCAATGACCGCACCGTAATAACTGCCGTTATATTCAATAAAACCGTCCGAGATCCCTGTAAACGGGATCACCTCTTCGATCGGGCATTGTTTCTTTTCTGACTTTTTGCTTACAGCACCTGCATTCGGCTTTTTTTCATTTTCCTGCTTGGGATGCTCTTTTTCGTACATGATCTGCTCGATCGCCGCACGGATATGATCGTCGGATTCCGTGTCTTCCGGTTCAGTATTTCTGCAAAGCTCCGCATCCCGAACAGAACGCCGATAAGCACGCGGATATGAGAAATAGCGCAGAATGCTGAGCAGCAAAACATAATTCGGCTGCGAGTCCAGCCGGATCAAAAGCAATGCGCATAGGGCAATGATCGCAACAATAATGTATATGCGGCCGGGGAAAGTCGAAAGGAGAACAAGCGTGAGCAAAGTCAGCCCGATCATGCCTACGATGATGTCGCCGATCGTGATCCCGCGGAATAATTCAATTTTCACTTTGGTTTTTCCGGGTATCAATCTCATCTCTTGTTTTCCTTTCATTCAAATTACAGTTTACGTTCAGGAACGGTTTTTCGTCGGAAGCGTCGGTTGACCGGAGTCATTCTTTCCACCCTGTTCCTGCGGACTATCCTGATCGAGCTTTCTGAATTGCTCCTGCACATAAGAGCCAACAGAATTTCTGCGATGCTCCTCATTGTCCTGCTCATATATCTTATCATCAATAAAATCTTCATCCTTCCGGTTGCCGATCAAAAGCGAATCCGCCGGATATTTATTCAAAGAAACATTACAGCCGAACCAGAGACATTCCGGCGCAACACCGTTGAGAAAAAAATTGCCTGATGTCTTTTTGGGGTGCGAATTCATTCCGATAATCAGAACAGGGTATTCCTTGCCCTGCTCGATCTTTTCCTTGTAGTTGCCGTCTGTCAGCTTTTCCCAGCGATAAAAGGGCTTGTCGCTGAGCTGGAGTTCGACTTTTTCATTGCCTTCAGACTGCGAGTCGTCGGGTGTTTCCCCCTCTGCTGATGCAGTAATCGGGGAATACGCCCCGACAGCCGCAAGGGATAAGACCGCTGCGGCTGTAAGAGCGTATACTTTATACAGAGTATGCTTTATGCTGAAAAAATGTTTCATTCAGAACACATCCTCAGTGAATTGGTAACTGTGATGATCAGTTCGAGCTTGCAGCGTTCATCCACTCAGTCAGCAGCGGCGCACCGATTCTCAGAGCAACGACCAGAACGAAGATCAGAACAAAGCCGATGATCGCATTCTTGAGGTGCTGCTTTGCCTTTTCACGCTCCTGCGGCTCCTCTGCACGGGCGAGCTTCACGCCGAGGCTGATGCAGAACACTGCGCCGACTGCTGTGACCACAAGGATCGCAACATTCATGATCTGGTTGACAAGGCCGATGATCGGAGTTGCAACTTCTTCCAGATTCGCATCCGGGTCGTTTGCTGCGCTTACGCCCAGTGCGGCGAAAGAGCCTGTTGTCAGAACAGTCAGTACGCGGCCGATCCACATTACGGTTCTCTTGCGAAGTGTCAGTTGATTTTTCATAATTGTTTCCTCCTGAATATATGTTTGAATTCTTTTATCCTGAACCGGCGAACCGGCAGATAACATATTGAAGCGGCATTTCAGCCGAAATGCTTCGGCGGCGGATCAGCTCAGAAGCTCTTTCAGCTTCTCTCTGCCGCGCCGGAGATGCGATTTAGTGGGCAGTGTCCGCCGCCGATTTTGCCCCCATGCAGTTATCAGACTGCTTTTTCATCTTCATCCATTGCATTGCCTTTCATAATATGTTATAAGTCGGCAGTGCCGATACAGCTTGTCGATAAAGTCCTCTGTTCTGAATCAGAATAACACAAGAGCGGTATAAAGATTTATAATGGGGAAAGTGGCCCATTCAAAATGGGGCACTTTCCCCAAGCCCCTATCTTCCCCAATATAAATGCAAAACAGGGATTTTCGCGCTCTGCGGAGCGCGACTTAGGGCGCTGCCCTAAGAACGTGCCAACTTTTGAAAAAGTTGGATCAAAACTTTTATTCTGACATCACCGGAAGTTTTCCGGCAGCCGATTTATCGCTCATGGAGATTTCATACTGTTTTTTTCATCTTCACCCATTGTATTTCCTTCAATAATATGTTATAAGTAACGCTATTCGGCATTAGTATCCCTTAGTGGTCATTTAGAGGCATTCAGAACCCTATTTTACGTCACTTTTTGAGGTAGAAACTTGGTAGATACCTACCGCCGATAAGGTTGGTAGAAACCCTAAAACAAACGGTAGAAAGCCTGTTGACAACCAAACTGAATAATGGAAAAAAGCGGATGGTGTTTCGTATTGAAGCGCTGTCCGCTATTTTTATGTCCAAAATTGAATATCGTACTACGCTTCTCAGAGGAAGAGAGCTATTCTGCCAGTGAAAACCAGAAATGGCGTATCCGTAAGGATTTTGAAGACGGCAAGGTTAGTACAGTAGTAATGCTCGGAT
>JAZQOZ010000180.1:0-31130 GCA_045628085.1 Oscillospiraceae bacterium | reverse complement strand
AGGATTTTCGTTTGCCGAATGATCTTGGAACAGCCGCGGAAACAGGTGCGGCGGCGGGTACAGCGGGTGCGGCAGGTGCGGACAGATTTTCTGCGGAATGCGGCGCGGGTTCGATGTGCGCGGCGGGTTCTTTCGTCTTTGCGGCATTGCTGTATTTTGCACTTTTTGCGAGTTTCTGTTCTTTTCGCAATGCGGCGGTCATTTTCTGTTTCTTCTGCATTTGAAATTCCTCGCTTTCCTGAAACCCGATAACAAAAGGCATACGCCCCAAAAAGCGTATGCCTTTTTTTCATGAATGCTGATGGCTGGAAGATGAATGTTTTTTACATTCGACCCGATTTTCTTTCGGGATTCAGACCCCTGACATTGCATCGGGGGTATAGTTCCCCACGGCACACGCAATTTGCGGCATGGATTGATTATATCATAGCACATCGGAGGAAAGTTGTCAATATGTTTTGGAAAAAGATTCTCCTCATAAAAGTTTAATCACATTTTTTCAGCAGCCATCCGCCCGTTTCATTCGTATTTATGATCAGAAAACAAAACATCCCGGACACGAAAACGAAAGGAGTTGTCACTATGAATATCGTAGCACCGTCAGATTGAATCATCTGACGGTGCTTGATTGTATATGAGCGTATCAGGACAGTATAACGAAGCCCAAAGCAAGCCATTGGACTGTGTTCACACCCTATGAATCATAGGTCACATTTGTTACAGCGTAGCCGCAATTAGCATTTTGAGTTATGTTTCCGCCTCATAGAATTTCCGCAGGAAATCGACATAATCCTGCGGTAAGTTTTTGCTTAAAAGCAGTGCATAACGCTTATGCGTCTGCAAATAGCCGAGATATGGCGTGCGGTCAGGATACAGAGCTTCCGTACTGCGCAGGACATCCGCGGCAAGCAGAATTTTCGATTTCTGTGAGAGGTTTCCGCCCTGCTTTTTGTCCATGAATGCGCGGTCGATGATTTGGTGATCGAAAAAGCGATGCGTGTTGTCTTTTCGGACGCCGAATGCTTTCAGGAGCAATCTGTGTGCTGTTTCGCCGATCAAATCAGCAGACGGGATATACGCTGTCTTGTCGTCCCATTCTACACAATGCAGCCGACCGCAGCGGGGAGCGAAAAAATCACCCTCACCTGAAAGCGGCTGTTCGAGTATGAGGTGTTCCAGATGCGTACTGTGTATGGCATTCCACTCGAATGTCGTGTTTGCTTTTGACATACGGAGTGTCACGTTCCGTTCGCTGCCCGTCACGGAATCGTAGTGAAGAAAATTGCTGTTCAGCGTCAGGATTGCGGAATCTTCATCAATCGTTTCCTTCGTGATGTAGCCGTCGTATGCAGTGCCGTCAGGATATTCTACCGTACAATGCTTTGGAAACCACAATCCTTGATATCCCTGCGGAAGAATGATCCTGCAAGTTTTTACGACATAAGAATACCAAAATGCTCCGTCCTCATAATGGCGATACATTACAACGAATCTGTCGGCTGTGATTTCTGCACATTCGGACAGATCGAGTATGCATTCGCCGCGCAGAGAGCCTTTTCCAAGCGATACAATGCTTCCTTTCGAAAATTTCACCTTTGCGCCCTTGCCGACATATGCCACTTTGTATTCATTCTCTTTTGCGGTTTCAGGCGATAAAATCAGATTGTGTTCTGCGATCATTTCCGAAATGTTCGGCGAATCAGGAGCAGATTCATGCAATATTGGGCTGTTTCGATTGGTATAATAGTAAGTATAGTAATCCTCAGGCATAATTCGGATCGACGCGGGAAAAGCGATGCTATCCACTGTGCCTGAATAATCAAAAAACGAGTGGTCTACATCTTTGACGATACGGCCGCCAATTTCTGATGGGAATATGCTGTTTTTTTCCAATCCATCAGAGCCGACAATGCGCATACGGTTTCCGCTTTTTCGCGTGAAGCTCCAGCCTTGCTTATCGGCTTCTTCACAAGTCAGGGAAATATACGGCACACTTTCGGGCGGCTGGGGAATGTCAGGCAGGCAGACTGCCTCCTCGTTTTTCAATGAATCATTTATATCCATTATGCACCTCAATAGTCAATGATGCGGTAATCCTTATAGAACATACCGCTGTCGTCGATCTTTGCATCCTGTATATGCATTGTGACAGGATACAGTACACGCGCTGCACCATCGTCAAATGTCAGATACGGCTCGAAATTCTGCGAGATCTCATAGGCGGGCGGAAACTGATTCGATACCCAGCCCGGATCACAGGAATAGACGTAGATACGGTCACGCGAATAGTCCGAAGCAATAGAATGTGTCATCATGTTGAGCGATGCCTTTGCCATGTTCGTGTGGACATGACGTGCAAGCTTCTGTTTGGTGTTGAAACGCCCCTCCACAGAACTGACATTGATGACAAACTTGTTGACGCTCTTGTCATATGCCAGACAATGCCGCAGACCGCTTGTCAGCATAAAGGGCGCAGTCACGTTGATGAGCTGCACTTCCAGCAATTCCTGCGGAGAAATATCTTCCGATTTACGTACCCATGAATTGTCGCGGTCGGTTTCGCCGTGGTCGGACGCCTGAATGCTCGGCATGATTGTGAGTGCGCTGTCTGGTTTCGCGAGCGGATACAGCGACGGAGCATCCAGCAAAAGTGCATTTTCATGAGCCGTCAGCGCGGCGTAGTAATCATTAGATTTCTTGACAGTCTGGGCGGCATTGTTTATGAGAATATCGAGTTTTCCGCCGCAGAGGTTCTCAATTTGCGCAATCAGCTCCTGCATACGGTCCACTCGCATCAGATCAAAACCGATGATAGAAAGCCTGTCCTTGAAATAGGGATAATCAGGTTCCTGTGCGTAAGCTTCCAATGCCGATTTCGGATACCGTGTGACTGCGATTACCGATGCTCCCTGCCGCAGAAGCCGCAGACAGACTGCATACCCGATTTTGATTCTGCCGCCTGTCACGAGAGCAGTTTTCCGGCTCAAATCGCAGGAAAGCGCACGCATACGGTCATTGAGAGCCTGACATTCGGGGCAGATACCGTAGCGTTCCATTTTTCGTTCACGACACATCAGACAAATCCTCATGGTTTTCTCCTTGACAAAAAATAAACGCTATGCTATAATACAGGTGTCGGTAGTTTAAGTGAAAATGCTGCTCCATAGGCAGAGATGCGGCTTGCCGCCCGGCAGACTCGTATAGCTCAACGTGAGAGCGAACGCCCTGCTAAGGCGTAGTACGGCGGGTCAGCACCGCCAACGAGTCTTAAATAAACCGTTCGGGCATATCTTCGGATATGCCCTTTTTATTTTGACAGCATAACGTATCGCCTGTTGTGAATACAGACGTTTCTGCATTCATTATACACGTTTCCAAGCATTCTGTCAATATATCAGCAAGGCGATGTATGTAAACGTAAAATCGGTTCTTTTCTTAGCATTCTCACTTTCTCCGGCGCAGCCGGTTCAATATTCGGATTTTATATCCAGTATAATTATACCATATTTAGCACGCTATGTCAAGTCTATTTCAAAGAGATAAATTCAATTTGTATCATTGCATAAAACAGCACATCTATTTTTATTCAAAATGCCAGAATTTTTTTGATGCTTGACAATTTGATCAAAATGATTTAGAATGTGATTACAAGCTAAACCGTCTATAAAAAGGAGCATCAATACTATGGGTAAAGAAGTAAAATCATTTACTTGTGAGCGCTGCAAAGCATCCTTTTCATCCGTTGCAAACCATGCACGATACTGTTTTGACTGCCGCAAGATAATCCAAAATGAGCGTGTGAAACGTGGCAAGCAATACCGGATCGGAGATCTGAAAACCTGTCCGACCTGCGGCAAATCGTTTGCAATCACAAGCCCCTCCCAGGTCTATTGCAGTCTTGAATGCAAGCCAAAACGGAAGTCATCATCTGCTGAGGTCGTTGCATCCCGGCGAAAGAATGCTGATACTCTTTCGTTCTATATGCCCAAAGGGAGCAGAGCAGTCTTGCAGGAATCCTGTGATCGGCTCGGCATGAGTATCTCCGATCTGCTGCGAACTGCGCTCTATGAATTTCTGGACCGCGAGACACCGGATGTCATACAAAAAATTAACACGCTGGAGTAACTCACTCCAGCGTGTTTTCTGTCCGATTTGGCTCTGTTTGTTTCAGGTATGCAGCAATCGTTTCCCTGGCTTTTTCCAGTTTCGTGATCTCGTCTTTGCAGGATTTATATTCTTCATGCAGCGTTCTGCGCAGCTCGGTGAGCCGCACTTTTTCCTGTTCCAATCGTTCAATTTTTGGAACAGAATGATTTGAGAAACGGGCCTGCAATCGTATCAGCCTGTTTTTCATCGCATCATCTGATATAAAAGACCGCATTTCGTGCAGTACCACACAAGTTTTCCCGAACGATAAAGCGGTATCGTTGCCTGTAGATTCCATTCCGGATACTGCTTGCATATCATCGCAGTATTGTCATTGACAAATGCTACAAACGAAATATAATGCTCTTTCGTCATTTCATGTTCGGCTGTGATATACCACATTCCGTCTGCTTCTTCCAACTGTAATTTCTCATGCGCCTCTGCCTTTCGCGGCTCGGTCGCAGAAAGCTGATTTCCGCAGCAGGTCACAGCAGCTTCCGAAGTTGCCGTAATGATATTGCCGCAATGCGGACATACATAGAATTTCAGTTTTTTCATATTTCCTTTCTCGCCCTCCTTCCGGTCGATTTCTCCGTTCAGCAAAACGCGGACATCAATCTGAAAGATATCAGCCAGCGCAGAAAGCAGCGAAATATCCGGACATCCTTTTCCGCATTCCCATTTTGATACGGCCTTATCACTGACACTGAGCAATTCTGCAAGCTGCATTTGCGTCATGTGGTGATCGGTTCTGAATTTTCTGATGATCGCGCCGGTTTTGATCTGATCCATGCTGCGCCTCCCGGAAATTATATTTACAAGCCTATTATATCAGAATCCTGTCCTTCCGTCAACCTACGCACCGTAGAATTACAGGCTGCATCATCTTCATGTTCATGGTGCAGCCTGCTTATCATATTCACATTACTCTGATACGACCGCCTGATACAGCACACGCTTCGGATAGCCGGTTTCCGATGCAAGCTGCTTACACACATCCGCAGCGCGTTCACCGCCTGCAATGCGTTCTCTTGCAATCGTCAGAACCGCTTCAAGTGTCGGCTGATCTGTTTCTTCATGCACGGTTTCACCGGCGATCACGAGAACAAATTCCCCTCTCGGCGGATTGCTTTCATAATACCGGACAGCCTCAGCGAGCGTTGTTTTCGTCATTTCCTCGTGGACCTTTGTCAATTCACGGCAAATCGAAACAGAACGGTCACCGAAGTATTCCAGCATATCCTTTAAGGTATTCAGCAGTTTATGCGGCGCTTCATAAAATACCATTGTACGCGTTTCATGTCTGAGTGATTCCAGATGCGTGAAACGCTGCTTTTTTGTGACAGACAGGAATCCCTCAAAGCAGAATCGTGTCGTATCCTGACCGGATATCGCAAGTGCAGAGATCACCGCACTCGGACCGGGAATCACCTGCATCGGGATATGCTCCTGAATGCAGTTCTGAACCAGAATCGCACCCGGATCGGAAATACAGGGCATTCCGGCATCCGTCACGACCGCGCAGTTCTCACCGCCTGCAATGCGCTCCATAATCTGACGGATCACCGCCTCTGGGCTATGCTCATGATAACTGACAAGCGGCGTATGAATATCAAAATGCGTGAGCAGTTTTCTGGTCACCCGTGTATCCTCTGCCGCGATAAAGTCAACCGTACTGAGGATCTCCAACTGCCGTTCCGTCATATCACCGAGATTGCCGATCGGTGTTCCAACGATAAATAGCGTTCCATTCATAGGTATTGTTCTCCAAAATGACAGATCTGCGCTGCTTCCGATGTCATGCCTTCGCCGGAGCGCACAAACAGTGTCGGTTCAATTTGCAGAAACGGTTTTGAACCTTTTTTTCCTTCAATCAAAAAAAGCCACGGTGCAGATTCCGGCGTCTTGCATACAAGCCGCAGCCGTTTCGGCTCGATCTGATTCGCACGCATCGAACACATGATATCTGCAAGACGTTCCGGACGGCAGCAAAGGCACAATCTGCCGTGATAATTCAGCAGCTTTGATGCCGCCGCACAGATATCCGAGATATCGCCGGCAATTTCGTGGCGCGCGATCTGTTTCTGGCTGTTCTCAGACAAAATGCCGCTGTTTGCAGCCTTATATGGCGGATTGCAGGTCACAAGATCAAACTGCCCGAACGGCATATCGGTCAGCGCACGAAGATCGGCACAGACCGGAACGATCTCAGACGGAATATCGCTTTTCTCAATACCAAGCCGAAGCTGCGTGATCGCATCCGGCTGAATATCGACTGCAAAGATCTTCTTCGGTGCATGATGCCGCTGCATCAGCATCGGAATGATACCGCAGCCTGTCCCAAGATCGCATACGAGATCGCGCTGCCGATACGCAGAAAATCCGGTCAGCAGAAAGGCATCCGTTCCGAAGCTGTGTATTTCGCTCCGGCAGACATAGATTCCGGCTTTCAGTTCCTCATATTCATAATTCATGCGGATTCACCGCGCAATTCTTTGGATGCAACCGCGTTCAGCGTTTCATCCGCAGTAATTCCTGCAAGATAATTATAATATCCCTGTGCCGCGATCATAGCGGCATTGTCACCGCAGAGCGCGATCGGCGGCATACAAAGCGTATAGCCATTCTTTTTGCAGGCATCTTCCAGTGTATTGCGCACACCGGAATTTGCAGAAACACCGCCGGACAGTGCAATATTTGTATAACCGAGCGATTTTGCCGCAGCAATCGTTTTTTCTGTCACAGTATCCGCGATCGCTTTTTGCAGTGCGGCAGAAAGATCGTCCGTATTCACCGTTTCGCCGCATTGGTCGGCATGGTGCAATAAATTTACAATATATGTTTTCAGTCCGGAAAAGCTGAAATCATAAGGATTTCCGTCCATTTTTGTTTTCGGCAGACGGAAAGCGGATGCATCGCCTTTTTGCGCCGCCTGATCGACATGAACGCCGCCCGGATACGGAAAGCCCATCGCTCTTGCGCATTTATCGAAGCATTCCCCAGCCGCATCATCTCTGGTTTTTCCGACTGTCCGGAAAGTTGTATAATCCAGCACTTCCGCGATCCTTGTATGACCGCCGCTGACGATCAGACCGAGATACGGCGGCTTCAGATCCGGATGCACCAGATAATTTGCTGCCGCGTGGCCTTCCGTATGATGAACCGGAATCAACGGCTTATTTGCCATCATAGCAAGCCCTTTTGCAAAGCTGACACCGACAAGCAGCGCACCGATCAGTCCCGGCGCATAAGTGACGGCGATACCGTCGATCTCATTGATCGTCATTCCGGCATCTTTCAAAGCCTGCTGAACGACAGGAAGAATGTTTTCACAGTGTCTGCGCGAAGCCAATTCCGGAACAACACCGCCATACAGCTTATGTTCATCTGCCTGTGAAGCGATCACATTTGACAGGATCCTGCGGCCGTCCTCAACGATCGCCGCCGCAGTTTCATCACAGGAGCTTTCAATCCCGAGAATCCGCATATTGTCCCTCCTTGAGCCGTCTGGCGATCTCTGCTTCCAGCATATGAAATCGCTCCGGTTTTCCATTGGTTTCAGGGTTATCCATAGAAAGATCACGGACGTAGGTTTTTCCGCCCCATCCGTCAACATTTGCACGGCGCATTGCGCCGAATACCCGCGTTTTGAATCCCGAATTTGCACGTTCCTGTTCGCGGATAAAATTCTTCATCATTTCCCGTGAGGTATGCCCGTCTACCGGACAGCGTGATTTCACGATCTCAGGGATATTGTTTCGAGCCGCGTGAATGATGTCCGCTTCCGGCGCAAAGCTCAGCGGACGGATCAGCGTAATATCCTTGCGTGACAGATAGGATTTCGGCGCATAACAGCCGATCCTTCCCTCGATAAACAGATTCATCAGGAATGTTTCGATCGCATCATCATTATGATGACCGAGTGCGAGTTTATTGCAGCCGAGTGCTTTTGCATTGTCGTGCAGCGCACCGCGGCGCATTTTCGCACAAAGGCTGCACGGATGCGTTTCATGTCTGTGGTCGAAAACGATCTGACCGATCTGCGTCCGGATCACATGATATTCGATACCGAGTTTATCACAAAATTCCTCAGCCGGTGTATAATCAGTCGGAACACCGTCAAACTGCGGATCAAGCGTGATCCCGATGATAGAATAGTCGAAAAGCCCGAAACGCTGAAAATCATGCAAAGCATTCAGCAAAACCAGACTGTCTTTTCCGCCTGATACTCCGACCGCAATTTTGTCACCGTTCTGGATGAGGTCAAATTCCTGCACTGCGCGCCGCAGATATCCAAGAATCCGCTGCATAATCATTCCCCTATCTTACACATAAAACACATAAAAAACGGGATGCGCAGTGAAACCGCATCCCGTTTCGATTTCAGGTTCAACACAGAATCAGTCGAACTTCTCCTTGAGATCCTCGACGGCATCCTTAACTGCATCGACAGCATCCTCAGCCTGATCTGCGATTTCCTCAGCAACATCTTCGACCTTGTCAGCAATATCTTCCGCAGCATCTTCTGCCTTGTCAGCAAGATCATCAGCTGCATCTTCTGCCTTATCAGCAAGATCCTCAGCAGCTTCCTTCACATCATCTCCGCAAATGCCGCAATCTTCGCAGAAGATATCCTCCTCATCATCAAATTCATCGGCATCTAAGCGGCAGCTTGCCTCGTCCTGTCGGCGCTTTGCGATCATAAATGCAGCGGCAGCACCTGCTGCAGCGGCTGCAAACAATGCAAGAGCAGTAATTTTCTTCATAGTCATTCCTCTTTCTCCGCAAGGTGCTTATTTTCGGCTTTTGCCGGATGACCGCTGCCCATGCGGCTGCAGCGATCCTGATATTGCTATTATACCACAGAATTTTGAATATTTCAAGCATTTTTTCGGATTTATCAGAAAAAATTATAAAACTGTAATAGAATGAATGTGTTCCTGATATTTCGCACACTCCAGAAGATATTTTCCGCTGCCCTGCGATGTCATTCCCATTGTTTCATAGAAATCCGCGACCATTTTATTTTTTGCAGTCGGGATATATTCTGCCGCAAGATACCGGTATCCGGCATCCGCCGCCATTCTGACGATCGCATCAAACAGACATTCTTCCACGCCGCGCCGCAAAACACGGCAGCTCATCAGCCACGTATCAATGAACAATGTATCCTGCGTCTGCTCTTTGCAGATCACAACACTGATCAGACCATGCTCACCGAATTTATCGGTCAGCGTCATATATCTGGTCAAACAGCGCGGATCATTTGCAATTTCGGCAATATCGGATTCCGAATAGCGGATCGTCCGCAGATTGAACTGATTGGAGCGCTGCGTGAGCTGTGCAATGCGCGGATAATGGAACGAATCAAAAGGAAGGATCTCCGCTTTCATTTCGAGTGCTTTGAGATAATCCTCATAAGAGCCGTAGCTTGCCTGTGCAGCACTTCGGCTTGCTTCCGCCTGATACTGCGCAGTACGGGATGCATCCTCATCAGAAAAGCTGACCGCTTCAAAGAGATGCAGTGATGCAAGATATGCCGGAACAGCAGAAGGATCTTCCGGCAGCTCCGGTACGGTCACTTCCGGCAGCATTTCACGTACAAGATTGCGCTCAAACGGGTTATCATCGAGAAATACAAGGCTGTCCATGCCGATATTCAGCGTTTTCTGGATACTGCGGATATTGTCCGCCTTATTATCCCAGTTTGCAACGAACATTGCGATATCATCCAGACGAAGGATCATTTCCGGATGTTTTTCAAATGCTTCTTTCGCAGTATCTTCATTATTTTTACTGCACACTGCAAGCAGGATGCCGCGGCGTTTCAATTCAAGCAGCCAAAGCTGCAGGGCGGCAAACGCAGGTCCGTCACCCAATTCTCCGAGCTGGATGCCGTCGATGCCGTCATCACCGATCACACCGCCCCAGAGGGTATTATCAAGATCCACGATCACACATTTTTTCACGATGCCTGCCAGTGCAGTGATCGTATCCAGAACACTTGCGGCAACGGCCGGCAGTGCATCTGTGCAGACTGCCATTTTTGCAAGATACCATGTCCGTTCTTCAAAAAACGCAGACCTGCCCCGTGCAGTCTGGATGCTGCTCAGTGAGATCGGATAGACATTCGGATATTCTGCTGCGATCGTTTCGGAAAACAGCATATTCAGCTTGCGGATCTGAAAACCAAGCGCATTCGGTGTACGCAGAGCATAACTGCCGAATACGGCATCATCCGATTCCGGAAAATCGAACATCAGGATCTTTGCCTTGCAGTTGGAACTGATCGCCTGCCATAAGCCGGTAAACCGTTCCATTTCACGCACCGCAAACCCAGAGCGTGCAGACGGTACTGTTTCATAAAACCGTTTTTTCAGTTTTTCACAGGATGCAAAGAGCAGAATATAATCCGGTTCAAAGCTGTATACTTCCGAATTCGGATCGAGAAGCTGCGCTTCCATCTGGTCATAATCTGCATCCAATACGGCAAGCGGAAAGCCGCGCAAAACAGATATTCCGCGTATCGCAGTCGAAAGCTGCTGCGTTGCACAGTCACCGATCACCGCAATGCGCTTTTTCGGTTCAACTGTTTCCTTTGCTTTTTTCTTCAGCAGGGTATAGCTGGGAGTCTCCAATTTTTGTTCCTCTTTTCTGTTTTACTGCAATGAATCTGCCGGATAGATTCCTCTGTCTGCCATCAGCTCCATGACTGCGCTGACGATCGCATCTGCATATTCATCCAGATGGTCGTCAAAATTGCGGTTATCCTCTTTCGAGGTCATAAAGCCCATTTCAATCAAACAGCTGGGCATATTTGTATATCTGTTGACATAGTAATTGTTGCTTTCATTATTCGCGGAGCTGTTCCGGAAACCGGTCTGAATGCCGCGGCGCTCGGAAATACCGACCTGATCGAGCCAGTCCATGATGTACTCAGCAAGGAGCTTATCCCATGTATTATCGCCGCCGGAATCATTATTGATCCAGATTTCCACGCCGCTGCCGGACGTAGAGGAATTTCTGTGCAGAGAAATAAAGAAATCGGCATCTGCATTATTCGCAATATCACAGCGTTCCTGCAATTCCACAAATACATCTGTTTCGCGTGTCATGACGATCTGAACATCCGGATACTTGGTACGGAAAGCATCGCGGACAGCAAGTGTCAGATTCAGGTTATCATCTTTTTCATAGCGTGAACCGGTTGCGTCGATCGCGCCGCCGTCATTTCCGCCGTGACCGGCATCCAGACAAATCACGATCTGATGATTCGAGTTGTCGATCGGCACAACATTTGTATTTGTTTCGACAGACGCAATGGATTCCACAGCTGTACTCGAACCAGCCTGTATATCTGAATCAGACGCATCTTTGCCGCGGCAGCTGAATAAGAGAATCAAAATCAGCAAAAGCAAAGGACCGAACACCATAATAATGCGATCCCAGCGAATTCTTCTTCGTTTTGTCATAGGTGGATCTCCTGTATTTATTTTCGTATATATATAGTCATTATATCATATTCAGACGAAAAATGCAATGGGTGAAAATGAAAAATCCGAAACCGAAAGACAAGGCCGCCGGAATTTTTCTCCTGAAACAGAAAGTGATGCGAAACACTTGCAAAATCATGCAGAATATGCTATACTTAAATACGTATGACAGTTTTGACCAGATAAAGGGGGAAAGAACTATGCTCGAATCAGCCTTGCCGACACCTTGCTATTTGATTGACCAGGCAAAGCTCAAAGAGAATCTTATCATGCTGGATGCACTGCGCCAGCGTTCCGGATGCAGGATCCTCTATTCGCAAAAGGCTTTTTCATCTTTTCCGTTTTATTCCATGATCGCAAGATATCTGGACGGTGCTGCATCCTGTTCTGCTTATGAAGCACAGCTTGCACATTTATTCTTTCACGGTGAAAATCATGTCTGCGAAACTGCATATCTGCCGGATGAAGTCGATCAGCTTGTTGAAATATGCGACCACATGATCTTCAACTCGCCCTCACAGCTTGCAAAATACGGCGTATTTGCACGGACACACAGCATCTCAGTCGGACTGCGCGTGAATCCGGAATACAAATCTCAGCAGATCGACGAATTTGATCCCTGCGCACAATTCTCACGCTTGGGAACAACGATCGCAGAATTTCCCATGACACAGCGCAGAAATATCAACGGACTGCTTGTTCATGCGCTTTTTGAGCAGAATTCCGATGCGCTTGTCCGCCTGACAGATGCCTTCATTGAAAAATTCGGCGCACTTCTGCCCGATATGGAATGGGTGAATCTGGGCGGCGGTCATCATCTCACCCGTGAAGGGTATCAGATGGAGCAATTCGAGGAAACAGTTGCGATGCTTCAGCGCAAATACGGGCTGAAGGTCTATATCGAACCGGGCGAGGCGATCGTCTGGGAAGCCGGATTTTTCGTCACCTCTGTTGTGGATATCATTCAGAATGAAATACCGATCGCTATTCTGGATTCATCAGCCGTTTGTCACGCGCCTGATATCACGGAACTGCGCTATCGTCCCCCGATCATCGGTGCAGAGAAAGCATCTGTCCTGCCCCATACCTACAGACTCGGCGGAAGAAGCTGTCTGCCGGAAGATATTTTCGGAGATTATTCATTCGATCATAAACTGGAGATCGGTGAACGGATCGTTTTCCGGGATATGGCGATCAATACCCTGACCAAAGCAAAAATGTATACCGGAATGCCGATGCCTGCGGTCGCTGTTCGGGAAATGGACGGAAACTGCAAGCTCCTGCGCAATTTCGGATTCAGCGATTTTAAGAACCGCTTTTGATGCACAGAAATCGTCACCCCTTCATATTCTGTTAGCAGGCAGAATATGAAGGGGTGATTTTTTGAATGATCTGATACCTTTATCCGAACTGCCCGACAATACACGGGCAGTGATCGCTGAAATACAGGCAGAGCAGGAACGTCTCTCGGAGCTTGGTCTGATTGTCGGTACAGAAATCAGAGTAACCATGCACGGAAGCGGCGGTTCACCGATCGCATTTGCCGTTCACGGTGTTACACTGGCACTCCGGAAAGCGGATTGTGTTCACATTCTCGTGACCCCCTGTGAGCATGAAATTACATATATGCTTGCAGGCAATCCGAATACCGGAAAAAGCACAGTTTTCAATGCACTGACAGGATTACATCAGCATACCGGAAACTGGTGCGGAAAAACTGTTTCCGGCGCAGAAGGATGGTTTCAGCACCGCAGTCAGCGTATTCATATTGTCGATACGCCCGGCACATATTCCATTTTCTCAGATACCGCAGAAGAAGCCGTCACCGGAAAAATGCTCCGCGAAGTCAGGCATGATCTCGTGATCTGTGTATGTGACGCGACCTGTCCCGTCCGCGGTCTGGCACTCGCCGCTGAGCTGACTGCGTCCGGCGAACGTGTCATTCTCTGCATGAATCTTATGGATGAAGCACGCAAAAAGCACGCTGTTCCGAATCTGGATGTCATATCCGAACGCATGAACATTCCTGTGATCGGCGTAACAGCAAAGAAAAAGCGTTCTTTGCTCCCTTTGCTGAATGCCGCCGCTGATTCCGAGATCAAGCGGCATTCTATACAGAATATCACACATACCGATGCCCTGCGTATTGCAAACGAAATCTATCATGATGCATCCGTTCCAATCAGCAGACAAAGCCGCCGTGATGAGCGAATCGACCGTATTGTGACCGATTCATTCTGGAAGTATCCGATTATGATACTGCTCATAATAATGATATTCTGGCTGACAATGGTCGGCGCAAACTATCCTTCTGCGCTGCTTTCGGCAATATTCAGCAAAATATGTGCCGCACTGCACCGTCTGTCCGATATGATACAATGTCCGGAATGGTTCTCCGGCGCACTGATCGACGGGCTGCTGCGCGGAACAGGATGGGTGATATCTGTCATGCTTCCGCCGATGGCGATTTTCTTTCCGCTGTTTACGCTCATGGAAGATGCCGGTCTGCTGCCGCGCATAGCGTTCAATCTGGATACCTGCTGTGCAAAATGCAGAGCGTGCGGAAAACAGGCATTAACAATGGCGATGGGATTCGGCTGCAATGCCGTCGGTATCACGGAATGCCGCATCATCAAAAGCAAACGGGAACGCCTGATCGCAGTTCTGACAAATGCGCTTGTTCCCTGCAACGGCAGACTGCCCGCTTTGCTGGCAATCGTGACAGTGTTTTTTGCAGGAAATGATGCATTTTCTTCGATTCGGGCAGCGTTTCTCATGACACTTCTGATCCTGCTCAGCATCGGCATAACGCTTCTTTCCTCGCTGTTTCTCGGAAAGACGATTCTCAAAGGGGAATCATCCTCGTTTATTCTGGAGCTTCCGCCATACCGGAAACCGCAAATCGGACAAGTGATCCTTCGTTCCGTATTGGACAGGACGATACTTGTGCTTGGGCGAGCCGTGAAAACTGCGGCACCGGTCAGTCTGCTGATATGGCTGCTGGCAAATGTTTCGATTTCCGGACATTCGGTGCTGCAATGGCTCTCCGGTTTCATGCAGCCGATGGGCACATTGCTCGGACTGGACGGTGTTCTGCTGCTGGCATTTCTCCTCGGTCTGCCTGCGAATGAGCTTGTTCTGCCGGTCGCTCTGACTGCATATATCGGAAATACAGCACTGACTGATTACGATTCTCTGTATACGCTGCGCGATCTGCTTTCCGCGCACGGCTGGACTGCAGGAACAGCCGCCTGTTTTCTGATTATGATGCTGTTTCACTCACCGTGCGCGACTGCGCTCATGACGATCTATCAGGAAACCGGAAGCAGGCGCTGGACTTTTGCAGCATTCCTGATTCCGGTCTGTATCGGTATCATTCTTTGTCTGATGTTTACCGGCATCACGCAAGCCATATTCCTTTGAGTGATGATTCTGAAAGCGAAATATGCCCGATACAAAACGAAAAGCCCGATACAATCGGGCTTTTCAGAATGTTGATTATTTTACTGCCGCAACGATGAAGCCGCCGGCATTGTCACCGGAGATCATCGGTGTCGAACCGTCTGCTGCCATCGGATACTTGATCTCAGTTGTTGTACCGGTTTCAGCAGTAGGAACATAGTACATCTCATAATTCACACCGTTCACGGTTGTTTCAAGGTGTTCCGTGCTGACAGTATGCTTTTTGATCTCCTCAAGGTATTCCTCAAGGCACAGACCGTTGTCATACATATACTTTGCGTGCGGCGCTCCGACATAACGGAAGTGCCATGCCATACCTTCCTGACCGGTCTTATCTGCTTTGTCAGCCGGATAACGGACGATAAAGCCATAATCTGCGGCGTGTTCAGTCAGCCATGCATAATTGCCGTCCGGAGAATACGGAGAATGGCTTGCTGCTGCTTCATTCAGGATCGAAAGGTCAAGTGTCAGACCGGAAGAGCGCTCCGGAATTGCTGCGGAATAAGGCGGATACTGCGGCGCACCGATCGTATTGTAAACCATGACATTACCCAGACCGGTCGCAGCAAAGAAATCGTTGAACCAGTTGGTGATCGGCTGTGCAAGAGAAGCATCGACGGTCATTTCTGTGCTGACCAGACGCAGATGCTGCGGGCCAAAGCTTGCAAATGTGATCAGATTCGGAGCAATCGCCTGCTGATGTGAAGCGTCCACAAGGATCAGGCTGCCGCTGTGAAGCGAATCATTTGTGACCTCGATCGTCTGTGTTGCTCTGTCGTCAACAAAAGCCGCAGTCGTTGTTGTAGTAACGGCGGTTTCAGTCAAAAGCGTTGTAGTGACTTCTGTTTCGACTGTTTCAGCAGTTGTGGTCATCTCAGGTGTACTTTCCGTTTCAGCACCGGAATCGACCATAGACTCAACTTTGGAAGCCTGATTCTGGAGATTGAGCTGACCTTGATTCTGCTTATAATCATTGACAAGGCGGATAATAAAGTCAACCGCGAAAATACCGAGAATGACAAATGTCAGAACAAGCGCGATCTTGCCGTAGTCGATACGCTTTCCGACGACCTCATCATCGTACTCGTCCTCATCGTCTTCATCATATCCGTTGTCAGCATCTTCATCGAAATCTTCATCAAAGTCGTCATCGAAATCATCGAAGTCGTCCTTCTTCTTTTTCTTAAACGGATTCTTGAAACTGCTGAACAGACCGGGTTTCTCATCAAAATCGAAATCTTCGTCAAAATCTTCTTCCTCGAAGAATTTCTCCTCTGCCTCATCGTCAGATTTCGGCGCATCATCTGTTTTCTTCTTGTCATCTTCCTCAAACAGATCATCTTCGTCGATCTTTTTCTCCGGCTCTTTTTCATCATCCTTGATGCGCTTCTTGAACGAATCGGAAGCTTTCATTGCAGCCGCAGCCTTTTTGGCAGCCTGATCTTCTTTGTCATTCAGTTCATCAATCGCATCTCCGGTATCCTTGACAGCTTCTTTGACAGTATCCTTTGCAGTGTCTTCCGCCTTCTCAGCCTTTTCCTCGACTTTTTCAGCGGTTTCGGTGACATCCTCCGTCACTTCGTCTTCGATTTCCTTCAGGATGTCCTTTTCTGTCTCCGGTTTTTCTGAATGATTCTTTTCATTACGATTATGCTTACTCATTTTATTTTCTTTACCCTCCGATTCCAGATTTTCCTCTGCGGATTTTGCCTGAATGACTGTTTCAGGGATATCATTCTCCGGCTCCGCAGCATCCTGCTCCTCAATCTCACGTTTATCATATCCGTCATCCATCGTCAGAAGTGCGGATACATTTTTCGTCATTTCCTGCCGAACCTGCTTCAGAACCGCAGGCGACGGATCTTTTGCATCTGTCTGCGGGATCTTGAACGGCTCACCGTACCGAATATGGATCGTACTGCGGAAATGCAGCTCGTCATCATCAAAGAAAATGCCGACCGGAATGACCGGAACGCCTGTCTGCGCAGCGATCAGCGCCGCACCCGTTTTGAATTTTCCGAGTTTCCCGTCTTTTGAACGAGTTCCCTCCGGAAAGATCAGTGCATTCTGTCCGTTTTGCAGGCGGAATTCGACTTCTTCAAGCGGATCCGTATCCCCTGCGCCGCGGTCTATGGCGATCGCACCGAGTTTTTTCAGCAGCCAGCCGACAAATCCCTCCGAAAACAATTCCTGCTTTGCCAGAAAACAGAACTGTGCATCCGGATTCTGTATGCCGATCAGGATCGGATCAGCCATACTGCGGTGATTGCTGACAAACAGATAGCCGCCTTCCTCCGGCAGATACTCCATGCCGTCCGCGTCGATCTTATACCAAAGCGGCATGACCAGACGCATGACATTCATGGCAAATTTATAAAAACCGTTCATCCCTGTAGGTTCTCCTTACATACTTTCAGAAGCAGTTCTTCTGATTCTTCCAGATCAAGATCTGATGTATCCACAAGGACTGCATCATCCGCCTGTTTCAGCGGAGCGATCTCACGATTCATATCCTGCTGATCGCGCTGAATGACATCTGCAAGAACCTCCTCGAATGTCTGTCCGTCAATATGTTTTTCCTGCATTTCAAGCCAGCGGCGCATCGCACGCTTTTCCGGCGATGCAGTCAGAAATATCTTAATATCAGCATTCGGCAGAACGACCGTCCCGATATCGCGTCCGTCCATGACAACGGAATTCTCACGGGCAAGATCCTGCTGTAAGTCAAACAGGAATTTCCGCACCTGCGGCACAGCAGAAACACGCGAGGCTGCCATTGTGACCTCCGGTGTACGGATCAGACCGGACACATCCTCATTATTTGCGAAAACGTGCTGTTCTCCGTTCACATACGAAAGCCTGATATCCAGTTCCGGCAGACATTGAATGATCTGCTCCTCTGTTTCCGCATTTCGTCTGAGCATACTGAGCGCGATCGCCCGATACAGCGCACCGGTATCCACATAAATATAGCCCAGCTTTCCTGCCAGACGGCGGGCAAGTGTGCTTTTTCCGGCTCCGGAAGGGCCGTCGATCGCAATATTTACGGGCATATTTCAGTCCCTCCTGTTTGCAGCACTGATATTCCTTTATAGTATATCATATTTTATTGATTTTTGCAAGTGATTTGAGCTTATTTTCCCTGATTTCTTTTTCAATTCGACAAATTCTATTAGTTTATAACGATTTTACATTGTATTTGCTCTGTATTTTCATAACGATTAGACATTTGTCGCAATATCTGCTGACTGAATAATCCTGTAAATACACAATAAACAGGCAAAAGCCGATCCCTTTTCCGGAACCGGCTTTATCCGTTAATGATACAGACAGATCTTCTTAAACCCGTTTTCAGCAAGTGCCTGAACCGCAGTATCAACTTCTTCAGCGGACATATCCGCTGTCTGAAGAACGGGGATCACCTCATGCGAACCGCAAGCGGTACGTGCCGCTTCCGCAAGCATATCAATTTTATCCTGAAACGCCAGTGCAGCCGGATCAAACCGCTGTTCTCCGACCGTAAATGCCTCCGTAAACTGACCGGGATCAATCTCCATATAGATCGGTGTCATGCGAAGTTCGGACGGCTGAAATGCTTCTTCCTGTCCCTGCGAAATATTGTAAAGATCCACAAACAGTCCGGCTGTCGGCGCAACTTCTGCGATCCGGTTCAGCACAGATGCCAGTGCCTCTTTTCTTTTGTCTGTATCCTCGATCTGATTTCCGAGCAGTTCGGCATCTGAATGGAAGAAGGACGGAAATACTGTTCCTGCACAGATGATCTGCGTAAATCCGCTTTTCTGAATCTCCGCGGCGATGCCTGCAAGATAATCCGAAGATGCGGCATCAAACGGATTCAGCCACGGCTTGCCGCCCTCATCCGGATTATTGTCAAGCCAGCGTGTTGTACCGTCTGTAAATACATACGAACCTTCCATAAAATAATTCGGGAAGGTATGATCTTCCAGTGTATAGATCTGACCGACACAGCTCACATTATAACGCTTTGCGGCATTGACGATCTCGCGGAGTGTCAGCATTTCATCATTGGATGCACCGCAGGCTTTTGCTTTATCCACGCCGGATGCATATTGCAGCATACCGGAGCTGAGTTTCAGCGGCAGGATCATCGAACGATATCCCTGATCGCGGCACTGCTTTGCAGCCGCTTCCACACTGTCCAGATCTTTCAGCGCATCCTCACTGACGAAATATGCAGCGTCAACATCCTCCGGAAATCTGTCCGGAAAAGCATCTGTTGTTGTCGTAACTGCGGATGTTTCCGTGGTTGTTTCCGTATATGCAGTCGTGAGCGGAGCAGTCGTCGTTTCTGTCTGCAATGCAGTCGTTGCTTCAGCAGAAGGTTCCTCCGTAAAATACGGCTCGGCTGTTGCGGTCGGATTCAGCTCCTCCTGACGAACCCGTGTCACGATCGGGCCGACAACATTATATCCGACAAAACCGATCACGACAACAAGGATCAGTGTTACGACAGTACCGATCGCCGAACGCAGCGGATGATAATTGCTGAATACCCGGCGATTTTTTGCACGGTATGTGTATATTTTCCGCCCTTTCATTTTATGTTTCACGGAAAATACGCTCCTTTCAGTGTTGAATTAAGGGAACAGACAGGCTGCCGCCATAGACAGCATCGCGCTGTAAAGCAGCAAGCCTTTCCAGCCGCGGACTGCCTGCGGCATTCGGTCGCTGAACAGCAGCGGCGCAGCCATTTTCAGCATCACGCATACGGCAAAATATCCGAATCCGGAACGGAATCCATATCGGAACGCTACCGCTGTATCATGCGTATATTCGGCACTGAGCAGAACTGTTCCGAGTACCGCCGAAGAAAATGCTGCATAATAGATCCACGGAAATACATACTGCCTTATTTTCGGCAGAAAATGCACAAGCGGCAGTCCTGCCATACAAAGCAGTCCGCAGATCACCGCATTGCACAGCGGATACAGATATGCCTGATACTGTACCGGAATAAGCTGCCGGATGCACACCGTCAATCCGGAACTGACCGTACAGAACAGCAATGTCAGCAATCCGAGCCGAAACAATCCGCGTCCGTTTTTGACGGATATCGCCGCAGGTGACAGCCCGAGCAAATTCTGAAAAACAATATTCTGAAATAATACAAGAACAAAATCAGCCGCGATCTGCATATTGTTCCTCCCCTCTGCCGAACTGCTGCATCACCGTCAGCATCAGGACCAGAAAGATCATTCCGCCTGCCGGATGCAGAAGGATCGGCAGCGGCGGTTCAAAGCGAAGTGATTTTCCGGCAAATTCTGCACTTCCGAGTATTTCGCGGAATATTCCGCAGATCATAGCAGCACATACAGCGGAGATCAGATTCCGAAACATGGAGCTCCACAATTCTTTTTTCGGAAAGAATCTGTCATAAACAGCAGTCAGATACAGTGCCGTACTGAGCAGCGGAATATAAATCCCCGTTCCGACATCCGGAAACAGCCGGACGGTCAGAATCGCAGTCGGGATATACACCAAACTGCCGATCACAGAATACAATAAAATACGGCAGGGAGCAGACAGCCTGCGCGGGATCAGTGCCGAAAGCAATACCGTGAAAACCGTCATACAGACAAAAGCAAAGCTCATCGTGAGTGCCTGTCCGAATGATGCGGAAAATGAAGCGATCGGCGCGATGAATAATCCGCTGCGGAGAATCGTCTCCGAGCGCTTACGCTTCATGCAGATGCCCCCTCTCCCAACCGGTTTCCGGTACATCCTCATAAAGCAGCATCATTCTGCGGATCCATATCATAAACGGAGACAACAGAACCGCAAGCAGAATCGGTGCATCACAGATAAACAGGACCCTTTCTGCGAAAAAAGACACAAATCCGACTGCCAGACCGTATGCGATACCGGCAATCGTCGGCGGCGCATAGTCCGGATCGGCATGAACAAACAAAACAGAAAACATTGCCTGATTCGTCAGACAGCTTCCGATCACATAAGCCGCAGGATGCTGCAAATTTGAAATCGCAAGATTTCCGGCGATCAATGCAGCCATAGCCGGAATAACCACCCATCCGGATGCCGAACGGCGAACGATCAGCACGGCTGCGACAGCGATCAGAAGAACGATCGAGCTGCTCCCGATCGGCTGTTTCGGCAGACCGGTCAGCCATTCCATAACCGAAAACGAGAATCTGCCGCTTCGGTTCCACAGCATGGAGATGCCGTCTTCCAGCATCGTGCTGTCAATATCAAACAGCGGCAGCGTGCCTTTTCCGGCAGGAAAGGAAACGGTCTGCACACGGCTGTTCAGCAGACAGAAGCAATAGCCGAGCGCCGCCGGCGGAATTACCGGATTTTCCTTGCCGCCGAACATTGCCCTGCCGATGATAATTGTAAAAATACAGGACATGATAACCAGAGAAACAGGTACAGTCGGCGGAAGCATCAGCAGAAGAACAAGACCGGTCACGCCGGCATCAAGATGTTCGGCGGAAAACGGTTTCTTCTGTATCATCAGGCATAAATACTCCGACAAAACCGATACCGCCGCGGCGATCCCTGCAAGCATCCAGATGCGGATGCCGTAGTCAAAGGATGCCGCCGCAAGGATCGCAAGGATCGCGGCAAACCGGTCAAACAGGATTCTTTTGGAATTGCATTTGTGCATATCGTGCGCCTGCCTTTGCTGGACATTAGACAATAAAATCAAACACACGGCGGTCAAGCCGAAAGAAAGGATATTCTCGTATGACAGTACAGCGGCTTTCCGCAAACGCGGTCAAGGTTCAGATCTCTGCCGATGAACTGCGTATATTTCTGCCGGATTCTCCGCAAACGCCGGATTCTCCGCAGATGCTCCGGATGCTTTCGTTTATGCTTGCGAAAGCAGAGGCCGTCAGCGGGATCGCATTCTCAGCGCTTCCCGTTACGGTAGAATTACTGCGGAACAAGGACGGCGGACTTGCGGCATATTTCTCTGTTCAGGCAGAGAAACCGGAAACACATCCGTACAAACCGCATACCGTCAGGCTCGCCGCACAGTTCGCAGAGCCGGATATGGTTCGTCAGTGCTGCGGTCTGCTGAAAAATGAACAGGAGAGCATCCGCAGCAGCGTATTATACAAATACCGGACACAATGGATCCTGACGCTCAGGCTCAAACAGCTCAGAGCATCTGCGATCCGCCATATTTTACTGGAATACGGAAAACCGTTTCGCCTGTCTGCCATGAATCGTGCAAGGCTCGCAGAATACGGAGTCTGTATATTCGGACAGAATGCCGTATTACAGGCGGCGGCATCGGAACAGCTTTAATCAAGCGGAATATGAAGCGACTTCACCGAAGCCGCCGGATCTTCTGCACACAGCACATAAGAGCCGGCTACCAAATAATCAACGCCAGCCTGACGGCACAGCTTTCCGGTTTCGGCATTGATGCCGCCGTCCACTTCAATGTGAAGCGGCATACGCTCCTGCCGGATCATTTCGGAAAGTGCCCGTATCTTTTGCAGCATCTGCGGTATAAAAGCCTGTCCGCCAAGTCCCGGATAAACCGTCATGATCAGGATATAATCTTCCGGCTGCATCATGGACAAATACGGCTCAACTGCCGATAACGGCGTATCCGGCGACAAAGCAATGCCCGCAGGAATGCCGAACGAATGGATGCAGCGGAGCATCTCAGACGGATCGGTATCACTTTCAATATGAAAAGAAAGCATATCGGCACCCGCTTTGACAAATCGTTCTGCAAAGCGAAGCGGCTCAGAGATCATCAAATGCACGTCGATCGGCAGCTTTGTATACGGCCGGAGCGAGGAGAGAACCGGCAGTCCAAAGGAAATATTATCAACAAATCTGCCGTCCATAACATCGTAATGAATCGCATCCGCACCGGATGCCGCAACTGTATCTGCAACCTGTGACAAATTCAAAAGATTGCTGTTCAGAATTGACGCAAGTACCATGATATCCCTCCGAATCGCGTATAAGCACATACTATATATTATATCGCAATTTTTGATTTTCGTCAAGCATTCAACCGAATCCGCATCGGAATCTCCGCTTTTCGTGGATATGTCTAAAATGCCGTCCATTCTATATGCAATCCTATAAAAGCAGCACATATTCTGAAACAGCAGTTTTCGGATACCAAAACTCGCCTTACATAACAGAACCTCGTCTGCGCATCCTATTCGTGCAGGCATTCCCTGCATTCAGAAAGGATGATTGCATGAAAAGGCGATTCATTTCAGGCGTTGTCTGCGCCTCACTGCTCCTGCTGACAAATCTGCCGGTGGAAGCGATCGGATACGGGCAGGGTAAGGAACGGGATGCGCGGAATTGTCCGGTCGGTGCATCTGCATTTCAGGATGAGTTCGGTCAATTCGATGCCTATGCCCTGACGCCCGATCCAAACAGGATCATTCTGACATTCGATCAGGGCTATGAGAACGGCTATACGGCAAGTATCCTCGATACGCTGAAAGAAAAAGGCGTATCCGCGATCTTTTTTCTGACCGGTGACTATGCAGAGCGTGAACCGGAGCTTGTACGGCGTATGATTCGGGAAGGGCATATACTCGGAAATCACGGCATGACACACGCCGCACTGCCGGAGCTTGATGACGATGCGATCGAAGCGGAGATCATGTCTCTGCATGAATATGTCCTGACGAACTACGGTGTGGAAATGCAGTATTTCCGACCGCCCTGCGGCGAATACGATGCCCGCGCACTCGCAAAGGTCCAATCGCTCGGCTACCGGACATTGTTCTGGAGTGCGGCTCATATTGACTGGAAAACCGATGCACAGCCGAATCCGGATGCCGCACTGACTCAGCTTTCACAGGCGGCACACGGCGGTGCAGTCTATCTGCTGCATTCCGTATCGTCCACCAATGCGGAGATCCTCGGAAGTCTGATCGACGAACTGCGCGCCCAAGGATATACTGTATAAGAAAAGCTGCTGTATCATGCAAAGCACGGTACAGCAGCTTAGCTTGTCGGAAAATTTTCGGCGAGCAAAAATAAAAGTTTCGCTCAAGCCTTTTCAAAGGCTTGTGGGTTCTTAGGGCAGCGCCATAAGTCGTGTTCCGCAGAACACGAAACGACCCTTACTTTAGGAGCTCCGCAGGGGTGAATCTGATAAAACGATCCGGTGGATCGTTTTTCAGAGAGGGGGGCCCTGCGATAGAGGGCACCCCTATGTGAATCGCAAAGCGATTCACGATTCACTTTATTGACAAGTTCGGTCAGACCTTTTCAAAGACTGGAGTATTCCGCGCTTTGCGAATCGCGGCAAGGGCGCTGCCCTTGACCTGCGAACTTTTGAAAAAGTTCGATCAAAACTTTTGATTTTGCCCGTCGGCTGCTCTCTAAATACTTTAGACCGGAATCTGCTGTATCATGCAAAGCACGGTACAGCAGCTTTTTCAGTAATTGGCACGAATCAAAAAATATGCCGCGATCAGCAGTCCGGCAAATATCAGCGCAAATACAGATCCGACCGCTATCGTGACCAGACTGTGCTTATCATAAGCACTCCGGCGTGCAGGATTTCGTGAAATCAAAAGCAAATATGACATATTCTCATGGTAGATCTTTTTTCTGCCGAATGATTCCGCCGGAAACAAACAGGTATATTCCTGTGAATCCACACTGTATACTGCATGATCGAAACGGTCTGTTTCATCCACACGCAGAAACTTTCCTTTGACGCACTTTCTGAAAAGCAGCGATATATCCGTTATCAGGAAAAACAGTATGAAAAGCAACATTGCAAGCGCGACCAGTCCCAGAATGACCGCAGCACATATCACAAAGATCGTTTCCGGCGCAACACCGAAAAATAACAGCAGTGCAATGATAATAACAAGCGTAATAACTGCTTCCAGCATAATATTCCTCCGATCAGAAGGTTTCGCTTTCCTCCGGCAGGAACGGCGACAGACCGAGTATCTCAAATGCCTGCGCCTGCTGCCACATCTGCGGATTGATCTGTATTTCAAAGCCCTCGCCCGGTGCAGTCTGTATCTGCTTCGGATCGAGCTTCGGGATGCCGAAACAAGCCATCGCATTTGCGATCACGCCGCCGTGTGTGACGATCGCCACATGACTGAATCCCTCCTGCATCATTTCCAGCAGGATCTTATGGAATCCCTGAAAAGTCCGGATGCAAAGTTCCGATACGCTTTCCCCTTCGGGCGGCTTCGCATCCATACCGCCGCGGATCCATTGCATATATGCCTCATCCTGTACCAGTTCTTCTGCTGTTTTGCCCTCGAATTTTCCGAAATGCAGCTCACGAAATTCCTCGCAAACCACGATTTCCCGATCCGGAAACAAAATCTCTGCACTCTCCGTACAGCGCTGCAGCGGACTCGTGTAGACACGCTCGACTTTCGGATATACATACCGGTCTGTTTTATCGTAAAGTTCCGATCTTCCGCGGTCGTTCAGCGGAAAATCAGTCGTTCCGATATACTGACCGCGATCGTTGGCATCTGTTCTGCCGTGCCGATACAGAGAAATGTGATAATTCTTCATAGAAAATCATCCTTTCAGACAGATTTCGCCGATTATAGGCGTATTTCACAAAAAAATATCCGGAATTTTGTCAGTATTTTTTTGTCAATAGGGCTTTACAAATTATACTATTCGTTATATAATTGTAAAGGTATGATAAACTGTATTGTTGTCAAAACGACGAAGGGAGTATGAACAGCAATGAATGAGGATTTTCCGCGCATCATTACGCTTCAGCGCAAGGAACGTAAGATCAGCCAAAAAAAGGCTGCAACAGATCTCGGCATTTCACAGGCACTGCTTTCACACTATGAAAAAGGCATTCGGGAATGCGGTCTGGATTTTCTGGTGCGCATTGCGGATTATTATAATGTATCCTGCGACTATCTCCTCGGCAGAACGCCCGAACCCGGCGGCAAAACACTGACGATCGAGGAAATTCCGGACGATGACGGCAATAACGAAATGCCGTCGAACGAGGCGATCCGTTTCTACCGCAAGATCATCAACAATTCGATCAGTCTGCTGTTTTCATTCTCTCAGCGTGCAAATTCCGTTACGCTGATCCGTGAGGTATCATCGTATCTGATGCTTTCGGTATACAAGCTGTTCCGTATCATTTACAATGCCTGTCCGCACAATGACCAAAAGCTGTTCCGCGTTCCGAAGGTCGTTGCAAATGACAGCGCAAATGCGATCATTTCACTGAACGAATCCAATATCAAAGCAGCATCCAGCGGCATTGCGCTCGGAACAAATGATGCGGTCAATGACGGTGAAACGCTCTATGTCACGACTGCAACGCTGTCGAAAGATTTCTCGGAATATGCTTCATCCCTGCTGAATCTGATCCAGATCAGCGAGGACAGCATCGCAAAAACCAGAGATACACTCCAGACACCGCACAAAACATGATATCTTTATTATACCATATTCTCACATAGAATGCAATGGGAGAAAACGAAAAATGACAGCCGGTACGATCGGCTGATATATGATCCAGATAACAGAAAAGAAAAAATGCAAAAGAAAGGTCAGAAACTATGAAACGCCTGAACGGCATCCGATTGCCCAAAAGCAAACGTGCGCAGACGAAGCAGATCACAGCGCTTCCGCTGCCGGCGCTGATACGGATTCCGATGCTGATGCATATCGGTGAGCCGTGCATCCCGATCGTTCAGCCTGATGAATATGTCTATGCCGGTCAGGAGATCGGCAGGGCTGAAGGCGATACTGCTGTTCCGATTCATTCGAGTGTTTCCGGAACAGTATCCCAGATCTCTGATTACTCACTGCCGGACGGCAGAGAGGTTCCTTGTATCGAGATCGTTCCGGACGGATTACAGGTACTCCATCCGGACTGTGTTCCCCCGAAAATCACAAACAAACAGGAGATTGCAGATGCCGCCAGAAATTCCGGCTGTGTCGGTCTGGGCGGTTCCGGTGATCTGACATATCAGAAATTCTGCCGGCAGGAGAAAATGACCGCACTCGTTCTGAACGGTGCGGAATGCGAAAGATTTTTGTCTTCCGATCTGCGGCAGATGCTCGAAAATGCAGAGCAGATCATCGCCGGCGCTGCAATGATCCAGAAGATCATGAAGATCAAAGAGGTTCTGATCGGTGTGCAGTCCAGCCAGCCGGCAGCCATTCAGGCTCTGACGCAGGCCGCCGAAGCATATCCGTCCATATCGGTCTGTCCCCTGCCGCCCGTCTATCCGCAGGGAGAGAAGAAAGTGCTTGTATATCATACGACCGGAATGATCGTTCCGGAAGGAAAAGAACCTGAGGATATCGGCATTCTTGTACTAAATGTAAGCACCTGCGCATTTTTGTATCAATATTCGCAAACAGGGATCCCGCTGATCGAACGTGTCATTACGGTTGACGGCAATGCCGTGCCGAAAGCCTGCAATTTACAGGTACTGATCGGAACACCGATCACTGACATTCTCAATCATGTATCCTGTGAACTGGATAATGTAAAGCAGATCTATTCCGGCGGCGCAATGATGGGTGTCAGTTATCCGTCTTTGCAGGCATCCGCAGTCAAACCGCAAAACGGTCTGATCGCTATGAAAAATGCGCCGGTACAGAAAACTATATCCGATTGCATTCGCTGCGGAAAATGTCTGCGTGTCTGTCCGATGCATCTGCTGCCGATGGAATTGGATCGTGCCTATCAGCTCCGTGATATCCGGATGCTGACCGAGCTTCATGCAGGTCTTTGCATGAACTGCGGCTGCTGTTCATATATCTGTCCGGCAAATCGTCCGCTTGCCGATACGATCCGGATGGCAAAAACGCTGCTGTCGAATACGTGAAAGGAGATTGGATTTGCCAAAACTATATCTTGAATCAGCTCCGCATACACACAGCAGATCATCCGCCGCGCACATGATGCTTCTCGTGATTCTGGCATTGCTGCCGGCTGCGGCGGCAGGCTGTATCAATTACGGCAGAGAAGCGTGTTTGGTTTTATTGACCTCTGTTGTCAGCGCCGTATTGTTTGAAGGGCTCAGCAGTCTGCTCTTTCGCCGGAAACTGACCGTCATGGATATGAGTGCGGCAGTGACCGGTCTGATACTCGGATTTCTCCTGCCGCCCGATATTGAACTCTGGAAAGCGGCGATCGGCAGTTTTATTGCAGTCGTGATCGTGAAGCAGCTTTTCGGCGGCATCGGCAGAAATATAGCAAATCCTGCCGGAACAGCGTGGATCGCCATGCTGCTGCTGTTCACAAAGGATATGACCACTTGGATCGATCCGATCACCGGTGCGGTCACACGCGTTACGCCGATCATTTCCGGCGGTACGGCATATTGGGATCTGCTTCTCGGAAACTATGCCGGCTATATCGGTACAGGATGTGCCGCCGCACTGCTGCTCGGCGCAGTTTTTCTGTGCTTTACGGGGATCATCTCCCCTGCTGCGCCTGCCGCTTTTCTCGGATCATTTGCCCTGCTTTCATTTCTGACCGGATATGATGCGATCTCAGAGATCTTGACAGGAAGTATCATTCTGGCTGCCTGCTTCATGGCTTCGGATTATACAACAACACCGTTTATGACATCCGGCAAGCTGATGTTCGGTCTGGGATGCGGCATTCTTGCATTCCTGATCCGGCATTACGGCGGCTATGCGGACAGTGCTGTTTTTGCAGTCGTTATCATGAATCTGTTTACGCCGATGCTGAACCGGATCACACGGCAGCGCCCGTTCGGTGCTGAAATTCCGCAGAAACAGCGAAAGCATCGAAAGAAACCGGATACGGCAGAAAATGTTACAGTCTGATTACAAATTCTCTAATTTGCAAATTAGAACTTGACAAATTTGCAAATTTGCATTATACTGATCCCATAAGGCAATACCGCACAAAGCAGATGCGCTGATAAACTGTCAGGCGCGATTTGTGAGGTACTGTCATCACACAAGCCGACTGACCGAACGGAGGGACTTTCATGAAAGAGATCACATTCAGACTGCCGGATGAACTGGCGAATAAATTTGAACTGGCTTTGCAGCTGACAGGCGAAAATATGGATGCCGTCGGAGAGGAATTTATCCGTTCCTATCTGGCACGGGCATTGCAGTCTGCTGCCGAAGAATTCCGTACACCTGCCGCACCCAAGCCGCAGGTCAATGCACAGCCGCAGCAGAATACGGCTCAGACGGTTCGTTCTCAGCCGTCACCGAATCCCAATGTCCGCGCCGACAGCGCCGCACAGGCAATGAATCAAAATCAATCTGCAAGACAACAGAATTCCCGCATCGAATGGCCGGAATGGGGAAAGGCAATCAACCGCATTCCGCGCTGGGCAAGAAATCCGCAGCAGAATAATCATAAGATCCTGCGTGCTTTCTTTGAATTGAAACAGGAGATCGGCAATGTGACGCTGGATGCACTCCGCCGCCGCTGCTCCGATCCGAATGAACATCCGAACACCTATGTTCCCCATTTTGACAATAACTACGCACAAATGAAATTCGACAACGGCAATTCTCACGGCAAGGTTTTCGAGGAGCATGACGGTTATATCACCATCTGGGACCGCATCAGCGATACGCTCCAGAAATACCGTGACTTTTTTGAATAATCAGACAGCAGGAAGCGGAGTTTTCTTCGCTTCCTTATGTTGTATGGAAAGGTGTCAACAGTTATGAAACGCTCGATTCTGCTGCTCGCAGGCTGTCTGCTTTCACTCGCCTGCTGCGGCTGCTCATCCGGTTCTTCTGCGGAAGGATCCGCAGAATGCAGCACGGAAAAAACCAATACTGACAGTTCATCTGCGGCTTCGGATATTTCAAATACAACTGCACATTCTGATACTGATACAGCATCCGTTTCCGATACTGCCACAAAAACACAGACATCTGTTCCAGATGATACTTCCGATGCAAACTCTGCGGAATCCGAACTCTTTCAAGGCGGTATCGGAGAGGAAAAGGACGCATCTACGCCGAAACCAGAGTTTTTCAATTACATATTCCAGCCGGATGCCTTTACTGCAAGGCTTGCAGGCGGAACGTATCAGACAGTCCCCTGTGATCTTTCAGAAGGCTTCCGTCACAATATCGACGCTGAATTTTGCCTGAAAGATTATGATGCAGACGGCGATTATGATCTCTGGCTCCCTGCTGTTTACGATCAGTCGCGCGTTACAGAATACATGATTTTTCTATGGGATGCCGAAACTGAAAAATTCCGCACGGAACCCGTGACTGCGGCTGCGGCGAACTGAACCGCTTTTGAAAGGAGCGTTTCCATGAAAACAACTCATAAAATTCTTGCTGTCCTGCTTTCTGCTGCCATTCTGACCGGATGCGGTGCAGCATCTACGGAATCAGTTTCAGAATCAGCGGAAGAATCATCTGCTGTCGTTACTGAAAAAAGCCTTGTGACACTCGGCGACTCGATCTCGGCGGGATACGGTCTGGATGATGCGCTGTCACAGCGCTATTCCGCATTGCTGAAAGATCAGCTTCAGGCGCGTGACAATATCACATGGCAGGATTATAATTACGCTGTTTCAGGCGATGACAGCGGCGACCTTGTGCGCAATCTCAATAACGGCAGAGCGCTTCATGCGCCGTCAGCCGATACGATCATCCTGTATATCGGTGCAAATAATCTGCTCGGCGCATATACGGATTATTTCATGAACAAAGCCGAAGAAAACGGTTTCGACCTTTCCGATCCGGAAAAACTGACAGATGAGGATATCACGGAATTGCAGGAAAAAATGGAAGACGAAATAGAAGATGCAGATGCTGTCATGGAGTCGGTACAGTCGATCATTGACGAAAACCTCATTCAGCTTGACAGCGATCTCGAAACGATCTATCAATGGATCCGTGAGCGCAATACAAAGGCGGATATCTACGTTCTCAATATCTATAATCCCTACACTGAGGATATATCCTCTGAACTCATCGGACAGGATACTGATTTTTCGGAATATGCGCAGTCACAGATTGACCGCGCCAACGAGATCATTGCCG
>JAZQOZ010000179.1:0-5875 GCA_045628085.1 Oscillospiraceae bacterium | reverse complement strand
AGGCTCTTTTTCTTATGATCAAATTTTGAAGGGAGATGATGCCGAATGGCTGAAAGAGGCAGAAAACCGAAACCCACAGCAATCAAGATGCTGGAAGGAAATCCGGGCAAGCGTCCGCTGAATGAAGCAGAGCCGAAGCCTGCAAAGAAAGCACCGCCGTGCCCGAAATGGCTGGAGCCCGAAGCAAAAAAGGAATGGCGCAGACTTTCCAAACAGCTTGAAGAAATCGGTGTTCTGACCGAGGTCGATCAGGCGGCATTTGCGTCCTATTGTCAGGCGTATGCCCGTTGGAAAGAAGCCGAGGAATTCATGACACAGCACGGCACGATCGTGAAAACAAAATCAGGCTACTGGCAGCAGGTACCGCAGGTCTCCATTGCACAAACCTATCTGAAAATCATGAATAAAATCGCAGAGCAGTTTGGCTTGACCCCGGCGGCAAGAAGCCGTATCACTGCCGGTGCAGATATGAAGGACGCTGCCGTTGATGATATGGATGCTCTTCTGGGAGGCGGCTGATGGCAAGAACAGCAAAGGCAAGAGAAAGACCGGCGAACTATCCGAAACTTACTGACTATCAGCCCACACGCTTCATGCTGCCGGAATCCCACTACGATGCGGCAAAAGCGGACAGGGCTGTTCGCTTTATAGAAAACCTCTGCCATACCAAAGGCCGCTGGGCGGGAAAACCGTTCTGGCTGCTGCCGTGGCAGGAGCAGATCATTCGTGACATTTTCGGTGTGGTCAAGGAAGATGATACCCGGCAGTTCCGCACGGCATATGTCGAAATTCCAAAGAAGAATGGAAAATCTGAGCTTGCCGCTGCGATTGCGCTGTATCTCTTGTACGCCGACAATGAACCGTCTGCCGAGGTTTACGGTGCCGCCGCCGACCGTCAGCAGGCTTCTATCGTTTTTGACGTTGCAAAGCGTATGGTGGAAATGACACCTGCGCTCCTGAAACGCTCAAAGATCATGGCAGCTACAAAGCGTCTGGTAAACTACAGCAATGTTGGATTTTATCAGGTGCTTTCGGCTGAAGTCGGAACAAAGCACGGTCTGAATGTATCGGGTCTGGTGCTTGATGAGCTTCACGCGCAGCCCAACCGCAGCCTTGTGGATGTTCTCACAAAGGGCTCCGGTGATGCACGAACGCAACCACTGTACTTTCTTATCACAACAGCAGGCACAGACCGAAACAGCATTTGCTATGAATATCACACCAAAGCAAAAGATATCCTTGACGGCAGGCGCATTGATCCGTCCTTCTATCCCGTGATATACGGTCTGAATGACAGCGATGACTGGAATGCAGAGGAATCATGGTATAAGGCAAATCCGTCTCTCGGACATACAATTACGATTGATCGTGTTCGTGATGCACACCGAGAGGCTCTGACCAATCCTGCGGAAGAAAATGTATTCCGTCAGCTTCGTCTTGATCAGTGGGTCGGCAGTGCAGTTGCATGGATTCCGGAACATATCTACGATAAAGGCAATATTCCTATTGACCTTGAAAAACTCAGGGGCAGAGAGTGTTACGCAGGACTTGATTTGTCCAGCACATCGGATATTACGGCATTTGTTCTGGTATTCCCGCCGCTGACCGAGGGCGACAAATACATCGTTGTTCCGCATTTCTGGCTGCCGAGAGAAACCCTCGATTTGAGAGTGCGCCGTGATCATGTACCGTATGATGTCTGGGAGCGCATGGGGCTGTTTCATATCACCGAGGGCAATGTGGTCGATTATAACTTCGTCCGCAAAACCATCAATGAACTGCACACCATGTATAACATCAAAGAAATCGCTGCCGACCGTTGGAATGCAACACAGCTGATCACAGACCTTGAGGGTGACGGATTTACTGTTGTGCCGATGGGCATGGGATTCAAGGATATGTCGCCGCCGATGAAAGAGCTGTACAAGCTCATACTCGAAGGGCAATTTATCCACGGCGGTAATCCTGTCCTGCGATGGATGGCAGGCAATGTGGTCGCTGAAATTGATGCGGCAGAGAATATAAAGCCGTCCAAGAAAAAATCGACAGAAAAGATTGACGGCATCGTCGCATGGATCATGGCACTTGACCGTTGTATCCGACATGAGATGCAAGGCAGTGTCTATGACGAACCCGACCACGATTTGATCGTACTGTAAGGAGGTCGATACAATGGGCTTTATGAGCCGACTGGGACTGAAAAAGCCGAGAGATGCACCGCAGTTTCCGGATATTCAGGACAATGTCCGTGATTCCGGGAATCTGTTTGTATTCGGCATGACACACAGCGGAGAGCGCGTGGATGAACGGACGGCAATGCAGATCGTTACCGTTTACGCCTGTGTGAGACTGCTTTCCAACACTATCGCAGGACTTCCGCTGCATCTTTACAGATATACAGGTGACGGAGAGGACAAAGAGCGCGCTATCGATCATCCTCTGTACAAAATACTATACCGGCAGCCGAATCCCGAAATGAGTTCATTTTCATTCTGGGAAGCACTGATGTGTCATCTGCTGCTGTGGGGAAATGCCTATGCACAGATTATCCGTGACGGCAAGAATGAAATTCTTGGACTGTATCCGCTTCTGCCTGAGAATATGGAAATCGACCGTGATGCGAAAAGCGGCGACCTCATATACACCTATCATGCCTATACCGATGAAAAGCCGGGGGAACATGACAGGGATATCATTTTTCAGCGTGACGAGATTTTGCATATTCCGGGGCTCGGATTCAACGGACTTGTGGGCTTCAGTCCCATTGCCATGATGAAAAACGCGCTCGGATCTGCAATGGCGGTGGAACGCTATGGCAGTGCTTTCTTCAAAAACGGCGCACAGCCTGCAGGCGTTCTGGAACATCCGGGAGTGCTGAAAGATCCGCAGAAAATCCGTGACAACTGGACAAAAGCATACGGTGGAGCGAGAAATGCACATCGCATTGCAGTCCTCGAAGAAGGAATGCAGTATAAGCCGATCTCGCTGCCGCCGGAGGATTCGCAGTTTCTGTCCACCCGTGAATTCGATGTGGAAGAGATCTGCCGTATGTTTCAGGTGCCGCCCCATCTGGTACAGGACTTGAAGCGCAGTACCTTCAACAATATCGAGCATCAGGGCATTGCATTCGTGCAGTATTCGCTGATGCCGTGGATCGTTCGTATTGAAAAAGGCATCATCAAAGACCTTCTTCTGGAAGAGGAAAAAGATGAATATTTTCCGAAATTCAATGTGGACGGTCTGATGCGCGGTGACTATCAGAGCCGCATGAATGCGTATGCGATCGGTGTCGGAAACGGATTTATGAGTCCGAATGATGTACGCCGTCTTGAAAATATGGATCTCATTCCGCACGATCTCGGTGGTGATGACTACTATCTTAACGGTTCGTATAACAAGCTGCAAGATGCCGGTGCAGCGTATGATCTGGACGAGCCGGAACAGACAGATACAGAGAAAACCGACGAAAACGATGACAAATCAACCGATGACAGATTTCTGCAAAAAAGGCGCAGGAAGAAAGTACGAAACGGAGGAATGTAAATGCCAAAATTCTGGGACTATATTCACGATGACAGCGGTGGCAGGGTACTCCGCCTCGAAGGCCCGATCGATTCGGAATCTTTCTGGGGTGATGAGATCACACCACAGGATTTCAGAGACGAGCTGTATGCAGAGGACGGCGACCTCACACTCTGGATCAACTCGCCGGGTGGAAACGTCTTCGCCGCAGCGGAGATTTACACGATGATTCGTGATTATCCGCACAATGTCACTGTCAGAATCGCAAGCATCGCGGCATCAGCGGCGAGTGTGATCGCAATGGCAGGCAATACCGTGCAGATGTCTCCGACCGCACTCCTTATGATCCATGATCCGTCTACCATTGCTTTCGGCAATACAAAAGACATGGAGAAAGCGATCGCAACACTGACCGAGGTCAAGGAGAGCATCATCAACGCATACGCCGCCAAGACCGGACTTTCCCGTAGCCGCATCAGCAAGCTTATGTCCGATGAAACTTGGATCAATGCAAAAAAGGCGGTCGAGCTGGGCTTTGCTGACGAGCTTCTCTTTGACGAGAAAAAGCCTGAAACGGACAAGAAGGAAGAGCCTGAGAAGCCCGATGAAGAAGGCGATAATGAGGACGAAGATGAAAAGAAGCCGCTCACACTGGACAACGGCGATGCCATTTGGGAGTACAGTACCCGTGTTATGGGACAGACCATTCTGGGAAAGATCACCGCTTCCGCTGAAACAGCAAACACGGACGACACTCCCAATGACACAACTGAAACACCGAAACCTTCCGAGAAAGGGCTGACTGCACCGACAGTATTCGTGCCGGATATGCCTGTGATCGGTTTGGACGGCAGAACGAAAGACGGCGCTATACCGTATGAAATTCTGAAACAGCAGCTTGCTTTCATGAGATAAGCAGGCTGTATTTTTTTGACCGCCGGAGATGTCCGGCAGAAATGGAGAAAACGATATGAGCAAAATCATGGAACTTCGCAGTAAGCGTAATACTCTGTGGGAACAAACAAAGGACTTCCTTGAAAAGCATCGCGGTGAGAACGGTCTCGTGGAGGCATCTGCCGTAGAGCAGTATAACAAGATGGCGGGAGAAGTGCAGGCACTCGGCGCAGAGATCGAGCGTCTGGAACAGCAGGCAGCAGTTGATGCAGCACTGTCCGCACCGACCAGCAAGCCTGTCACCAATGCTCCCAGTGCAAAGAATACGCCGCCCACCAACCCGACAGCAACCGACGAATACAAGAGTGCATTCTGGGATATGATCCGCAACAAGGGCGATCAGCTTGCAGTCCGCAATGCGCTTTCTGTCGGCGAGGACACCGAGGGCGGCTACACTGTGCCCGACGAATTTGAGCGCCGTCTGATTCAGGGACTTGAGGAGAACAACATCTTCCGTCAGATGGCGACTGTTATTAAGACCAACAGCGGCACCCGTAAGATCCCGATTGCCAACGACACAATGGAGGCACAGTGGATCGATGAGGGAGAGGAAATTCCGGAGACCGACACCCGTTTCGGCCAGACCACGCTCTCCGCATACAAACTTGGTACGATGATCAAGATCAGCAACGAGCTTCTGCACGATTCCGCTTTTGACCTCGCATCGTATATTGCATCCCGATTCGGCGTTGCAATGGGCAATGCGGAGGAGCGTGCCTTCTTCACAGGTGACGGCGACAAAAAACCGCTTGGTATTCTTGACGAAACAGGCGGTGCCGAACTTGGTGTGACCTCTGCATCGCAGACAGCGATCACCTTTGATGAGATTTTCGACCTCTACTACAGTCTGAAATCTCCGTACCGCAGAAATGCACAGTTCGTCTGCAATGAAACCATTCTTCTCCAGCTCATGAAGCTGAAGGACAAGAATGACAACTACCTCTGGAAGCCGTCCCTCGACATCGCAAAACCCGATACACTGCTCGGCAGACCCATCCGCACATCTTCCTTTATGCCGACCATTGCCAAGGGTGAGCGTGTGCTGCTCTTCGGTGATATGAAGAATTACTGGGTTGCAGACCGTCAGAACCGTACCTTCCGCCGTCTCAATGAGCTGTATGCACGCACCGATCAGGTCGGCTTCCTTACCACACAGCGTGTAGACGGCAGATTGATTCTTCCTGAATCTGTCAAGGTTCTCAAGATGGCAGGCACGAAATCGGCAACAGGCAGCGGAAGCACCGGCGGTACAACCACAGGCGGCTGATGAACGGAGGGCAGATAAATGACGTTGATCTCACTGCCTGAAACCAAAAACTATCTCCGTGTTGACCATTGTGAGGATGACAAGCTCATCCTTACTCTGATCGATACGGCACAGCAGCTCGTGATGAATGTG
>JAZQOZ010000178.1:0-14427 GCA_045628085.1 Oscillospiraceae bacterium | reverse complement strand
ATTCAGAATCCGTATAACATGGGATATATCTCTGTTCGGTATGCTATGAAGGCGATCAACAACGAATCCATCAACGCAAACATCAATACAGGTGTGACCTTTATTTCCAATAAAAATCTGGATAATGCAGAAATTCAGCTTCTGCTGAATCCGACAACAGCCTGAAAGGAGGATCTATCTTATGAGTAACAATCCTGCAGCAGTAAAGGAAACATCTGCTTCCGAAAAGAAACAAAATCCGAATATGCCTTATATTCTGGCAGGCATTCTGATCGCGGTATTTACCGCCGTCAATCTCCTGCTGATGGGCATTCTGAACAAAAGCATCAAATCGGTCTTTGATACGACACAGGAAGCCACCTTCTATATCAACGAGATTGATTCCCATTTGGCAGAAGTCAACGGCAATGTCCTGAAGCTGGTCGGCAATGTCGGCGAAGAAGAAGGCATTATCGCAAATATTCAGCGTGAGTTTGAATCGATCCATTCCTCTATCTCAAGTTTCCAGCAGGTTCCGAATGTTTCGGAATCACTGCTCAAGCGTTTCAACTCCGCGATCACATACGTCAATGCGTATGAACAAAAGCTGTCTTCCTACTACACACAGTATCAGAGCAGCGGCACGGCTTCTCTTTCAAAATACTTTTCCAATATGGAAATGCTTTATACGCAGGACATTCAGCATTTGCAGCTGACCTCAAGTGAAATGCTCCGTGCCTCTATCGACATCAGCAACACAGAGACCGAGCAGCAGCGCAGCAATGTGAATACTTCTTTCCAGGGCATCATCATTTCGATGCTGGCAATTCTGGTACTCGGTGAGTTAGCCGTTGTCCTTATTGCAAGTTTATCCAGAAAGTCCAGAACGGCTCTTGACCAGAAAGAGAAAATGCTGAACGCGGCCGATGCAAAATTGCAGATGACACGCCAGAAGGCAAACGACATTGCGTTCACCGACCTGCTGACAGGCATGAAAAACCGTTACAGTCTGAGCGATGATCTGGAAGAACGTCTGGCATCTGATAACTTCTTCATCGCAGTCTTCGATATCGACAACTTCCGTTCTGTCAACAACACTTACGGTGCTGACTTCGGTGACACGTATCTGTCTGAAATCGCAGAGAGCCTGAAGAAGGATTTTGGCAGCGCCGCAAAGCTGTATATGATCAGCGGTCACGAATTCTGCTTCATCTTTAATGAAAACACAACCCAAACCAAAGCATCCATGCAGGCAGACAGCATCTTTGCAAAGATCACCGCTCCCTATACGATCGAGAACATCAGCATCCAGATGCCGGCATCCGGCGTACTGTATAACTATCGCGCCCGTTCTTTCAAGAGTGCAAGTGCTCTGCTTGCAATGCTCGACAGCACGATTGCAGATATCAAGAAGAAGGGCGGCAACCATGTTGAGATGATCCTGTAAGCAGTTCCGTTCATTCACTCTTCTCAATAAAGCACAGCCCCGACCGGTTCTCATGCCGGTCGGGGCTCATTTTGTTATGAAATACTGCTGCTGTTGGCTTTATGCAGCTTCCTCATCCGTCATTTCCGCGTCTTCAGTTTCCGCATCAACAATTTCCGCATCAACAATTTCCGCGTCATCAGTTTCCGTATCAGCAGCTTTCTCCTGCATGGCATCCAGCATACATTCCCAATATACATAACCGAATTCCTGCTTGGACAATTCTGCAAGATAATCAAGCTTTGCCTTGAGATGCGGGAATTTTTGGATCTGTGTAAGTTTATCAGTGTCCTCATCCCACACATAGTTATATGAGAATAAGGATTCGATCAGGGTAGCGCGGTCTTCATGCGATGTCATAATGCTGTAGTCTCTTGCAAAATACACATCGTCATAGCGGATCATATCTTCATCACACAATGCCAAATCAAGCGTATAGAACTTTTCATACCAGTCTCCGCGTGCATAATCCTCTGTACTGTTCAGATATTCAAATCCTTCCTGATTGAACTGCTCCCATTCACTTTCGTCAAATACGGAACGGGATCCGATCAGGGATTCCACGTTATGCCATACTTCATGATGAAAGGAATGATCCAGCATATCTGCACGGATCGCAATATTGAACCACAAACCGGAATGGTATGCAACACCGCCTGCCTGGAACTCACTTCCGGGCGCATTTTCAAGCGCCTCTACAATCGCAATGCGCAGACCGATATTCCGGTTTCCGGTTTTGAAATGTTCAAAAAATCCATCCGGATACTCAGACAATCTGTTATGCAGATCATCCAGACTATTCAGTATCATATCCGGAGTATAATAATCGGAATCCTCTGTAGACACGAACGTGTATCCCGCATCTTTTTCAGCATTCAATACTGCATCGCCGACCAGTACCGTGACACCGAATTCTTCTCCGATCTTATCTGCCTTTTCTTTGACAGCCTGATAATCAGCACCGCACGTATAAATAACGGGCTCATCCGTTTTCGGCGGCTGCGTATCGGCCTGCATCGTTTCGATGTACCTGAGTGTATCTGCATTTGCCTTTCGGATTATCGTATAGTCGCCGACGCTGTCATACATTCCGGATACAAAAAGCCAGCTGTCATCCGAAGTCTGACAGACATCAACATTATAACACTCATTAATTATCATATCACTTCCGAATGCGGACAGTTCTCCGGTCTCAGCATCCAGAAGTTTTACATCGCGCAGATTAGATAAATATTCTGCCAGTACCAATTTATTGTCGAAGCGGCTGCCGTAAGCCCAGATCACTGTATCCGTCTGGAAAAAATAATGTTTTTCGTATGTTTTTGCAGCAAGATCATAGATATAGATATCAGTTGTTGAGCCATCCCAAGAATTGCAGTACTCAAAATATTTGTCTTTCGTAAATCCCGCAGTATACGTTTCAATATCGTACAGATCCACGATCTTCTCAGAAGTATCCAATGTATACAGTGCAAGGGATATCCCGTCGGGTTCCTGCTCATTATACACTTCTGCACGGATCACATTTTGCTCCGGATAGATACTTATAACATGAAAAATGTCTTCATTCAATGGGATTATTGTACGGCTGCCGTTTCTGTCCAAAGAATATATCATATTATCATTCTTTACCCAATATAAGCGTTCTCCGACCGGATCGACAGTAATATTAAAATTGTTCGGTTCGCCCAGATCCAGTTTTTTCGGTGTGCTTTGATCCGGCTCATATAAACTCAACTCATCAGAATCATAGCAGCCGCCGATCACTGTACCGTCACTGAATACGCCCATCAAATTTTCTACATTTTTATTCGTTGCAGTTACGCCCAGATCAACCGTTCGGAGAAGTTCCATTTTTTCCGGATCGATCACATAGCAGCCGTTCTGCACATTTGATGAAGCCTGCAAATAGAAATTGCCGTCAACTAAATAAGATGAAAGCGGATAGTCTTTCAGATCAATGCCGTCTTTTGTGACCGAAACGCCTCTGAACGGCATGGATTTGCGTCCGGATAATATATCCACCAGCGCCGTAATGGTTTGTTTTCCGGCGATGCCGTCTGCCGCCAGATCACATCTCGACTGGAACATTCGTACAGCATCCGCAGTCATTTCTCCGAAGCTGCAATCCACTACGATGCTTGCATGATTCGCTTGATTCAATGCTGTTTGCAGCCAGCCGACTTCGCTGCCCTCTGATCCGAGCCGCAATGCCGTATCTCCGGTCGGACGGGTATAATCAATTCCCAGTTCCGGATCAAGTACGGTCGTCTGAGATTCGGGATGTATGATCTGATCCCATGTCATGTCAATTTTTGAAACCGTGTTTGCAACATAATAGAGCAGGATGAACTGCGCATCTTCCGATGTCAGCGCTTTATCTGCATTGACATCCGCCAGCAGGAACTGTTCCTCCGTCAGACTGCATTCGATTCCGGCAATACTGTTGACATATTCGCTCAGTACAAGCTGTGCATCTTCTGCGCTGACGGTGTCATCCAGATCAACGTCACCGAATTTATGGTTCAAAGCCTCAGACGCGCCTGCCGCAGCACATGAACAGCCGAAGGAAATGAGATTTTGCGGCAGAACCGATGTCAGCAGCGTACATACTGCCGTTACTGCCGTGAGAATTTGCTTTTTGTTTTGCTTCATGAAATCCTCCTGAACGTTTTGATTCTCGCTGAATCTGATTCATTTTTGTTGTATTTACTATTATACTAGGAAATTCAAATATAGTCAATATGAATTCGATATTTCTTCCTGTCCGGCACTTACGAAGTCTTTGAACAGAGCTGTATCTATTTTGAAAACAACGTGAAAGTCTCATTTTGATCAATACGATCGCGCGGCTTGGAAATATAAGTTGACACACAGCGCTTTTTACGCTATACTATTCAATAGAATCCATTTCAGCACACAGGAAATCCGGAACGGACAGCCGGACATTGGGCATAAGGAGCGGCACGCATGAACGAATTGTTTCTTTCCGAAATCAGAATAGACTGGTCCGGCATTGCAGCAGACAGTTATCTGCGGCAGATCCCTGCGATCGTTTCGTTGGATACGCTGTCATTCCGGCAGCCGGTGACATTCTTTACCGGAGAAAACGGCAGCGGAAAATCGACCCTGCTGGAGGCGATCGCCGCTGCATACGGGTTCAATCCGGAAGGCGGTTCATGGAATTACTGTTTCTCGACTTACGATTCACATTCATCGCTTTGTGACGGGATCAGGCTGATAAAGGGCTTCCGGAAACCGAAATGGGGATATTTTCTGCGTGCAGAGAGCTTTTATAATGTTGCGACCGCAGAAGAAGAATACAGCAAACAAAAGAATTTCGGCGCTCCGGAATATTATCACAGATGCTCGCACGGTGAGAGCTTTCTGAAACTCATACAAAATAATTTTTCAGATGAGGGGCTCTATTTCCTTGACGAACCGGAAGCTGCACTCTCTCCGCAGCGGCAGTTAACGCTGCTGCTGGAAATTGCACAGTGTGCGAAGAACGGCTCACAGTTTATGATTGCGACGCATTCGCCCATTCTGCTTGGTTTGCCGGATGCTGAAATTCTCCGCTTTGATGATAAAACGATCGCTGCCTGTCAATATGAAGATACCGAAAGCTACTGCATTACGAAAATGTTTCTGGAGCGTCGTGAGCAAATACTGAAGCAAATGGGCCTTGTTTGAATCATTCATTATGTTCATTGAATCCCCTGCGCGCTGATATTCTGCTGTATCACCGCACACGATGCAGCATATCGCACAATCAGACGACTGCAATTCTAAGTGTAATTATGCAATCATACATTTGTGAAAAGTATGTGTAACCGTTCTGCCCCGATACGGTCTATATAAACAGATAGGCAAATTGCTTATCCATATCGGGGCGATACACACACCTTTGTGTACGCCGTCACAGTATGCAGGGATATTCTCGGTGTTTCTCTGTTTCATCCATTCACAATTCTACTGCTATAATATCATTTGACAGAAAGGATACGTGTCATTTCCATATTCCGAGAATGGTACATGACACAGGTACTCATTATGAAACATTTCAATCACAGCAAGCATACACTCAGCATTCTGCTTTCCACCGCAGCCGTTTCGGCAATCGCATTCAGCATTCCGGCGTTCGCCAATGGATCCGGCACTGCTGAGTCTTCCGAGAAAGCCACTGAGATCGCTGTCACAACCATGCCGAAAGAGTACAGCGAAACAACAACATTCACCACTTGCACAGATATACACCCCACCGAACTGACATACTATATCGAGGGCAGCGAGGTATCCATCGGCGGCGGCGGTGATATGCCGTGGTCCATCGTTGTAAACGGCGATCTTGAAATTCCTGCATCCTATCAGGGACTTCCCGTCACAAAAATCACAGACTGGTCATTTGAATTCAATTCTACCATTGATAACGTACTTCTGCCTTTAACCATTCAGTCCATCGGCAATCATGCTTTTGAACGCTGCTCACTGACATCTATCAATCTGCCAAACGGTCTGACACACATCGGTGAAAACGCATTCAGCAAATGCTATCATCTGAAATACGTTGAACTTCCGCGCACGATTACATCTATTGTATCCAACGCATTTGAAGATACAGAACTGGAAGGCTGCGCGTTCCTGAATCCTGACTGTGATATTCCTGAATACATGGATTTTCCGGAGAATATGACAGTTTACGGCTATGCAGGCTCTACGGCACAGGCATTTGCCGAAAAAACCGGCAGACCTTTCGTTGAGATCTCCACGGATGACATCACAGAACCCGACACAACTGCGATCGCAACGGATGCACAGGGCAGACTTGTAGATGAAAACGGCGAAGTCATTATTGTAAACGGTACATCTGCAGTAATGAGCGGTCCGGCGACAACTACTACAACGACAACCACAACCGGTCCCTCAAACGAACTGTCATACTATGTCAATGACGGCACAGTATCTATCAGCGGCGGCGGCGATCTGCCAGGTGCTATTTCCGTGAACGGTGACCTTTCCATTCCTGCATATTATCAGGGACTTCCCGTCACAGAGATATTGGCATGGTCATTTGAATTCAATAGCAGCATCAACAGCGTGTTCCTGCCTTCCACTATTCAGACGATCGGCAACAATGCTTTTGAACGCTGCACACTGTCGTACATCAATCTGCCCGAAGGTCTGACTTCCATCGGCGAAAAAGCATTCAGCAAATGCAGCAGACTAAAATCCATTGAGATTCCGAGTACAGTCGCATCCATTCCGACCAGCACATTCTCCGAAACGGATCTCGAAAGCTGCACGTTCCTGAATCCTGACTGCGAGATCTCCGAATGGACAGAGTTTCCGCAGGAAATGACTGTTTACGGCTATGCAAGCTCTACAGCAGAAGCATTTGCCGAAAAAACAGGCAGAACTTTTGTTGCACTTTCCCCTGCCGAAACCATTGTGACCACCACCATGTTCACAACGACAACCGAATCTGCGGCAGGAACGACCGAAATGACAGAAACAACAACCACCACAACATTCACTACAACAGTCACCGATGAGAATACAGAAACCGGAACGCTTCCGCAGACAGGCATCCTTTCCGCAAAGAATTGGATGATCGGAACATTTGCATTCCTGCTGACGCTCGGCGGTGCTGTCATGGTATGGTTCTCGGATATCCTCAAACGGAAAGAAAATGAAAACTAATCAGCAGCGTACAAAAAAGCAATGGGCTCTGTTTATCGCAGGGCTCATTGCTGTCATAACAGGCATCAGCATCCTCGGTTTTTTCGGGATCCGCAAGATTTTCCGTGAATACAAAAAAGCCAAGCTGATGCGTGAAAATGCAGTTGTGGAAATCGAGGCGCTGCATATCAAAGCCCCGATTCTGGAAGGTACTGACAACGATGTGCTTTCAAAGGCGGCAGGACATTTTCCGGATACCGGCAGCATCGGCAGCGGAAACTACTGCATTGCAGCACACAGCAGTGTTCTTTATAAAGAATATTTCAATCATCTGAAGGATGCCGAAATCGGAATGCAGATCTGTCTTTACACACCGCAGAAAGAATGCTTTTCCTATGAAATCACCGATATTTTCATTGTTGAACCGAACAATGTGCAGATCCTCAATGACTTTGCGGATGACCGTGTTACACTGGTCACCTGCACCGATGACGGCACACAGCGTCTGGTCGCAGTCGGAAAACTGCAACCAAACGTATCATCCTGATCATAAGCCCCTCTGACTTTGCGCCGGAGGGGCTTTGCTGACAGACCGCGTTCTGTCCGTTTTTCGACAAATTTTCACGGCAAAAAATTTTTTCAGATTTTTTGCACCCAAATGCGTTTCTCCAAAGTATTATAGATATGAAAGGAGGAACGCAAATGGATGAGATAAAAATTACCCGCGCGCTGACGGCTCTTGGAACGTTTACGCCGCATCCGTCTGCTAAGCTGGTCGAAAACACAGTACGAACGGTCAGTGCGCTCAATCAGGAGCGTATGCGCCGCAGTCCGAAAACTGCCGGACCTGAACACACCAAAGCACCGGCAGCCGCCGAAAAGCAGAAGACAAAAGATAAGGGAAGAAGTTTGTGATCTGGATGCCGAAAAATGCGTGAACCCGCCCATACGGGCGGGTTCGTTCTATGCATTCCTGTTCACATTCTCCGGAGAGCGCTGTTTTCAGCCTTTCAGCAATTCATTCTTGAGCAGCGAAAGATCGGCAGAGGTCAGTTCACCGTCCGCATTCATATCGCCTGCTTTCCAGTTTTTCAGTTCAACATCCGGTTCGGTCAGCAGCCATCTGTGCAGCAATACGGCATCGGCTGTCGTGAGCGCACCGTCCATATTGATATCGCCGACAACTTCTTTCGGCTCATCGATCGGGGTGCTGTCGAAAATGACCTTGGAATTTTTAATGAAGTCATTGTCGAAATCCTCAACCTCAACGTTCTTCCATTCATTTTCTGTGCCGTAGAATGTGATCGTTCCGGCATTTGCAGCATCCGTGAAGCACATCATCAGAACGGATTTCAGCTTATTGGAAAGTTTCAGGTCACTCAGCTTTTCGCAGTAACCGAATGCCGTCATGCCAAGATTTTCTGCGCCCTTGATATCAACAGATGTCAGATTGCTGCACATCCAGAATGTATTATCTCCGATCTCAGTCACACCCATCGGGATTACAACAGAAGTAACCTTATCATTTTTAGAAAATGCACCGGTTGCAACGTATTTTACTTCCGAAGGTACTTTCACATCACCGGTCGTGGTTCTTGCATCGATCAGCGCACCGTTGACAATGACCAGCGGATCAATTTTGCGCTGTGCATCCAGCCACGGTGTATTATCAAAGGTAAAGTCGGATGTTTTCACCAGATGATCGGGGAAATTGACCGTTTTCAGCGATGTGCAGTTTTCAAATACATGGAAGCCGAGGCGTTCGATATTTGCCGGCAATGTGACCTCGGTCAGATTCGTGCAGTCGGTAAAGCTATAAGAGTCAATCTCTTTGAGCGAATCCGGAAATGTAACGCTCTTGATTGAAAGATAATTGAATGAATACATCTGGATCTTTGTAACCGGCAGATTATCAATCGTATCCGGAATCACAAGGTTTTCCGGTTCTGATTTCAGACCGTATACAGAAATATGATCGGCATATTTCAGGTAATAGAATGTATCGTTCGAGCCTTCGGTATAGTTTTCATCATCTTCCGCAGAAGCAACGAGTGATACGGTGTCCGCAGCATTGTTCAGCATGGGCAGTGAAAACCCTGCGGTCAATGCCATCGCTGTCAGCAGCACAGCAAATTTTTTTGTTTTTTTCATTTCCTTTTTCATAAAATCGTCCTCCCTCTAAATTACGATTCCTTTCTATGGATGGGTACAGTATCCATATTACTATTATTGTACACCGCAGTATAGCATATAAGTCAAGTGAAAATTCATTTTTTGTCGGACAATACAAATAATGCACGGTGAATTCGGACATTTTGCCGATGATTTTTGTCATACAGCCGCGCACGATGCCATTGGATATGCAAAAATTTCTGCCGGTTCATCTTGACTATCCGGAAACACTGTGTTATAATAAGAATGGAAAATTTCATATCGGGAATGATGTTCTCCCACAGGAAACCGAAACCGCTTCATAAGCTGATGACTTCTGTACGATACACAGGCGTTGTCAGCTTTTATTTTTGGAGGTATACCCATGCTGTTTTCACTCGCAATGATTATTCTCGCCGGATTATCCGCAGCAGCGATCTGCGGGAAAATCGGTCTGCCGTTCAGTAATGAAACCGCCGTCTCAAACAGACAGCGGATCTGTTTCTCTGCGTGAATATTCATAGGTTCTCATAGGATCTGCGTTTATTTTCTTTCCATTTCTCCCATTGCAAAACATCAAATAATATGTTATAATAGTATATAGTGCATTTTCAGTACCGCACAGAACAGTGAACCGTGCGAAAATACTTATCTACAAACGGAGGATGATTTACAGATATGGTATGGCAGCTTGTATTACAGCTTATTCTGATCGCATTGAACGCAGTATTTGCCTGCGCTGAGATCGCCACGATCTCAATGAACGACACCAAACTTGAAAAAATGGCAGCATCCGGCAACAAAAAAGCGATCACACTCAAGAAACTGACCTCTCAGCCTGCACAGTTTCTGGCAACGATTCAGGTTGCGATCACACTGTCCGGCTTTATCGGCGCGGCTTTCGCGGCAGATAATTTTGCGGATTCACTCACAGCGCTGATCCTCAAAACGGGCATCTCCGTATCCGCAAATGTTCTGCGTCCGATCTCAGTCGTTGTCATCACGCTCCTGCTTTCTTATCTGACGCTCGTTTTCGGCGAACTCGTCCCGAAACGTGTCGGAATGAAATATGCTGAAACACTCTCCCTGAATATGGCTGGCATGATCCGCTTTGTCCAGATCGTTTTTGCACCGCTTGTCTGGCTGCTGAATATCTCCACGAATGCCATTCTGCGGCTGTTCGGCATTGATCCGAATAAAGAAGATGAGGCCGTAACCGAAGAAGAGATCATGATGATGTCGGATGCCGGTGCAGAAAAAGGAACGATCAATGCCGGAGAAAATCAGATCATCAAGAATGTATTTGCATTTGATGATCTCACCGCCGAAACCATCTGCACACACAGAACCGATGCTTCTGTTCTCTGGGAAAAAGATGATCTTTCCGTCTGGCGCAGTACGCTTGAAAAAGAACCGCATTCCTATTATCCGGTCTGCGGCGAACGGATCGACGAGATCAAAGGCGTACTCTCCGCCCGCGATTTCTACCGCATCAACAGCAATGACCGCAAAACAGTATTCAAAAAAGCGGTGCATACGCCGTTTTTCGTACCGGAATCCGCAAAAGCCGATAAGATATTTGAATCCATGCGGAAACGCGGCGCTTCTCATTTTGCTGTCGTGGTCGATGAATACGGCGGCATGGCAGGTGTCCTGTCCATAACCGATCTGCTTGAGGAACTCGTCGGAGACTTCAACGGCTCAGACGATGAAGCCGTACTGACGAAAACAGGCGACAATACATGGACAATCCCCGGACTGACCGCCCTGACCGATGTCTGCGCAGCGCTGAACATCACGCTGCCGACCGATGAATACGATACATTCAGCGGATACGTGATCGGAAAACTCGGCGCAATTCCGGAAAATGATGCAAAAACCGAACTGGACTGCGACGGACTGCATATTGAATTGCAGCAGGTTCGCAATCACCGGATCGAGCTTTGTAAAGTATCCAAGCAGACAGCACAGAACCATGCATCATCCAAACAAAGCTGATTTTTTCGCTTTGACTTATTGCAATCTGCGTTCACCCGTGTTATAATAGGAACAGGCTGAAACACTGCGGATTACAAATGGCAGCCCAAATTCAGAAAAGGAGCAATCAAAATGGAAGTTTATCAGGGAAAATCAGATTTTATCGCGGTATGCTTTGATAAGGATGACCGTGATACTGCGGAAGAACTGATCGTCAAACTGAACGAGAGTCGTCTGCGCACATGGTCAAGTGAGCGCGGCTGCAATATCACCAAAAAGGATGATGCCGCACGATTTGCGGAATGCCGCACTGTCCTGATCCTGATCTCAAAGGATATGCTTGAAGCGGATAACTGTGCCGCACTGCTCCGTGCTGCTGCCGAACAGGATAAAGCGCTTGTTCTGCTCTTTCTGGGCGGTGCAAATTTTGTCGGCAGAGATGATCTGAACGCACTTCTGAGCCGTTCCGTGCGCATGATGAGCTATGATCCTGCAAATATTCCCGATTGCATCGGGCAGCTGAACGAATTTGAATGCATTTCCGACTGCATAATGGCAGAAAACGAAACACCCGACCTAAAGAAAACCGGTATCTGGGATTTTCTGAACCGTGACTTATAATAGTATGTGATATAAAATACGAAAAGAGGCTTCGCGTTCTGCGAAGCCTCAGTCTGTCGAAAAACTATATGAATGCCGAAATATAAGTTTTCAAAGAGTAACCGGCGAGCAATTATAAAAGTTTTGATCGAACTTTTTCAAAAGTTCGCAGGTCAAGGGCAGCGCCCTTGCCGCCCATCGCAATGGGCGGAACACCCTTTGACTTCCGGCTCGGGAAGATAGGGGCTTGGGGGGAGCCCCCCAGCATGGGGCAGCTTCCCCCATTTTTTATCATTCATTCTTCTATCGTAAGGAGAATATGGCTGCAATAAGACTTTATCGACAAGCTGAGGCTTCGCGTTCTGCGAAGCCTCAGCTTTCATGCAAATCAAAACGGTTCGGGAAGGAACCGAACCGCCTGATTATCTATTCATCGCAGTACCGCTTGCACGGGTTTGCGATACCGCTGCGTTATATTCAAAATTCATGCCGTTCGATCAGACATACCAAACGGACTCCAAAACCGGCTGCATTGGTGCCACATCCTTTCAGTCATTCATGATTCTGTATGCGCGCTGTCGTTTACATCGGAAACACATCCTTTTCATACTATTTTGTTCAAATCCGGAATCAATCCGCCGCTGTACTTCTGCATCGGAAGCACATCCTTTCTTTTATGATATCAGCTTCTCCAAAGAATTCAGCCCATCGGTAACGCCTCCTGTCTGTCAATTCTGAACTGTTCTTCCTTGTTTCTGTCTGTATTATATCACAATTATTCCAGTTTGTCAATAGGTTTTGTGATATTTTTATATATTTTTATATTTTAATAATATAGCCATATACTTTTGTATTCCGCAGCCGTCAAAAATTGCAGCCGAAGCGGCAGAAAAAGTTGGCTTTTTTGCCCGATATACGTTGAATTCTTTGGAAAAAGCGTGTTTAAATTAGCTAAACGCTAACAATCAAAAATATGCACTTTGTCGAAACTTTACAATTTGAGCAAAAAGGCTTGCTTTTTCCGAAGAAGAATGATATAATGTCAATATGTATATGTGGCTCTATACATCAATACTCCTCCGCCGGCCTGTCTTCCCGCTTTCAGGCTCTCGGAAAGTGCCGCATTCCGTACATAATCTATATTACAAGGAGAGGTTTGAATGAAATCACTTTTCAAGCGCACAGTCGCAGCAGCATCCAGCTCTGTACTCGTTCTGAGCCAGCTTGCTACCATCGCTGCGAATGTCAATGTCAGTGCTGCTGAAACAGCGCCCCTGACAGTTGACAAGAAGTTCGTCCTTGACGTTCCGGTGGACGAAGCAGATCCGCTCAAGGCAGGTCAGGTTTCCGATTGGGGCAACAAGGCAGAGACAATGCTTCTTGCTATGGGCGAGAAGACCGTCACCATCGACACAAAGAAGGCAAAGAATACCGCACGTACTTCTGCTAACAAGGCAGCTGCTAAGTACGGTCACATTTCCTCTGCTGAGATCGATGAGATCCTCGCAGGCGTTGCTGATACAGCAACCGTTGAATTCGATGGTATGTTTGGCTTCAAGGTCACTGTTGACTGTGCAAACATCGGCAAGACGATCGCTCAGATCGCAGAAGACGAATTCCTGAACTTCGACACTGAGCTCGATTGGTCCAAGTACAATGTCAGCGGTTCTCTCATCATTGAGGGCCTGATCGACGGCGCAAAGAAGTCCGTTTCTTACGAGGCTTACATCATTGATGAAACCGGCGCTGCTCAGAAGGGTGACAAGAGCATCGAGGCTTATGCAAATAAGAAGATCGATGAGATCATGAACACCGTTGCTGCTCAGGCTGACAAGATCGCTGCTGACGCTGTTGCAAAGGATGCAAACAAGAGCGCTGACACCGAAGCAGAGCTTGCAAAGAAGAAGCAGGAAACGATTGATGATCTTGCAAAAGCAAGAAAGAAAGTAAGCGATAAGCTCAGCTCTCTCAGAGCGTTCGCTGATGCAGTCGTTGCAATCAATGTTACCGGCACAGAGCCGAACACCGTTTACACCGACTATCTTGCAGAAGTCGGAAAGAAATCCGCAAGAGCTGCAAGCATCATCGCTGACAAAGCTCCGGAAAGCATCACAGCTGCTCTGGCTGACAAAACAGTCAACGAGTACTACGACATCTTCGTTGAGAATGCAAACACCATTCTCGACGGCGTTGCAACGATCGAGATCACAACTGCTGATATCGCTTCTATCATTAATGAAGGCTATGATTTCGATATCCAGATCAAGGAAGGTCCGTCTGGTGAAATCTCCTTCAAGATCGCTGATGATCAGGCTGATGAGCTGCTCGCAGCTGTTAAGGCTCTGAACGAGGATCCGAAGAAATATGCAGATGCCGGCTACACCGTCGTTCTGGAAGACGGTTCTATTCCGAGCTTCACTGATGAAGTCAAGTACGAGTACGTTGCTATCGACTCCGAGAAGAAGGTCTCCGCAAAGGGCACCTCTGAGTACGGCATCAAGGGCAACGGTTCCTATGATGTTGAACGTATCATCAAAAAGATCGTTGTAAAGGAA
>JAZQOZ010000177.1:0-4841 GCA_045628085.1 Oscillospiraceae bacterium | reverse complement strand
GTACATATCCAAAACATCGTCGGTGCTGAGATTGCACGATGCTGCAAGCTGTTTGACCGTCAGCAGATGCGCTTCGATCGCTTTGAGGTTTTCCTCACGCAGCAGCTCTGTGTTTTTTGGTGCGACAAAGCATCCCTTCGCCGCCATTGTATAGATAAAGCCCTCGCGCTCCAGTTCATCATACGCACGTTTTGTCGTCACGACACTGATTCTCAAATCCTTTGCAAGATTGCGAATCGACGGCAATGCATCATTTTCTTTCAGTTCGCCACTGATGATCAGATTCTTGATCTGCGTGTAGATCTGATCGTAAATCGGCGCACCGCTTCGATTGTCGATAAGGATCTTCATGCCATATCTCCTTTCTTACTGCATATACACAGTATATACAGTTGATACAGATTTGTCAAGAATCGCAATCATAATTCATGATTATGTTGTATTACATTATTTGTGATCGCTTAAAGTTAAACAGAATGCACAAAAATGCCAACATCAAACATAGCCTGACACATTCATTTACAATCAGAATAGTCAGCATTCCTTCCGAATTCCTATGATATACTTGACATTCAAAAGTATTCAAGCCGCAATCTTGATACAAAAAAACACACCTGCTGTACGCCGAAGGGGAGGCATACAGCAGGTGTTTTCATTGAGAATCAGCTGAGTTTCCAGCTATCCATGGAGATATTATTATTGAATACGAAATAGAGATTCGTCTTGCCCGAAAGACCGGAGACAGGCGCGATGATCTCCTGCATCGATCCGCCGGACGGGATTTCTATATATGCAACAGGCGTGCCGGAAGCACTGCCGGTGCAAACCTTAATGATACCGCCGTTCTGCGAGGATGCTTTAACAGTGATTGCAGAGGCGGATTGGCAGTCAGCGCCGGTCACTCTGAACCAGTCGCCCTTTTCTGCGTTAACAGTAGAATTGCCGCTGCCTGCGATCTGGAGACCGCCCTGATGCGAGAAGGTCGCTGCACGAACCTCTGTGAACGGATCAAGTGCTTTGATCTGCGAAACGCCGGTCTTGGTACCCTTGACCTGCTGCATCGTACCGTCGGAATTCATGGTGATCTTGTCGATATGTGTGCTTCTGTAGCCCATATCCTTCAGATTCATGACATCCTGAAGATACTGTGCATGATAGAAAAGATACCACTGACCTTTGAACTGCATGATCGTATGGTGATTATTGCCGGTTGTACCGAAGAAATTGCCGATGTTCTTGAAAACCTCGCCCTTATAGGTGAACGGTCCGAGCGGGCTGTCGCTGACCATGTAGTCGATCGCAGCGGTGGAAAGACCGTACTGATTGCCGCCGGTACTCCAGTTGGTGCAGTAGCTGTAGTAGTATTTGCCGTTGTACTTATGAATACCGCTGTCCTCGAACATATACGGCGCGTCGATCGTTGCAGGTGTGCCGATGATCGAGGTCATGCTGTCGCTGAGCTGTACGCATCGTGATGACTTCGGATGATCGGAAGGCTTATTTTCTGTACCGCCGCCGAAATAGAGATAGCCCTTTCCGTCGTCATCAACAAGAACTGCCGGATCGAATACCCACGGAACATCGGTGCAGCCTGCGGTCTTGCGGTCAATCATGGCTTTGCCGTTCGGATCGGTCCACGGGCCGGTCGGCGAATCGGAAATCAGCACACCGATGCCGTTTGCGTTGTTGGCAAAGTAGAGGAAGAACTTTTCCTTGCCGTTGATCGTCTTGTGGCAGGCGGTCGGAGCCCATGAGTTGCCTGCCCATTTTGCGATGCCGTTCTGACCTGCAACATTGATCAGACCGTGATCTGTCCAGTTAACGAGATCGTCAGATGAGATGCAGCGCAGGCAGTTGATCGTACTGTAGGTTTCTTTCGTGACCTGTCCGTTGCTATAGAGCAGGTGGTCATCCGTCATATAGATATACACTCTGTCATTATATTCCATAACCCCGGGGTCAGCGCCGAAATACTGGGTAATAAGCGGATTGAATTCATTTTCGCCCTTATAGCCCTTTGCGAGGCTGACGCTGCCGAATTTCTTTTCCATTTCGGCGAAATCAACATCCGGAACAGGCTTCTCGGCAACCGGAAATTCCGTGATCTTCGTAAGCAGATAGTCGCGGAGATATTCGAGATCAGACTTGTCAGCCGTATCGCTCTGGTCAACATCGGCGCCGCGCTTTGAATAGCTGTCAGTCAGGATGCCGGAGCAAACCTGCTTTGCGAGAGAAAGGTCTGCTGCATTGATGATGCCGTCACCGTTGACATCGCCGGGCTTGGAATCGCCGCGCTTCGCCGGCAGATCGGCTGCCTTCGGGCCTTCGATCTCCATACCGTTCGGCGCACCAATGACCTCATCAACGAGAAAATCGCAGGTTGTGCCGGTATCGCCGTCTGTTTCAAAATAGAACTGAATGCTGCTTGCGCCTGCCGGAATGGTATAAGAGCTGTTTGCAAGCTGTACCCATTCGCCTTTCGGTGCAAGACCGCTTGCGATCTTGTCATATTTGGTTTCACCGGATGCGTCCTTATATTCGATCGAGAAATGCATCGGCTCAGATGTATTGGAATTTTGCTTGACAACTGCGCTGAAGCTATAAGCCTCGCCAGCCTTGAAGCTGCTGCTCAGGGCATGAATTGCGCCGTTCCATGTTGCCTCGCGTCCGGTCACAGAGAGCGATTTGCTGCCTGCATATTTATCAGTCGAGACAGTATCGGCAGAAGCGCTGCCGCGTCCGGAAAATCCTTCAGCGCTGTTCTCGAAGGTATAATGGAACAGATAGCCGTTCGGATCGGGTTCTGCCTCGCCTGTGCTGACCACAAAGGTCGTGACAGACTGTGCCGGAAGTGATGCAGAGAAGCTCTTGTCACTGTAGTTCGGAGCAGAAGCAGCGCGGAAGTTTTCGCTGCTAGTCGTATGATATGCTTCAATACCGGAAATCGTTTCACCGCTGCTGATCGTGAAGTTCTGTGTCTTTGCACTCGGTGTCGGGTTGATCGCAACGACCGTGATCTGATCATCCTTCTTATAAGCAGAAACCATGATCTGGAGCTTGTCGTAGTTTGCGTTCTTGGTATCCATCGCAACATAATTCTTGCCTTCCGGGAATTCAGTTGCCGCAATGCGTACTGCACCCGGACGAACCCATTTGGAATACTGCGCCATCATGGCACCGCGCTTGGAAACCGAGCCGTCTTCATTCATCGGACCGTACTGACGGCGGATATACCACCAGACGTACGCGCTCAGATTGCTGACGCACATACCGTTATGGATATTCTCTGCAACGGCAAGTGCCTCTGGGAAGCGTTCAGAGGAGTTTGCGTCGGAATTCGGTACATAGACTTCTGTCATCCAGAGCTCTTTGCCGCAGTTTTCGAGATCCGGATAATCCATCCAGTCTCTTGTAGTGCCGTAGAAATGCGTACCGAAGACATCGCAGTTTGCCATTGCCTTTGAATTATTCATGATTTTCTTATAGAAGCGTTTGCCGCCGTCTCCGCCGCTGATCCACGAAGCACCGTCCGGCGAGAACTGGAAGGATTCCGGCGACATCAGTCTGGTACTGGTGATCTTGTCACCGTAATTCGCAACGAAATTCATTGCTTCCTCGGTTGACCAGTATGTCCAGTCATGCGCATAGTCCGGCTCATTCTGCACCGAGATCGAATACAGATTTACGCCGTTCTGCTTCATATAGTTGCCGAAATCATTGAGATGCGTCGCGTATGCACCGTAGTTGCTGGAAGGAAGATGCAGCTTACCGTTGTTTCCGCCGCTTTCGGCGAGATTGGAAGGCGGCTCCCACGGTGACGCAAAAACCGTTACATCATGCTCTGATGCATATTTCGCGGTCGCAACAGCCTTGTTCCACTGATTCTTATCCGGATTGACGAACACACGGAGCATGGTGAAGCCGAGCTGGTTTGCACCGTTTCCGAAGGCTGTCTCACGCTGAGCAGACGTCAGATCACCTGCCCATTCCGGATGGTTGATTCCGCCGAATCCGCGGATGTTCTGATAGGTTTTTCCGGTGTCAATGACGCAGTCTCCCGCCGCGCTGACAGGCACCGGAAACGCCGCGCCGGTTCCGGTCAGGAGAATCACTGAACCGGCTAGAAACGCGGCAGAACGTTTGAGGTTTTTTTTCTTTTTCATTTCTTTTCCCCTTTAAAATAAAATGAGCGGGCTTCGCAGCATACGATCCGCTGCCGCAGAAGCAGTCCTTGTGCATACAATAAAGACTATTATAAGTATAGCACAGTGAATTTTGCGATTCAATAACATATTGTGCATATATTGTGACGGATTGTACTCTATTTCTCAAAAGTTGCGGTATATGTTACATAGTTGTACTGTTTCGAGTGACAATACAACCTGGATACAGCTTCAGCGCATTCTATATCATAAGCGATCCAATACTATGAATAAGCAGCACAGTCAGCTGATATGTTTCAATAGAAGTCCAGCAGATTTTCCACAATCATGTTTTTTTCTGTTATTCAAACATACTAACCGCGTGCAAGCTATTGACTGCTGAACGCTTTTCTGATATAATAAAATCCGGATTCTGCCGCTGCTTCGGACAGCGGACAATGCGGCGACAATCTGACTTGGGTGCTTGATGATAACGGCACTTTCACGATCTCCGGAACAGGAACAATGACACATTATTCTGATGGAGAATCTCCCTTTTACAGAAACGAAAGCATCCGCTCTGTTATCATCGAAACCGGAGTAAAATCAATCGGAACATCTGCATTCACATCCTGCATCCGATCGGCGATATCAGCGGTGACGGCGAGATCGGTATTGAAGATGCACAATGCATACTGA
>JAZQOZ010000176.1:0-4299 GCA_045628085.1 Oscillospiraceae bacterium | reverse complement strand
AGATCGGGACGAGCGCGAGAAGCGTACCGTACTGAAAAGAAAAAAGAGCGAAGCTGTCAAACTCTTTCAGATAGACCAGCGTTTGCAGTGTGACCGATGCCAGCGCAAAGAGGACAATCAGCTTTTTGGTATCTCTTTTATAATAGCAGAAGAAAATGATCGTCCATGACGGGATCAGATACGACCAGTCGCCGAAGTGAGCAAGCGAAATCAGAACGCCGAGCAAAATCAGACTCGGCGCAGTCTGGATCTTCTCTGAATCGAACAGTATCATGATGAGCAGACCGATAGCCAGCGTAAACATCACATTCCAGTGCAGCAGAAATTCTGCTGCGTTCTCCGGCATTCTTCCATGCAAAAACAGAAAGTAGATCGGTTGCGAGATACCGGCGAACATGAACAGCCGCGCCAGATACTTTTTTTGATTGCGCGTATGCCGGTATCCTTCTGTCAGCAAGAACACCATGATCGGCGCAGTCAATCTTCCGAACAGCCGCATGAAGTAATAGAGCAGGCTGTGCTGGTCTACAAGAAGGAATGCGGTGTGATCGACCGTCATTGCAATGATCGCAAGTATTTTCAGATCGGTTGCCGAGAGAATCTTTTTCATCAAATGCCGCCTCCATTCGAAAATTTCATTCCGTTCGGAATGTATTGTGTTTCACGACGCTCCCGTTCATCATGCGCGAGTGTCTGGATGTAAGTGCCGCCGAAAACTTTTTCGGCAGTCGCAAGTGTGTCGGAGCTTTCTGCAAGCTCCTTCCGTTTCTGTTCGTAATCCGCTGCCGCTTTCTGAACTGCTTCTTCCTGACTTGCAATCAGGTTATCGACATTCCGGTAATTCTGCGCGTTGATCGACGAATAAGATTTCAGCGAAGCGATTGCCGGGTTTAATATCCGTCAGGTTTGTGCTTGAGACTGACGGCTTTTCCGGCTTGGAAGTTGCCGGATTGTTCATAGAATTGGCTTTGCTTCGTTCCCGCTGCCGTCCCAGCTCTACAAAGAGCCGCATCAGAAGATCAATAAACTCCTTTGCTGTGTGCGCTGCCACATCCGCGCCTTTCTGCACGATTGACAGCGTTACGCCGGTTACATCATCGGACATATTCATTTGGTTCACGCTCCTTTTTCGATAGGGTATAGAAAAAGCTCCGGTAAAGGAATACCAGAGCTTTATCAATAATATTCGTTTTTCGGAAAGTTGACATTTGTGTCAATTTTCGTGTTCAGGGAATTAGACGGGAGTTTGCACCTCTTTGGAGAGTTCCCGTACTTCTTCCAGCGTCAAGCCGGTTGCGTGTGCAATTTGTTCCTCAGTAAGAATTTCCATCGCAATCAGTTTCATAGCAGTTTCTGCGGCTTTCTGCCACTTTGCCTCATTTCTCATATCCTCAATCGCCTTGCACATTTCGCTCACTCCTTCCGGTGAATCTTTCAGATATCGGGTTTTGTCTGCCAGTGCTTTGGTTCGCATCTCATCCGCACGCTTGCAGCGGAAATCATGCACAAGCTGTGCCAGCACGGATGTGTCGTCCTGATTGTCATATGCGCCGTTCACAAACAGAATATGTGCACCATCATCCAGCGGTGTGCCATCCTCTGTGTCCGTCCATGCGAAGCTGTAGAGCAGTTTGCCCTTTTCGCGCACATCGCTTTCCGTAATGAAAATTACATAGGTGATCGGCAACTCCACAAATTCCTGCTTCGCATGCAGGAACTCAACATCCATGACGCTGGAATGATACCGCGCACGCTGCGGTGTTGCGCCCTTGTCGGCGCGCTGGACTTCCAGATTGAACATTCGTCCCTGACTGTCCTTGCCAAGCACATCCAGGCACAGGGAGCGTCCGCCTTGCAGACGCTTGGCATCATATTGCGTTTCTTCGGAAATCAGTTCCAGATCCTCAATACCGGTGATGATGCGCAAAACCGTTTGCGCCAGCGGCAGATCGTTTTTGAACAGCACGCGCATGAAATCGTCATCAATCGGACGGTAATTCTCAATTGTCCGCAGATCATCTTCATGCCATTGCGCGGGTGTTTTTATCATCATGGGGACCACACCTTTCTTTCAACTTTATTATAGCATAGTTCGGGGAAAATATCAAGGGGAGCACAGCAGAAAGTTGACACAAGTAGCAACTTTTCTGAAAAGAAATCAGGATACCGTAGACTTATAATCGTACAAATCAATGCGCGTTGTGACAACTTCATTGAACATCGTATCCAGATCAGCATAGCCGATATAATTCAGCCCATTATGCTCGAATGTTGTTCCCCAAGTTCCGAATGCAACGGTACCGACCGGCTTCATTGCTTCTGAAAGATTGAATGAGCAAGTGCCGTCACTCAGGAGCATGACATTATCATACTCAACATAGGAATAGTACGAAAAATCTTTGGTTTTGATCTCATACACATATACCAGAGCATCATTGACATTCTGAATGAAGCCCTCCTTTGTGGTAAGCAGATAATTTCCAAGCAGCGAAATACTGTCCAGATCGGAGGGATTGTCCCAATAGTCAGCGATTTCCGCTTTAATCAGATCAGAACCGTTTTTCTCCATTTTTTCACTTGCATCCGCCGGAAGATTATCCAGCGACATGAGATAGGTATCCAGCCGTTCAACGGTATATTCCTTTTCAGTTTCGGTCAGTCGGTATCCGTATGCCAGACAGTTTTCGTAAGTACCTTCTTGCAGCGTGACCTTCACCTTGTCTCCGATATTCAGTTCTTCATTTGGCTCGACCTCAAATCTGATCGTTGCCGGAAGATTGATGGCTGCAAGATCAGTATCATCGACTGTTGCAGACGCATACGGGGCTGTGCCGGTATATTTCAGCTTGATACTGTCAAATACATTCAGGTCGGTGATTTCCTGCAAGCCGGAAACCGCGATCTCTACATCTTCCGTCTCAAATTTGACCTTATAATCGGATTCCAGCGATTTCAGGCAGGAAGTATCCCATGTGAATTTGACAGTTTCGCCGTTGGAAAGCTCTGTTGATTTGTTATAATCCGCTTTCATAGTATTCTGGAGCCTTTCCAGCACCGCCTGATATTCCATAACTGAATACCCCTCTTTCAGCCCGAACGCCTGATAGTTGTCTTTTACGAGCTGACCGAGATCGATATTCCATCCGGCATTTCCGGTTCCGTCAAAGCCGGTGACTTCCGTAGTAAGATAGTTGTTGACATTGATTTTCGTGCTGCCGCAGCTTGTCAGCAGACAGCACATTACCGCAGCAGCGGTCATTGAAATGAGTTTTTTCATGATTCCCTTCCTGTCGAAAATGGTAACTCCTGCATCTTCTGATAGCAGAACAAGGTTGCGCGGCAATCTGCCAGACTGTCATGGGCAGTATCGCTGCCCCAATCATAATTATAATAATCTGCGCACACCGTTAGTTTCTGCCAGCGGTAGCTGCCGTGTTCTTCGTTATATTCACCGTAGATCGGTGCGAAATCCAGCATAACATCCACGACCGGCGTATCTTTTGGAAGCGATGCGCCGACAGCCGCCAGCATCGAAAGGTCAAACTGCGTGTTGTAGCCGATCACGCGCTCAGCACCTTGCAGAATCGCAATGATTTCCGGCAGTCTCTCATAGATACACGGCTTATCTGACACCATTTCCGGTGTTATGCCGTTGACTGCCATTGCCTGATCCCACGCTTTTGCAAAGATTGGTTTGAAGTATTCGTTGAACAACACCTTTCCATCCTGATTGATGATTGATAGTTGAAGGATCTCGGCACCATTGAGCGGTGACAGCCCAGTTGTTTCTGTGTCCAGCGTAATAGATTCAGACCGTACAGGTTCAAGCTGGTTTATAGGCATTTGCAGATGAAACAAAGAAAACAACGGATGTTTTTAGCATATTGCCGCAGATTCTTGTCAACAGGAATACCATCATCAAACACTAATACATCGCAATTTTCTTTGTCATTTTGCTCTCCTTTACTCATTCAGGACTTCAAGTGTGAAACCCGTACCCTGACTGCCGGTCTGATAACTCCGGATTTTGATCGGAATGCCGCTTCCAATATTCTCTCGATAAATCATCGAAATGATTGAAAGGGCTTCGTAAACCTTTTCGGATAGCCTGTAAAAACTCAGTTACTTGAGCATTATTGAAAGGAATAATAAGAGGTTTGGTAACTATTCAGTCCCACAAGCGAAATTGCCCTGAAAAAGATCAAGTAAAGCAGAAAAAGCAGTCTGCCCGGTTTTCGCAGCAGTAGAAGTAAATGATTTCAAAGTAAGGAAATCATTAGCGCCAGCCACAGAGCGAAA
>JAZQOZ010000175.1:0-19629 GCA_045628085.1 Oscillospiraceae bacterium | reverse complement strand
CCGACAGGCTCGCCGTTTTCATCCAATATTTTCATGTTATAGATAAACGGTTCATCATCGTGATTCATCAGCTTTTTCCAGTTGATCGGCTTCGTTTCGTCTGCACTCTCAAATGTCATCAGCACACGCATGATATTGCTGTCACGCAGGCTCACCTCTACGGTCGCGTTCACGATACCGTTTGAAAAAGTCTGCGGTTCCGGCAATTCCAATGCGGCAAGCCGTTCATCGCCGATCGAACCGAAATAGCTCTGCATCAGCGGCTGGTTGTAGGTCAGCCAGCCGGATGCGCCGATTCCCAATGCGCCGACAGTCAATACCGCTGCAATGATCGCCCCGATCAGACGGGTACGCCGTTTTTTGCTGTGCGTGATCTTCACGGCAGGCTGAACCGGTGTCAGGTCAATTCTGCCGAGTACATTTGCCGTGATGCGGTCATTTTCCGCGTCCGTGAGCTGCTCCGTTTCTGCGATATGCGCAAGCGCCGTATCTGCCGTTTCAAGCGAACGTGCAGACAGTTCGTCAAATTCCTGCATCATGATGCATCCTCCTTCCAGACAGCACGCAGCTTTTTCAGACTGCGTGAAATTCTCTGATCAACAGTATTCTGCTTCATGCCAAGTGCGGCGGCGATCTCGGCACTCGACTGCCCGAAATAATAACGCCGCAGGATCATTTCACAATCCGGCTCACCGAGCGCCTGTACTGCAATCATCAGTTCAGCAGATTCATCCGGCGCGGCGGCGGTATCGGGCTTTTCGATCAGCAGTTCCTCGTAGGATTCGCAGGGTGGGTGCTTTGTCAGTGCATAATAGCGGTTGACCGCCTGCCGCTTTGCGATCACGGCAAGCACGGCGCGGATACTGCCGCATTCATCAGGATGCTTCCGTACCCATTCATAAAACCGGACAAATACATCACTGACTGTTTCCTCAAAATCCTCATGTGTGCCGCATTCGCTGAGCTTGTTTTTGACGATCGTATAAACATAGCCGCTGTAGGTACGAATCAACATCTGAACACCCTGTTCCGACTTTTCATTCAGCATTTGCAGCAATTCGGCATCCTGCATACCGTTCCCCCCTTTCGGACGTTTTCATTTGAAGGCCTTCATAAGATACAGTCAGTCATATCCGCAGTTTTCTGACAGATATTTTCAAAAAACGAAAAACCGCTGCTCTCATTTCTGAGAACAGCGGTTTGATTCTGCATACAAATCAGATCATACTGCCTTGTTGAGCAGTCTCATGAGCTGAGACTTCTTTCTTGCGGCATTGTTCTTGTGCAGGATACCCTTTGCGCAAGCCTGATCAACACGCTTGATCGCATAGCGGATAACTGTCTGACGATCCTTGCCGCCGACGTATGCCTTCTTGAGAACAGTTTTGAGTGCAGACTTTGTAGCTTTGTTGCGAGCTGCACGGATCTTGTTGGTCTTATCTCTCTTTTCAGGTGTGGGGCGCTTTTTCGGCGCTGTATTCTTTGCTGCTGCCATTGTTTGGTACTCCTTTTCTTGTCTGCCGGTTTGCAGATTTTCAGAAATATTCGGGAAAAGCGGCATATCACAGCAAAATGATTATGGCGGGATCATTCTGCCTGCTGCGGGTGGGGACCGCATACTGTATCCATGCTGCCAAGCCACTTATTATTATAGCAGTTTCGCGGATAAATTGCAATATGGCAAAATGCGGAATTTTGCGTAAGTTTCGCAGGCTGTTTCGGCAGCTTGCACAATGTTCCGTCAAAATCTGCTGATTCGTGCTTATTTGCCGATGATATCTTCCCAGCTGACCGTCTTGCCTGCAACGATCTTTTCCGTATAATAGGTCAAAATGAACTGTGCATCGGCGACATCGACTGTCTGATCGGAATTGACATCTCCGGCGGCTTCCTGCTCCGCAGTCAGCTCCGCCGAATAACCGGAAAGAACAGCCGTATAGGTATTAAGCACCTGCTGTGCATCCTCGATCTCAACTTTCCCATTTCCGTCAAAATCGCCGAGGCTGTCCGGATCCGGATCAAGCGGTATGAATGTCAGTCCGCATTTCGCAGCCATTGTTTCTGCGGTTGAACTGCGATAGCCGTAAATTTTTGCATTCTCCGGCAGTGCCTCGATCACGCAGTTCCGATTATAAATTGTCAGACTCGTCACACCGCCGCAGCCATACCATGCATTTTCCGTAATTGCCGTTACGGTTTCCGGCAATACCACGCTTGTGACTTTGCTTTCCATGAACCGATAAAATGCCCATGTGCCGATCTTTCTCACGTTTCCCGGAACCGTTACCGCGCCCTCACAGCGTTCTGCATTGATCAGAATGCCGTTTGCTACAACAAAATTGCTCTCCGCCTGTCTTTGCTTCAGCCATTTTGATCCGTAAAATGCATCAATATCCGTCAGTTCAAGACTTGTGGGGAATGTGATCTTCTCAAGCACCTGATTGGAATGAAACGCATAAGCGCCGATGTAAGTGACACCTTTCGGAATAGAATACGAAGTCTGTGTCCGTCCTGCCGGATAGAGCAGCAGCTGTGTCTTATCCTTTGAAAACAGCACGCCGTCTGCCGCACAGAAATATGCGTTATCTGAGGGAACTGTCACATTTTTCAGACCATAGCAATAGGTAAAAGCTGCTTTCCCGATGCTTTGCAGATTTTTTGAAAGGGTGATGCCTGCGAGCTTCTCACAGTTCATGAATGCATTTTTGCCGATTTTCGTCACCGCATCCGGCAAATTGATCCCGGTCAGACTGCCGCAGCTGTAAAATGCAGTATCGCCTATGTATGCGACTGTCTTTGCAAGGGAGATCTCAGTCAGATTTTTGAAATCATAGAATGCGGAAGTACCGATGCCGGTAATGCCTTCCTCTACCACGACTTTGTTCACGCTCTGACGCACCGTATACCACGAATAGCTTCGTTCGCTGTTTCCGTCTATGTTTCCCGTACCGCTGACCGTCAGCGTTCCGTCACTGTCGAGCGTCCATGTCTGACCGCTTGCCAGTGTGCCGTCTGCCGGTGATATTTCCTCAGCATAAGCCACAGAGTTCGCAGAGATCGCCGCCGTCACCGATACACCTGCAAGGCAGGCTGCACACAGCATCATTGCCATTCTTTTCATAGCCGCATACTCCTTTCATATTTGCGCATATTTTCCGCACAGCTGTTCATAATTATAGCAGATGCATTTCAATTTGTCAATACATTCACAAGCAAAGGTGAGAATCATGCAGACCAGAACAGACCTTGCGCTGGAACGCGCCGCCGGATTCCCCTCACAGGACGGGATCTTCATTCGGCACCGCGGCGAAGCATTCCGCATTACCGAGATCGAAATCGACTCTGATGAACACGGCGCGGCGATCGGCAGACCGAAAGGACATTATCTGACGCTCGAATCAGTACAGCTTCATCATACAGCACCGCAGCTTCGCAGACAGGCGGCAGAACTTGCAGACGAACTTCGCAGGTTCATTCCGGAAGGTGCTGTCCTGATCGCAGGACTCGGCAATTCCGATATCACGCCGGATGCACTCGGTCCGCAGACCGCAGGCCGCATCCTTGCAACGCGGCATCTTCGGCAGGAGCTTGCCGACAATGATCCGGATACAGATTTCCTGCGTGCGCTCCGTCCGGTCAGTGTGCTGGCAAACGGCGTACTCGGTCAGACCGGCATCGAAACCGCGGAACTGATCGCCGCACTCAAAACCCGCATTCATCCGGAATGCATCATTGCCGTAGACGCGCTCGCCTGTTCCGATCTTCGCCGGCTCGGCACGACCGTTCAGATATCGGATTCAGGCATTTCCCCCGGAAGCGGCGTGCGGAACAGCCGCGCCGAACTGAGTGCAAAAACGCTCGGTGTACCCGTCATTGCAGTCGGTGTCCCGACTGTTGTTGATCTGCATACGGTTATCCGGCAGGCAAATTCCGTTCCGCCGGATGATCTGCCGAATCTCATGGTCACGCCGCGTGATATCGACCGCCTGACACATCATGCGGCACGGCTGCTCGCACTCGGCATCAATCTCGCGCTGCATCCGCAGCTTTCCTATGAAGATGCCGAATCACTGTAAGGGAAAGGAGCCGTAACTTGATATGCTTGTCTGTTTATTTCGCGTACTGATCTTATATCCGATCGTTGTATTCGGCGTGCGGCTCATGGGGAAACGGCAGATCGGAGAATTGCAGCCGGCAGAGCTTGTTATCACCATTCTGATCTCTAATATTGCATCCCTGCCGCTGGAGGACCGCGATCTGCCTCTGCTGATGGGAATTGCCCCGATGCTGCTGCTCATTTGCTTCGAGGTCCTGCTCGCATGGTTCGGCATGAAAAGCAGGCGCGTGCGGCATCTTCTTGCAGGCGGACCGAAAGTCATTATCCGCGGCGGCGAAATTGATCAGCATATTATGCGCGAACTGCGCTTTACGCTGGATGATCTGATGACGGCGCTCCGCAGCAACGGTATTTTCGATATTCGGGATGTGCAGACTGCGGTCGTCGAAACAAACGGCACAGTATCCGTCTGTCCGAAAGCCGCAGCACAGCCCGTCACGCCAATAGACTTCCGAATGCAGCCGGATGAAAATGATCCGCCGGAAGTCCTGATCGCTGACGGCAGTATCAGCGCCGAAGGATGCGCCGCCTGCGGTTTCTCCGAACACAAACTGCACCGTCTGCTGAAGCAGAAGCGTCTCGAACCCGAACAGATCTTCCTGCTGACAGCCGACAGTTCCGGCATCTGCACGCTCATCAGAAAGGAGCAGGAAACATGAGCAATCTTCGCGTTCGCATTGCGTCACTGCTGCTCTGCGGATTCAGTTTGCTGAGCATATTTTCCGCTTTTACCGTCCGGAAAAGCTGTTCGGTTCTGATCGCGCTGACGGAAACCGTCCTTTCCGCAGACGATCCGGTATCTGCGATCCGTGCGCTGACAGACGAATGGGACAAACAGTATTTGCCGCTGCATTTCTTCGTTCCGAATCAATCGCTGACCGATCTCAATACGCGGATCATGAAGCTCGATGCACTGAACACAGCGGATCATGCAGCGCTGCCGGCAGAACTGCACAGCATCATCGCAGAGCTGCAATGGCTGCGCCATACGGAGTTGTCAGTATTTTAATAGTATACGCTCTGATTTTTCTTTTATCACTTGCATATTTTCCTTTTTTGTGGTATACTGATTATGGGGAAGCCTGTGCAGGCCGTGCAGGCTTCTTTTGAATATGACAATGCCGTTGGAGAAATGAGGTTATACATAGATGAAACTGATCTTTGCAGTCGTAAACGGCGATGACAGCGCCGCCGTATCAAAAGCGCTTGCCAAAAGTGGATTTCGTGCAACAAAGCTGGCATCTTCCGGCAGCTTTCTCAGCTCAGGCAATACAACATTTCTGATCTGTGTAGAAGAATCCGAGGTTGAGACCGTCATCAATGTGGTGCAGCAGAAATGTCACCACAGAAAGCAGTTCATTCCCTCGGCTCCTGCCTACGGTCCTTCGACCGGTCAGATCCCTTCTATGCCGCTTGAGGTTCCGGTCGGCGGTGCAACCGTTTTTGTGACCAATATCGAACGGTTTGAAAAGCTGTGAACACGACAGCACCGGAACAGCCGGTCATTGCCGGCAATGCACAGCTCCGCGCCGATCTCCGGCTTATGCGCAGGCAGAATCATCTGCCCCATGCACTGCTGCTGCACGGTGAACGCGGCTGCGGCAAGAAAGCACTTGCAAAATGGTTTTCCATGCTCGTGCTTTGTGAAGATCCTGACCATGCGCCCTGCGGCTGCTGCAAAAACTGCCGTCTGATCCTTGAAAATGCTCATCCCGATGTCATGACAGCGGAGCATTCCGGAAAGCGCATGGGCTTTTCAGTTGAAACTGTGCGTACCGTGCGGCATGAAGCCGGCATTCTGCCGAATAACGGCGATATGCGCATCTTTTTATTCCCGGATGCAGACGGAATGAGCATACAGGCACAGAATGCGCTGCTCAAATCCGTTGAAGAACCGCCTGCACACGCCTGTTTTGTTTTCACGGCGGAAACCATCGGTTCACTTCTGCCGACGCTGCTATCCCGTATGACTGCGAAAGCTGTTTTCCCTGTCACAGAGAGCGAATGCATCGAAGCTCTGACACGGCTTTCTTATTCTGCGGATGAGATCCAGTCTGCGGTATCGCGGTTCGGCGGCAATATCGGAAAATGTATCGGATATCTCGGTGATGATATGCAGCGGCAGGCTGCCGAAACAGCGGCAGAACTGACTGCGGCACTTGCAGAGGGCAATGAGTATGCTCTGCTCCGTCTGCTGACATCTGCCGCATCCGATAAAGAGCGATTGCAGCGCACACTCGAACTGTTTGATATGCAGATACGGGATGCCGCTGTCTATTCACTCGACGGCGAATTTCACAGGCTCGGCTGTGACCGCAGCGCATCCGAAGCACTTGCAGGCAGAATATCGCCGCAGCGTGCGATCCGTCTGCACGGCGCAGTCGCAGAAGCATTTGCCGATCTCGAAAGCAATGTCGGCGCAGTGCTGACTGTTACGGCGCTTTGTGCGGCACTCTGCGAAGCATGAACACATAATCAACCGGCATATCGGTATCATGCCGGAAACAGATAGGAATTAGATATGATTGAAGTAATCGGAGTTAAATTCAAAAGCGGCGGAAAAATGTACTATTTTGAGCCGGGTAATCTGAATCCCGCCGAGGGCAGTTATGTCGTCGTCGAAACGGCAAGAGGCCCTGAATGCGGAGAAGTCGCTGCAAGACGCCATGCCGTTGCGGATGACAACATCACCGCGCCGCTGAAGCCCATTCTGCGGCTCGCAACCGATGAAGATATGGCAATTCTCGAAAAGAACCGCGCCTATATGGCGGATGCAATGCGCATCTGTCAGGAACGCATCGACGCTAGAAATCTGCCGATGCGCCTTGTAGATGTCGAGTGCGGATTTGACAGCAATAAGCTGATCTTCTATTTCACCGCCGAATCGCGTGTCGATTTCCGTGAGCTGGTCAAGGATCTGGCTCTGGCATTCCATGTCCGCATCGAACTGCGTCAGATCGGTGACAGAGATGAGGCAAAACTGCTCGGCGGTCTTGGTATCTGCGGCAGAGAATTCTGCTGCAAAGGCTATCTCAACAGTTTCCAGCCGATCTCCATTAAAATGGCAAAAGAACAGGGACTTGCACTGAATCCGACCAAAATTTCCGGCACCTGCGGCAGACTGATGTGCTGTCTGCGCTATGAAAGCCCCGTCTATGAAGAACTCATCAAGCTGACACCGAAGGTCGGCTCAACGGTTATTCTTCCGGCGGAGGTCACCGGAACGGTTCCGGTTCGTGCCTATGTTATGGAAACGAATCTTGTGACAGGCAATCTGCGCGTCAAGCCGGAAAATTCGGATGTTCCGACAACCGTTCACCGCGATCAGGTCGAGCGTTTGCAGGATGCAAGCCGCCGCATGACCAGAGAAGATCTGCGTGACAAGCGGAATCAGCCGGAAAAAGCCGATACAGCACAAAAAAAGGATGCACCGGATCAAAAGCAGGAGCATCCGAAGCAGGAGCGTCCGCAAAAGCCTATAAAACCGCAGCAGAAACCTGCCGAAGAAAAAGCTGCCGCACCGGAACGTCCCGCGCAGGAAAAACCGGTACAGCCGAAACCCGCAGTACCTGCCGCACCGCAGCAGACGGCGGCATCTGCACTGCATCCGGAATTCGGCGAAAATCGTCAGCAGAAGACCGCAGCGCCTGCACCCAAGCCGGTACAGCGCAGTTCAGCAGGCACAGCGCTGACAGATGATATGGATTTCACAGAGCATCGCGCTGTTGTTGAGCATCCGGAACGTACTGCGGAACAGCCACAGTCTGCACAGCGTCAGAATGCGCAGAAACAGAATGATCCGAACCGCCGTTTCCGCAAGCCGTATTATAATAACCGCCGCAATCCGAATCAGCGCGGCAGCGGCAATCATCCGCATCGTCCGCAGAATGACGGGAAACCGCAGGATACCACCCATTCCGAGGGCTGAATAGAAGTATCTCCGACGGATTGAAAATGATAACTCCCGTCCCCAAGTCTCTGCTTAATGGCTGTTAGCCCTTAAAAGCCCCGTCTTTGAAAAAAATATTATGAAGCACGTATTTTCTTCATAAATATAAGGTGGGATCCCAAAGGATCAATGTCTCTTTGGCGCAGTATGGGCGCGCAGCCCATTATCAATCATCGCACAGCGATACCTTATTCACACACAGCGCCGTATTCCGGATGAGGGATACGGCGGCTTTGTATGCAGATGGCAGAATATATGATTTCAGAGGAGGGCATTCCATGCCGACACTTTCTTCCAGAACCGCCGGTTTTACCGATTCCGTTATCCGCCGCATGACGCGGATATCCAATCAATTCGGTGCGGTCAATCTTTCGCAGGGCTTTCCGGATTTTGATCCGCCGAAGCAGATCCTTGACCGCCTTGCCGCCGTCACAAAAGAAGATTTTCACCAGTATTCGATCACTTGGGGCGCACAGAATTTCCGCGAAGCGCTTGCCGCAAAATATCAGCATTTTGCCGGCAGAGCGATTGATCCGAACGGTGAGATCGTTGTGACCTGCGGCAGTACCGAGGCAATGATGGCAGCAATGCTGAGCGTCACGAATCCCGGCGACAAGGTGATCGTATTCTCTCCGTTTTACGAGAATTACGGCGCAGATACGATTCTTTCCAATGCTGAGCCGATTTATGTCCCGCTGATTCCGCCGGCATTTTCATTTGATCCGGATGTTTTAGAAGATGCGTTCAGACAGCATCCGAAAGCACTGATCCTCTGCAATCCCTCAAATCCCTGCGGCAAAGTCTTTACACGGCAGGAGCTTGAGATCATTGCCGGCTTTGCGAAAAAATACGATACATTCGTCATTACCGACGAGGTCTATGAGCATATTCTCTATCAGCCGCATCAGCATACATATATCGCCACGCTCCCCGATATGTGGGAACGCACCATTCAGTGCAGTTCACTCAGCAAGACCTATTCGATCACGGGCTGGCGGCTTGGATACGTTATTGCCGCGCCGGAAATCATTGAAACCGTGAAAAAAGTACATGATTTCCTGACAGTCGGTGCAGCCGCACCCCTTCAGGAAGCCGCCGTGACCGGTCTGCGTTTCGGCGATGACTATTATACCGGACTTCAGCAGGAATATACCGAAAAGCGTGATCTGTTCCTGCGCGGACTGGATTCGATCGGGATTCCGCATACCGTACCGGAAGGCGCTTATTACATCCTGCTCGATATCTCCGAATTCGGATTTGAGAGTGATCTGGAATTCTGCGAAATGCTCGCGGAAAAGGTCGGTGTCGGTGCAGTCCCCGGCTCCAGTTTCTTCCGCGAACCGGAAAATCGCTTCATCCGTCTGCATTTTGCAAAGAAGCAGACAACACTCGAAGATGCACTGACCAGACTTTCGGAGATCCGCAGCAAAATGCCCGTTCGGAAATAATCAGCATTTCCTGCGCATACTGAAATTTATTACGGAGATGGAATATGGCAAAGGCTTTGATCGCAATGAGCGGCGGTGTGGATTCCAGTGTCGCCGCACACCTGACCTTACAGGCAGGCTATGAGGGAATCGGCTGCACCATGCGGCTTTTCGACAGTGAATCTTCCGGTGATGATACCTGCGGTTCGCTGAAAGATGCTGCGGATGCGAAGGCAGTCGCACAGCGGCTCGGTATGCCGCATGAAATTTTCGATTTCACCGAGAATTTCCGCAGCGAAGTGATCGGCAAATTCATCCGCTGCTATCAATGCGGCAAAACGCCGAATCCCTGCATCGAATGCAACCGGCATCTGAAATTTTCCAAACTGCTCGAACAGGCGCAGGCGCTCGGCTGTGAAAAGATCGTGACGGGACATTATGCACAGGTCATCGAAACGGAAAACGGGTTTCAGCTCCGGCGCGGCGCAGATTCCGCAAAGGATCAGAGCTATGTGCTGTTTATGCTGACGCAGGCGCAGCTTGCACATATTCTTCTGCCGCTCGGCGGTCTCACAAAGGCAGAGGTTCGCCGCATTGCAGAAGAACAGGGATTTCTCAATGCGCATAAACATGATTCGCAGGATATCTGCTTTGTACCGGACGGCGACTATGCGCGTGTCATTCAGTCATATACCGGAGAAACGCCGAAAGCAGGCGATTTTGTTGATTTGCAGGGAAACGTGATCGGCAGGCACGAGGGGCTTATCCATTACACAGTCGGTCAGCGGCGCGGACTTGGCATTGCGATCGGCAAGCCGGCATACGTCTGCGGTCTGGATGTTCCGCAGAATCGCGTCATCATCGGCACAAATGATGATCTGTTTACGGATACCTGCACTGTTGAAGCGGTCAACTGGATCGCAGGCACTCCGCCGCAGGAGCCCGTGCGCTGTCAGGCAAAGATCCGCTACCGGCATCCGGCACAGCCTGCTGTCGTCACATTCACAGACGATCATACCGCCGTGCTGAAATTTGATGCGCCGCAGCGTGCGATCACCGCAGGACAGGCTGCCGTTTTTTATGACGAGGAGATCGTCCTCGGCGGCGGCGAAATTCAATCCGTTCCATAAATTAAAATTTAATATGTAAAGACTTGACAAATCAAGAAGAATCGAGTATAATAAAGAAAATTTTTTCATCATGGAGGAACATCTCATGGATTTCAGCAAAGTTTTTAAGGTATTGAATTATGTCGTTATGGCGTTTGGCATTCTTTACGTTGTGATTGCCTTGATCGTGGAAGTGATGCTTGGTGCTCTCACAGCCGGTACTGATGCAACTGTGCAGGGCGGTCTTACGCTGCTCGGACTGATCGCCATGCTGCCTGCCATTCTGGAAGGCGTGATCGGCATTTTCGCAGGACGCGCCGGCTTGAACAGCGACCCGGACAGATGCAAAAAGCTGTCAATAATTCTTGCAGTTCTTTCGGTTCTGTCGCTCATCAGCAGCATTCGTGCTGGTTCGGTTGGCTTTATGGACATTATATCGGTTGCTCTTTACGGTTTCTACTGCTATCTTGCGCATACCGAAAGCTACTGAGCGAAATTCAACAGCGCATCGTCTGAAAAGGCGGTGCGCTGTTTTTATATTCAATGTAAATCAGGGGGATGTCTTTCGGCATCCCCCTGATTGATCTGGTTTCCTATCCATTACCGCTGCTGCGTTATTCAGTCGATCGTCGGCTCAAGCAGCGCGTAATCATCATCCTTGCGGCGGTATACGATCTCGATCGCACCGTTTTCCGCATTCTGGAATGCGAAGAAGGAATGTCCCAGCATATTCATTTGCAGGATCGCTTCTTCTACGCTCATCGGCTGTACGCGGAAGGTCTTTTTGCGGATCAGATTATATTCCGTCTGTTCCTCAACTACATCCGTGAAGGACTCCGGCAACAAAGCACTTGCCTTGATGCGCTTGCCGAGCTTTGTCTTATTGCGGCGGATCTTGCGAATGATTTTGTCGATTGCGGAATCCAGCGCGTCATTTTTATCAGCGGCACTCTGCTCTGCACGATAGATCATACTGCCGGCACGGACGGTCAGTTCACAGACGATTTGACCGCGAAGTTCATTCAGCGTGATTTTCGCTTCTACATCATCCTCAAAAAATTTGTCGAGCTTCTGATTCAGCTTCTTTTCTGCGTATTCCGAAAAACTCGGACCGATCTGGATTTTTTTTGCAATAATATTCGGCTTCATATGTTCAGTTCCTCCTTTTGTCCGGCATTATATATCTGCCGGTTCATGTCTATATTATAGCATATCTGCACAAAATTTGTCAAGTCCTTTTTCAAGTTTTTAGAAAAATTCAGAATTTTGTCATATTTCGTCACAATATACACACAGAGACAGATTTATGCAACATATTGCACAAATCGCTTTGACACATCTGCGGCTTTGAAAGATGATTCCTTAGACTGATCAGAATATCGTTCCGGTTTATTCAGATTCATTTTAGGTTTTCCGGTTATAATCAGAACAAAGATAAGAAACGCCCGCCTGATGAACCGGAAGGAAAGCGTGAACAACATGGAAATCCTGCTGATCGAATCAAATGAAGCTCTGCGGACAGCGCTCTCGGAAAGACTGACCGCAGACGGCTATTCCCCTATTGCCGTCGGAACAGGAACCGATGCCCTGCGGCTTCTGGATTCACCGCGCTTTGAATCCGTGCTGCTGGACTGGCAGCTTTCAGATATGGCCGGCGTGTCGGTACTGCGCGAGATGCGCACCCGTTCGCTGGATACCCCTGTGATGATTCTAAGCAGCCGAGGCTCCGTTGCTGACCGTGTGCTTGCGCTTGACAGCGGTGCCGACGACTATCTCCTGAAGCCGTTTCACATGGATGAGTGCATGGCGCGTGTCAGACGCATGGTACGTACTTACCGGCGAAGAACGCCGCCCTCATCCGGCAGCGGCGTACACTGTATCGCTGATCTGACTGTCGATACCAATCGTCATTTTGCGACCAGAGGCGGCACAAGGCTGCCGCTTTCAGCCAAAGAATGTGCGATTCTGGAGTTGTTTGCTTCGCGTGCCGGCAATACGATCTCGCGTGAGGAAATCGAACGCTTTGTTTCGCCGGACGGAAAGGACAGTGCTGTTGTTCCGGTCTATATTCACTATCTCCGCAAAAAGCTCGATGACGGTTTTTCTGTCAAGCTGCTGCGAACTGTCCGCAATCAGGGCTATGTCCTTTCAGGGTCCTGAATGTTCTTTATTGATCATAACACAAAAGCCGCGGAAAACCGCGGCTTTTCTTGTTTGCATTACAGTTTTTTCTGTTCGTTATCCAGAAACGCCATGAGATCATCAAAGCTGGAAGAAGCGATCTGCTGCTTCTTGACAACCTTTTTCACGACCTTCTTGACAGTTTTCTTTTCAGCAGCTGCCGCATCCTGAACAGGCGCTGTTTCAGCGGATACTGCCGGTGCAGGCATCGGAGCAGGTGCAGGTGCTGTCTGAACAGCAGGCTTTTCAGGCTCCGGTTCTGCAAAATGCTTTGCCGGTTCGGCATAGTGCTGTGCCGGCTCAGCATATCTTTGTGCAGGTGCAGAAGATTCTTCCGTTGCCTTTTCACGCTTCGGTCTATAAGGTGTGCCGAATGCCTCATCCTGTGCGGCTCTTGCGAGTGCCTGTGCCTGCTTCAGACGGTCTTCCTGTTCAGCCGCAAGCTGTTCGGCTGTCGGGATCTGGATATGTCCGGTCGCTGTCAGACGCGGAATATCCTCTGTCGGTGTCGGCTTCAGCGGACGCTGCTGCGTAGCAGTTGTCGTCAGCGGCTTATCATTCGAGCGCGGGATCGAAAGTGTATGTGTTTTGGTAATGATCTCGGTTGTATAAAGCGGCACACCGTCCGGTGTATCGGTCTGACGGCGCTGCTCCATGTGATTGCGGACTGCCGCGATCCGTTCTGCGCGGCGTGCAGCTTCTTCTTCTTCCATCCGTGCAGCTTCCTCATCTGTCAGACAGTGCTGCGGCGGTGTATACGGAGCAGACGATTCCTCATACATAGAATCATCAAAGGTTTGCGTTTTTCTGCGCTCTTTTGCGATGCGTTCTGCATCACGCTCAGCAATTTTCTGCTGTTTCTGCTGAATCGACTTGACAAATGCAAGATCATTGTCTTCATCCTCAGGGATAATGTCCGAATCTTTCTTTTTTGCTACGGAACTGATCAGGCAGATCAGAATGATCAGCAGCGGAACAGCAAGACCGACAATCTTTCCTGCAAGGCTTGTCAGGAATCCGATCAAAGCGCCGAGTTCCTTACTTCTGGTTCTGCAAATACCGACAAGACGATCTTCTTCGATCTCCACAGCAGTCGTATTGCTTTCGGTGGTCAGATAATAGGTTTTTCCGGTCTGATCCGGAACGGTAGAATCCGTATCTACGATCAGGCTTGCGACTGCAATACGATATGCGCTCTCCTCATTGCGGTAAAGAATGATATCCTTCTGGGCGATCTGGTCGGTATCCTCAACAATAACAAGAGAACCTGTCGGGACGCGCGTCGGCATATCATCCTCTGTATAATAGCAATAGTGATTGCCGAGGAAACTGGGAGCTGCTCCGTTCCGGAACAGAAGATTCACCGCTGCTGTTAATGCAATAACGAGCAGCATACAGAAAATCAAAAGGACACTGAGGCAGGATAGATGTTTCCTGCGCTTGTTATTTTTCGCCATAACGATACTGGCAGTCACAAATGACTGCGCTCCTTTCTATATCAATACCTTATACAGTTCCATAGAGCGGAACGATATGTTGCAGGGAATCTATTATAGTATAGCACACTTTCCTGAAAATTACAATTCTTTTTCTGTCTTTTTTCGCAAAAAAATTTTTTCTTTCGTTTCTCTTGACTTTTTTGGGGGAATATGCTATAATAATTAGGCATCCACGCAGGACTGTGATATGCTGGTATGGCTCAGTTGTGTAGACACTGTTTGCTTTGCAAACGTGGCGCATTCGCAATGCACAGATCATCGGTTCGTGTCCAGTAATTTTATATGCTAGTATGGCTCAGTTGTGTAGACACTGTTTGCTTTGCAAACGTGGCGCATTCGTAATGCACAGGTCGTCGGTTCGTGTCCAGTAATTTTATATGCTAGTATGGCTCAGTTGTGTAGACACTGTTTGCTTTGCAAACGTGGCGCATTCGCAATGCACAGGTCGTCGGTTCGTGTCCAGTAATTTTATATGCTGGTATGGCTCAGTTGTGTAGACACTGTTTGCTTTGCAAACGTGGCGCATTCGTAATGCGCAGGACGTCAGTTCGTGTCCGGTAATTTTATATGCTAGTATGGCTCAGTTGGTAGAGCAGCGCATTCGTAATGCGCAGGTCGTCGGTTCGAGTCCGACTACTAGCTTTGAAACCTCGGTAACATCCGTTATCGAGGTTTTTCTATATGCAAAAAAATGAAAGACAGGGACGATCACGATACTCATGATCTACCCTGTCTTTCATTTTGCCGGAGAAAACATTGAATACTGCGGCTATGCTAAGAATGTTTGCTGTTTCTTGCTGCGACGTAAGAGTGTGATGTGTAGGAAAACGATTCTAAGACTGTCTGGCGTAATTGCCCCCACTTTTAGTGCGATTCCGGAAGTTTGTTCATGACCTCTCCTCTTTTGCATCCAGAAAGTTCAAAAGCAGGTTACGGGCTGCTTGCTGCTTCTGAACCGCTGTCCGCATCTGTATTATACACAATACCATGCCGAATTGCAACCATTTTCCGGTAAGCGGTCATTTTTTGGCGGCAAACGGAAATTTATCCCTGCACTTGACAGCTTTTCCTATGATATGCTATCATTCCAGTGTATTTTTTCGGGAAGATGTCAACCAATCAGTTTATTATTCCGACTATATAATTGAGATCTCAAAACCACTCAGGAGGTGACAAGATGCAGGATGTGGAATTGCTTGCGCTGTATCAGGCACATGACGAAAAAGCGATCGCCGAAACCGATGCACGATACGGCAAATCTCTCCGGAAGATCGCCGAAGAATTGCTCGGCAGTACGCAGGATGCAGAGGAGATCGTCAGCGATGTGCTGATGCAGGCATGGAACAGAGTTCCGGCTCAGCAGCCGCAGCATCTTTTTGCATATCTTGCCGCTGTCACGCGCAATCTTGCGATAAGCCGGCTCGATGCGCGGAATGCACAGCGCCGAGGCGGCGGAAAACGCCCTGCTGTTCTCGATGAGCTTGCAGAATGTGTTGCGGCATCCGATTCAGTTGAGCAGTCGGTTGACAGCCGGATGCTCGATGATGCGCTCCGCCGTTTTCTCGATGCCCTGACGGCTGAACAGCGTTCGATGTTCGTTTTACGGTATTACTATTCAATGCCGGTTTCAGAAATCGCTGAGCAGAAACTGGTCAGCGACAGCACCGTCAAAGTTACATTGATGCGCCTGCGCAAAAAGCTGCGTCAATTTCTTGAACAGGAGGGATTTTTATGAATGAACGGGATCTGTTTGATGCATTCGGCAGACTGCCGGAATCCTACCGTCTGGATGCACTGGAACATACAGAACAGCAGGAACAGAATGAAACGAGTGAGATCAATGCCATCTTTACGGAGACAATCCGAAAAAATGCCGGAATAAACGCAGAAACAGTTGATATTCCGGAAAGCATCCAAGAGGAAAGTCATTGCGCGGATGTCAAAGATATTCAGCCGCCGGCATCCCGTCCGAAAGCAAGTCCGGTCAGAAACTTCACGATCGGCGTTACAGCAGCTGCAGCCGCAGTTGCCCTGACAGTCGGTGTCATGATCTGGCGCGTACAGCAGGAAGAAAAAGGATCGATCAATCAGCCTGCTGCTTCATCTTCAGCAGAATCTATTGACACGGATATCACCGAACAGACAGACAGCGATCTTTCCGGCGTTACGGATACAGCGAACGAAACGGCAGCGGATATTATTATCATTCAGGAGCAGACTTTGCCGGAAACAACCACCACAGCACAGACAGCACCATTCTACGAAACCAATGTCTTCGGCGGTGAAGGGACACTGCGTGTGGTTGACAATCAGTCTAATACCTCTGCGCTGCTCTACGAAGATGATTCATTCTGGTATTTCGGCAATCAATTCCGTGTCAGCAAAACAGCATTCACAGAAAACGGCGATCTCTATTGGCAGGACTTCTGTCCGGTCGAGGGCTGTACGCACGAATCACCGGACTGCATAAAATACCAGTATGCGATTATATTGTCAGACGGTGAGTCGCTGTATCGGCAGGAAAGAACAGAAAACGGTATCGGCAGGCTGATGTATATTCATCCGGACGGCACGGAAACGCCGTTCTTCGAGATCACCGCCCCGGAAATACTCCACAGAAATGATGATGCACATCTTCCTTATTCCGTGTATATTTATGGCATTCAAAAGCTCGGCAGCTCCGGAAATTACCTGATCACAGGCGATGTGAATACGCAGATTGGCAAAGAGGCATACACATCCGATCCGTTCGCACTGGTCTATATGTCGGAAACCGGAACAGGGCAAAAGCTCTTTTTCCCTGAACAGTATGTCGATCTCAGCGCAATGCATTGCTGGCAATATGATGCCGCAAGCGACCTGCTGTATTTGTATTCAGGTGATATCGTCAAGAATGAACTCTGTTTCCGTGCGTTCGATGTCCGAACCTGTGAGCCGGTCAAGGAAAGCAGCGGCATCACATATCCGGAATTCAATCCTGATCAGAAACGCTTTGACGCGATGATCGGCGAAGCCGCATTTTTAGACGGAAAAGCCTATTTTCTAGAGAATACAGCGTATGCGCAGGATCTCATCACGAACGGACAAGCAACAGGCGGAATGACAAAACAGAATAAGTCGCTTTATGTCTATGATTTTGAAACGAATGCGGTCACGCTCCTACAGGAAGATACAGATATCTCCCAGCTTCGGATCTGTGACGACAGACTGCTCTGCCTGCGGAATGTGCGTGTCGGAAAAGACCAGATCTTCTTCCTTGATCCGGAAGATATGTCCGAGGAGATCGTCTGCGAAACGCCGAACAAGATCGCATATATCGAATACTGTCCCGATGCAGAGCATATCTTTTTCCGATTTGCCGATAACGGCACAGAGGGCATGAAATACCCCGGACTCAGCACAGAGGGCGCATATACAGACGGGAGTTTTCAGCGCATCGTATATGACCCCGATCACCTGCTCAATCCAATAACCAACCCGTAATAAAAGATTCGGTCAAGCCTTTTCAACTGCAAAATTTTTCTATCAGATATTTCCAGAAAAACAAAGCATATTCTCATGTTTCCGACATATAATACTTTCGCAGACGCGGCAGAGAACTCGCGCAACTTTTTGCGGCGCATCCTCCTCCGTGCGCTGCAAATCCACGAAATGAGGAAACAAATGATGTGGGATAAGCTTGCTCTGATACTGCTGGTCATCGGCGGTATCAACTGGGGACTCGTCGGGATCTTTGAACTCGATCTCGTCGCATGGATGTTCGGCGGTGCCGCGTCGCTCGTGAGCAGACTGATCTACATTCTGGTGGCAATTTCAGCCGTCTGGTGTATTTCATTTCTGTTCCGTGACCGTTCTCCCGCACGCATCGAGGCATAAGCCTCAATCCCCTCCTCTCGCTTCTGCGCCCTGCATTCGGTCCTGCCGTTTGCAGGGCGTTTTTTGTTTCGCCGGTATTCGACACCTGTTCTTTCACGATATGCCCAAATTTTGCGAAAAGATTCGTACAGATTGACAAAAAGTTCCGTTTGACTTGCGTTTTTGATGAAAATATGATATACTAAAGTGAAACATTGGACTTCATATATTATATAGAACTGAGTAAGGAGGATATATCTGCATCATGAATATGACACAGCAAACAACCCTCAACGGCACGCCCTGCATCATGCTTTCTGCCGGCGGTTATGAGGCTTATATTGCTTATGAGATCGGCTCAAACGTGATCCGGCTTCGGGATGTCAAAAATAATATTGATGTTTTCCGCTTTTCTCCGGAAAATACACCCGAATCCCTGATGCAGTCCGCAGAAGTCTGGGGACTTCCGACACTCTATCTGCCGAACCGCTTTGCCGACGGTATCCTGAAAACTTCGGATGCTGTCTATCAGCTTCCGGTCAATGAGGCAGAACCGTACCATAACCATATTCACGGTTTCCTGCATAAGCGCGTTTATACCGTCGTTTCGCATCATGCGGACGAAAACTGCGCTGTTGTCAAAACCGCTTACGATTATGACGAGAAAGATCCGTTCTTCCAGTATCTTCCGCTGCGCTTCCGCATCGAGCTGACCTTTACGCTCAGCGAATACGGTCTGGAACATAAGATCGCAATGATGAATCTTTCGGAAAAAGCCCTGCCGATCTCTTTCGCTACCCATACGACCATTCAGGCTCCGTTCCTTGACGGTGCAAAGCCGGAGGATATGCGTCTTATGGTGCCGATCGGCAAGCGCTGTGAGCTGAATGACCGCTGTCTGCCGACAGAGCGTCTGCTCGATCTGAAACTCTCCGATCTGGAATATAAGAACGGTACAAAATGCCCTGTTCTTCAGAATCTCGATAACGATATGTATCAGGCAGAGGCAGGCAAACTCGACGGTCAGGATTTCTACGGCGTGATCGTTGAAGATGAGCCTTCCGGCAAAAAGATCTGCTATGAGGTCAGTCCGGAGTACAAATTCTGGATCATCTGGAATGATAAGGGCTTCAATGGCTATTTCTGTCCGGAGCCTATGACCGCAATGATCGATGCTCCGAATCTGAGCCTTCCGGCAGATGTCACCGGTTATCAGGAAATCAGACCGCATTGTGCTTTTGAGGCAAATCAGCGGTTCTTTACAGTCTGAAAGGATGATACCCTATGAAGCATTCCGATAAGAAAAAGCTCGCTGCAATGGCTTGCGCCGGTATGCTCTCCGTGTCTGGATTTGCTGCCTGCGCATACGGGCCTGAACCGACCGAAAATCTAAAGCAGGATTATGTATTGGAACTGACTCAGACTGCTGATACATCAGATAATGATACGGCGGCGATCCCCGAAGCGGAACAGATTATCAATCAGTAATATT
>JAZQOZ010000174.1:0-9167 GCA_045628085.1 Oscillospiraceae bacterium | reverse complement strand
AAATATAAGTATATCGGACAGCTTTCGGAAAAGCTATGTTGTCTCAAAAAATATTGCGATAAAGCCGCAGATAAGCTGGGGCTTGAATTCAAGCTGATGATCAATGAACAACAGTTGATCTGACATCTGTTATGCCGTATATCTGTATTGGAAAACATGAATAAGGAGATTTTTATGAAAGCGATCGTCATTTATTTCAGCGCAGAAACCGGAAAAACCAGAGCAATCGCGCAGGAGCTTGCGAAAAATATCGGTGCTGATCTGTCTGAGATCAAACCGCAGCAGCCGTACAGCGAGGCTGATCTGAAATGGACAAATCCGCTTGCGAGATGCAACAAGGAAAAATTCGGCAAAAAAGATGTCCCCGTGGAAGGCAGAATTGAAAACTGGGACGAATATGATACCGTATATCTCGGCTTCCCGATCTGGTACTATGCCGCTCCGAATGTGGTCAGCACATTCTGCAAAGACTATGACTGGAACGGAAAAACAATTCATATTTTTGCAACATCCGGCGGCAGCGGCATCGGAAAAACCGCTGAAAAACTGCTGCCTTATGTCAATGGCGCGAACATTGCCGATGCAAAGAGAGTTACATCTGCCGCGGAGATCGTATGAAATACTGCCTTACTCCAGAGAATAAACATATTTGTATTTTCTGGATGCCGGCTCAGATGCCATCCGATCCTGATCGTTCAATCAGCAGACAACTCCGCCGAAGTCTTTTAGACTTGTTTTTTTCGGGAAAATATGATATACTACTATAGAAAATAAAAAGTGAGAGGTCTGTATGTATGGTGAACAAAATCAAACAGTTTTTCAATGAAACGAATCTGACATGGGGCAAATTGATCATATTTGCAGTTGTGACCGGCATCTATACCGGAATCATGGCGGCACTGTCGATCGCGGAAAACACTTCTTTTGCAGATATTTCCATTTCCTTTGAATGGTGGATCCTTTTTGGCGTGTTTATCATTCTGAGCAGCAAATCGCCGCTTGATTCCGGCTTGAAATGCTTTGTATTCTTCCTTATCAGTCAGCCATTGGTCTATCTTGTTCAGATCTTGTTTTTCCACGCTGACTGGAGGATATTCAGTTATTATAAAATCTGGTTTATCTGGACATTATTCACATTTCCGATGGGCTTTATCGGTCATTTTATCAAGAAAAACAAATGGTGGGGCTTGCTCATTCTGACGCCGATACTTGTTTTTGTCGGAGATCATTATGCATCTTTTCTGACTGAAACGATCTCAGCATTTCCGTATCATCTTCTCAGCACTGTTTTTTGCGCTGTTACGCTTTTTCTGTATCCTGTTGCTGCCTTTGATCATAAAAAGATCAGGAATGCCGGATTGATCATATCAGCGGTGATCCTGATTGCAGGAACAGTGATCAGTATTGCAAGTGACCACACATTTTACAGCACGGTCATTCTATACAGCGATGAAAATGATGTGTATTTTGATGAAAGCTATACGGCTGAATTAGAAGATGCTTCCTACGGCACGGTCAGCATAGAATATGATGCAGAGCTTGAAAGCTGCATGATATCCGCTGAATTCAAAAAGCCCGGTCAAACGCTGCTGATTATCACTTCTCCCGACGGAGATACAACTGCGTATAACTTAATGATCGCAAAGAACACTTATGATCTGATGCCGTTGAATCAGCAGTAAACATTTCTTTGTACTGAGTGTAATTCGCAGCAGCAAAGTTCATACGCAAAACGAGGCAGAAGCTCCTTATTCGGGGTTTCTGCCTTTCGTTTATATTCTGCTGCTATGCATACGATGCGCATTTATTTGAACAAAAATATTCAAATTCGGATTGATTTTTGCGAAAAATTGTCCTATACTGTAGCTGTATAAAGTGTTCGGCAGTTCTTTCGTCTTGTCCTTACGGCGAAGAACTGCAAAAGAAATATGAACTGTTCCGCTCGGTTCAGACGAATGCAGATGAAGTGTTTGCAAAATCTATCGGCATCTTCACAGAACGGCGTGAAGCGGATTTTGTTTACACTCCGCCGCAGGATACGGATGTCAATGCACTGTATACAAACTGGAAATACAAGTTTGTCCGCACATTGTCAATCCTTCGCGATCATCCGGAATATGCCGGAACAGTCAAGGAAACGCAGACTGTTATGAAGAATCTGAGCAAATACATCTCGATCGTGCAAAACGTGTGGAATGAGCGTATCGGTGTCATTCTGGATACATTCACAGAACTGAACGGTCTGCGTCTTGGGATACAGGACAAACAGCCTGTTACGCCGGAGATGATCGGTACGGAGCTGCCGGAGATCTTTGATCTGCATGAAGCCAAAAAAGGAACGTCCTATTATTATCTGAATCTCACGGAAACAGATGTATACCGTCAGCTCAGAAAACTGCAATATGCGGCAACGCTGGATTTCCTTGTTTCTGCCTCGGCAGAGATCGCTTCGGAAATGCGCAAAAAAGGCACGATGACTTTTCATGATGCACTGCTGACACTGCGCGATATGCTGCGAAAAGATGCGGCAGACGGCGGCAGGATCATCCGGCATATTGCCAAGCGGCACAGCTATTATCTTGTCGATGAGTTTCAGGATACCGATCCATTGCAGGCAGAAGTCGTGTTCTATCTTGCTGCGCAGGAGCCGGTACCGGACTGGACTGCCTGCATACCGCGTCCCGGAGCATTGTTCATTGTCGGCGATCCGAAACAGTCGATCTACCGGTTTCGCGGTGCAGATGTTGCATCATTCCTTCGGGTGCGAAGTTTGTTTGCACAGGGTTCCGGAGAAGTGCTGACACTGAGCAGAAACTTCCGTTCAACGGTCAGAATGCGCACATGGTTCAATACCGTCTTTCCCAAAATGCTGACAGAAACGGAAAATGTGCAAAGCGGATTTTATACGATCCCGATCGGTGATACGGAAACAGATACAGAATCTACCGGTATCTATACGTATAGAACTTATGTCCAAAAAGGATGTAAGTCACTTGCAGATGATCCGGAACGTGTTGCTGATGTGATCAGGCTGCTGATCGGAAACCCCGCGATCCGGCTGAAAAACGGCGAATCACCGAAATTCAGCGATATCATGGTCATCGCATACCGAAAAAAGCAGACTGCCCAAATTGCGAAGCAGCTCTTTTCAGAAGGAATCCCTGTGCGCGTGGAAGGCAGGATCAATTTTTCAGAATGTCCGTCATTGATCGCGGTCATTTTGTTGTTCTGCGCCGTTTCTCAGCCGCAGGATGCAATGGCGGTTTTCAAAGCACTGCGGTCGGATGTCTTCCGCATCTCTGAGACACAGATCAGGCAGTTTTGCAGCATCGGCGGCAAACTGAATGTGTACGCAGAGCAGGATGAGAAATTCAGTCAGTTTCCGGCATTGCAGTCAGCATTTGCAAAGCTGCGGGAATATGCAAATATGGGCAGATCTCTGGACAGTGCAGCGCTGCTGGAGATGATCTCGGATGACAGCAGGCTGTTTACCAGAACCGGCAGTCAGTCACTTGAATATTATTGTTATGCACTGGAATTGCTGCGGCAAAAGGAATCAGACGGCGAAATACTGAATCATATTGATGCGGCAGAATTTCTGTGCAGTTTACTGACAGCGACCGATACGGAACGCTGTGTCAGTCTTTCACCTGACGATAATCGTGTTCATATTGCCAATCTGCATAAGGTCAAGGGACTGGAAGCACCGATCGTGATACTTGCCGATCCCTTTTCACAGAGTTATGATCCGAATATGCGTGTGATCCATGCGTCCGACCGCACGGAATGCCGTATTTTCAGTCTGAAAAACAGAAACAGTAAGATTGCAGAAACAGATGCATTTTCGTCTGATTTCATTGCTGAGTGTGAATGTCAGACTGCTGAAAAGCTGCGCTTGCTCTATGTTGCTGCGACACGCGCTGAGAATATTCTGATTGTCGGTGACAGCATCAAGGAAAACGGCGAGCTGTTTGAAAGAAATCCGTGGCAGCTGTTTTTGCCCCATGCAGAAGGAACTGCCGCAGCAATTATTCCGGAGAACCCTGTGCGGATCGAGCCGATGACAGCCATTCCGGATGGTGATGCGTTATACAGAAAGGCGGCTGAGCGATCCGTTCTTGCAAATACAGCGGTCAAAGAGCCGTCTTATGCGATCGTGCGTCCGAGCCGGATGAAGCTGAAGCCCGTCACGGCGGACGAGGTGCAGGATCGTAAGCCAATCGAGAGAAATGCTGCTCTGACAGGAACGCTTGTGCATCGGCTGATGGAATGTATCGTATCCGGCGGTGTGCCGAATGATTCGGATGCACTGATCTCTTCGATCCTGCATGAATTTGATGCAGGTGATACGGAGTATCGTCCGATACTCCGAAAAGTGCTTGACACGATGCGGAACGGCGGTTTTCCGCAGGAGAACGGTACGCCGGCTGATCTGCTCAGTGTGCTGCAATCGTCAGGCTCATGTTTCAGATTTTTGCCTGTTTTATAGTCGGCAACACGAATCGTTCCGTCCGGTTTCCGGATGATCGCATCCGGTCTGCCGGAAACAGTGATGCCGCATTCATATTCAGCAGAGAGTTCCTGCTCTGCCGCTTCGATCTGCATATCTTCAACCGCATCATAGCCGTTCTCAACTGCTTTCCGGAAATCCTGACGGTATTTATCGGCATCCCGCTGATTCATCGGCGGACGTTCTGCAAGAAAGCTCGCAAAAAGCTGCTCCGCATTCGCAAGAAAATCTTCCCGCGATGTATGTCTGCCGCAGCAGTATTCCATTGCCTGATGCACCAGACTTCCGAAATCTGCCGGACTGATGACCTGAAATACATCATCTGTTTCCTGCGGCTGCAGACGCATGATATTCTCATAGCAGAAGGATCTCGGACATTTCAGATATGTTTCGATCTTACTGGGTGTCAGCGCATGGAAGATTCCTTCAGCAGACGTTTCTTCTTCCGGTTCCGGCTCATCTGCTGCGACAGTTTTGCCGCCGAGATATGCCCGTCCGATCTCTGTCATGCCGGGGAGATCCTGCGAAAAATATCCGGTATGTGCAATAGATTCCATGAATGCATTTTCATCCGTTCCGCCGGCTTCCAGATACAGCGCATACAGCACCGAAGATGCATTGTTCGCTTTCAGTTCTGCGGTGTCATAGGCAGAATAACTGAGCAATACGCTCGTTTGAAGAGCAGATGCAGCGATCAGCAGATCATGCAGGAACACTTGCGCCTGACGGATCAGACTGCCGGATGTGGGTGCATTCTCTCCGAATACTGATAATTCATCATCAAGCAGCAGATAGTTTTCAGACGGCGCACCGGGAAACTTTTCAGCCGACAGTCCCATGACATACAGATTTTCACGCAGCGATGTCAATGCATCGGTGATGCCGGTGATATGCAGCGCACCCTCACAACAGTTTTCCTTACAGATCCGCACTTGCAGCAGATCATTTATCAGATTTTCTGCCGGTTCACCGGTCATTGCGGTAAACCGTTCCAGCGTATCACAGATCTTGTTCCGGGCAGCACTGTCCAGTCTGCCAAGATCATTCTTTCGTATTTTGGCATATCGGCGGATCAGCGCCGGACAATCCATAGCAAAATCAGCAAAAATCTTCGTGAGCCGTTCTGTCATGGCAGAATCACGATTTGCAGAGGACTGATATTGCCTGATCCTTTCCGCATTCACAGCGGCATCATTTCCCAGACGCATAGAACCTGCCGTTTCAATCAGGTCATTCAGCTTTTCGATCTGAAAATCCTGACAGAACTGTTTTGTATCAAACGCCGGACCGCAGAGCAGATTCCGGAGTGCATCAATCCCGCAGTACCCGTCTGTCAGCCATTTCTGATAATCGCGCAGCACCGCAGCAGGCTGTGTCATGGTTATCGGCAGACCGCATCCGAATGTGACCGGGACAGCAAAGCAGCTTGCCAGTTCATACATCAGCGGCGCATAAGACGCTGCATCCGTAACAGCGACCGTGCATTGATCGAGCGGCAGTTTCTCTGCAAATATTCTTCCGATCACTGCTTCGGTTTCATTCACCGCACCGTATGCCGCAATAATCTGCGGCATCGCAAGCGGCTGTTCCGGTTTATGCAGCAGTTCGCAGAATGATACCGAATGTGACGTATCAGCAGACAGATGTTCGATCAATGCCTGTTCCAGCGGTGTCATCGGATACGCTGCCAACACGGATATATCAGCAGACAGCGGTTTTGCGCGGCTGATTGCCAGCCGGATAATACCGATCGTGTCGATCATATCTGCCTGCTGTAACGCACACATATACCGATCATAAACTTCTGTCAATGCAGTATTTTTCTCCGTGAACGGACTGGTTTTCAATCCGTCTGCGATCGTTTGGCGCTCATTGTCCGTGATCTGCATCCGCAGCATCCGCAGCGTATTGGCAAGATTCTGCGCATCGTGATAGGATGCATCGGAAAAATACGGGATATCCTGCAAAAAACGATAGATCACCGCAGCTTCGGTATCCGGTGTGACCAGCGTTTGCGTAACCGGAACACCTGTGCGCATCAGCGCAAATTGTGCAAGTTCTACGGGCAGCATGATCCGCAGACCGAGTGTGGAAATGCCGTTTCGTGCAAGCATCCGCAGCAGTTCTGTTCCGTTCGGTGCAATAAGGATTTGTTCATGCATGAGAATCACAACCTTTCTGTGCTGTTTTTCATATTGTATAAAAGAAGAAACTCTTTGATATTAAAACGAAAGCGGCGCTTTGTGATGTAACCGCCGCATTTGATCCGTGCATATTCTGCGAGATACTGCGGTTTTGCGTCAGTTTCGGCACAGACTGCCGTTTCAGACGGCATCCCTGCTTCGATCGGATGCTCATGCAGCAGCATATCAGAAAATGAGTCGATCGTTCCCATAAAACAGAGGTCAATATTATGCAGCGCATCTTCAAAAAGCTGACGGCGTGTTTCATCCTTTTCTTCACGGCTGTATTTCGCCAGTTTTTCCTGAAAACGATGATAGAACTCTCTTGCGGCTGCTTTCGTAAAAGTGATCGCGCAGATCCGGCTGACATTGATCCCTGCGCCGACCATTGCGATCATGCGGTCAACAAGGGATGTTGTTTTGCCGGAGCCTGCGGCAGCCTCTACGAAAAAATTTCTGTCGATCTCACTTGAAATGCGCGTGCGTGCAAGCGCATCCTGCTCCATAATCGTATTCATGATATCGCACCGCCTTCCTTGCAGATCTCCTTGTACGGACAGTATTGGCAATTATCTTTTACGGCAGTAGCCGGATAGTCGTTTTGCCGGATCGCATCAGCGATCGACGCGACAGTCTGTGCGATCAGTGCGGAACGTTCCGGCGTATATTCGCATGAAATCTTTTCATTCAGCATCAAATACCGGTAATCACCGCCGGATACCGGAATGCCCGTCCTATGCAGCATATCTGCATACAGCATCACCTGAATGCAGGAAATACAATCGGCTGATGAGGTGTACTGTGAGCTGCCGTTCTGCCGGTCGTGCGGCGGCGAGATCGTTCACGGCGTGATTGATCTGTTATACCGCATCGGTGATGCGTGGCAGATCATAGACTATAAAACGAATGCTGAATCTGCACAGCTTGCCGAGAAGTACGCATCACAGCTGGATGCATACAGGACTGCTGTCAAAGAGATGATCGGAGCGGATGCAGATGCCGCGATCTATCATATTGATGTGTGATGTATCACATAATTGTATGGAATGCTCAAGAATCGGAATATCGGGTGCGTTATAATGACAGTAGAAAACAGGAAATCCGAAAATGAAAAAGAGCAGCGTATACTGATCTAAAATGATAATCTCATACGTGACAAGAAATATCTGCTGCTGGTGGTGATCATTGTTATTCTCAAAGAACATTCTGATCCGGAGCATTACCTAACCAAGCAGGAGCGTTTCAGAAAAGCTGTTCAGTCTGCTGTTTTTGAAAAGCGGCACATCCGGTATATAAAAGGAAACGATATTGTTTTTCTGGACGGCGCGGCGTATTGTATGGCCTTGTTTTTTTCGCTGAAAAGTGGTATACTGTTGTTGTAAAGAAGAAGTTGAAAGAGTATAGGCGAAAGTTACGCACGTTCCGTGATGACACGATTTGTGCATATTTGAAAACAGAAGCAAAGGAGCAGACAGTATGCCGTTTATCATCGTCCGAAATGATATTACAAAAGTTCAGGCAGATATTATTGTGAATACGGCAAATCCGGAGCCGAAAATCGGCAGGGGAACAGACGGTGCGGTATACGCTGCCGCAGGCGCTGAGGCTCTTTTGGAAGAACGCAGAAAAATCGGGAATATTAAACCCGGAAAAGCCGCATACACATCGGCTTTTCAGCTGAAAGCGAAATATATTATCCATACCGTCGGACCTGCTTGGTATGACGGAAATCATGGTGAACAGGAGATCCTTCGTTCCTGCTATGACGAATCACTCGCACTGGCAGCAGAACTTTCTGCGCAAAGCATAGCATTTCCGATGATCGCAACAGGCATATACGGTTTTCCGAAAGATGAAGCGCTGAGCATTGCACTCAGCGCAGTCAGCAAGTTTCTCCTGTCACATGATATGGAGGTCATTCTTGTCGTATTTGATCAGAAAGCATTTGAATTATCCGGCAAGCTGCTCGGTGATATAGACGAGTATATTGACGAACATAGTGTTTTGCGCATTCATGATGCTGAATACGGCAGAGCAGATATGGAAAGTATACATCAGAGCGCAGTATATCATCAGGAAAAATTGGGATTTGCTGAGAAAAACGCAATCAGACTGGCTGCTCCTGCGGAGATTCAGAAATCGAAAAGCCTTGATGAAATCCTTGAAAATGCAGGCGGTTCTTTCCAGCAGCGGTTGTTTGAACTCATAGATGCCAGCGGTATGGATGATGTGACTGTCTATAAAAAGGCCAATATTGACAGAAAATTATTTTCCAGAATCCGCTGCAAAGCCGACTATAAGCCGCAAAAGAAAACCGCGGTTGCTTTTGCGATTGCCTTGAAACTGGATCTTCCGACAATGGAGGATCTGTTGTCGAGGGCTGAGATCGCATTCTCACCGAGCAGCAAATTTGACCTTATCATATCATATTGTGTAAAAAACGGTATCTACGATATTTTCGATATTAACGCTAT
>JAZQOZ010000173.1:0-3728 GCA_045628085.1 Oscillospiraceae bacterium | reverse complement strand
TATGATCTCGACACGCAGATTGATCCGCAGCAAAAGAACATCACGGTGATGGAACTTGTGGAACGCTACCTGAAAACCAAAACAGGCATCAAGCCACAGACGAAATCAAACTACAACTTCGTGCGGAATATTCTGCTTAAGGAAGATTTCAGCGGCAGAAAGATCGGAAGCGTAAAAACCTCGGATGCAAAGCTGTTTCTGATCAAGCTTCAGGCTGACGGCAGGGGCTACAGTTCCGTCAAGACCGTTCGCGGTGTTCTGCGACCGGCTTTTCAGATGGCAGTCGATGACGACATTATTGTTAAGAACCCCTTCGGATTCCAGCTTGCCGGTGTGGTCGTTAACGACAGCAAGACAAGAGAAGCTATTACGAGAGACCAGATGCGTAAATTCCTGCGATTCGTACACGACGATAACACCTACTGCAAATACTACGAAGCAGTGTTCATCCTGTTTCATACCGGAATGCGTATCTCAGAATTCTGCGGACTGACGCTGAAAGACATTGACCTGAAGAACCGTATTGTCAACATCGACCACCAGCTTCAACGTACTTCCGACATGGAGTATGTGATTCAGTCCACCAAGACGAATGCCGGAAAGCGGCAGATCCCGATCACCGAGGAGGTTGCCCGGTGCTTTCAGGCGATCATTGAGGACAGAGGCAAACCGAAAAAAGAGAAGTTCGTGGACGGATACTGCGGTTTCCTGTACTTCGACGATGAAGGTATGCCGCTGGTAGCTTTACACTGGGAACACCGCTTCAACCGCATGGTCAGCAAATACAACGAGATTTACCGCATCCAGATGCCGAACATCACGCCTCACGTCTGCCGCCATACCTACTGCAGCAATCAGGCGAAAGCGGGCATGAACCCGAAAACGCTGCAATACCTGATGGGACACAGCGAAATCGGCGTCACGCTTGACGTTTATACGCATCTGGGGCTGGAGGACGCTGCTGCAGAGCTTCAGCGCATGGAGGAACTCCAAAACGCCCGTCAGGAAATGAAAAGAACAAAGGATGAAGCAGTATGATATGCTTCCGGCTGCGGCTCACTTCAAGTGAGCCGTTATTTTTTTTTCCGTTTTGACTTGATGAACTGGAAAGATTATGGTATAATGGTATGGTACGAAAAACTATATGAACGGAGCAACGATACAGTGAAAAAAATATATGCGTGGGAACCGTGGTTCTTTATCGTGTTTGGTCTGTTTCATCTTCATAGAGTCTGGGCATTGCTTGACAGAGAATCTTATGCAGCATTTTGGATGGGAATCTTGAACCGCAAAGGTGCAGCATATTTCCTGATCATGGGAGTGCTTGCGGCACTATGTGTCACTGGGATCATAGCTTTTTTTAAGAACAGGAAACAAAATTTTTGGTGGAGATGGGTATACATTTTCGGTGGGGGCTATGTCCTATTCGATTTGTTTGCCATTGCAGCGGGGCTGAAACTATGGAGCCGCTTGCTGCAATTGATGTTTGATACTGCCTCACCGTACTGGAATGCAGTTTGGTCATTCTTTATTGTTCTTGGTGGATTGTCTTTCTCATTAGGCGTAATTTTGTTATATGAGAGGAAGCAGAAATGAGAGGTGCTGCAGATATGAATGTATTACTGTTTCTCGCAAATGGCTTTGAAACAATGGAAGCAAGTGTGTTTGTCGATATTATGGGCTGGGCAGGTATTAAAGTTACAACCTGCGCTATGCGTAAAAACATTACAAGCACCTTCGGAGTATCGGTCAATGCGGATATTTTGATAAGTGATGTTTGCATTAACGATTATGATGCACTGGCTATTCCCGGTGGATTTGAAGAATACGGATTCTATGAAGACGCTTTTTCTGAGCAGGCAGTAAGGCTCATCAAGGAATTCAATGACCGTGGCAAACTGATCGCTACAATCTGCGTTGCAGCACTTGCGCTCGGAAACAGTGGCATATTGAACGGCAAAAGGGCTACTACTTATCATCTGAACAACGGTCGCAGACAGAAACAGCTCGCAGAATATGGTGCGATCGTTGTGAATGAGCCGGTAGTAAGAACGGAGAATATCATCACCTCATACTGTCCGCAGACCGGACCGGCGGTGGCGTTTCTACTGCTGGAAGAACTGGTGGGGGCAGAACAAATGCAGAAAACAAAGACTGCTATGGGATTCTGAATAGTTAGTTTTCCTATTCGGCTCACTTCGGTGAGCCGTTATTTTTTGCCCGTTTTGACTTGATGAATTGGAAGGATTATGGTATAATGAAAAGGTATATACCGGCGCTTTAGTAGTATCATACTGTGATCTTGGTAGTAAGCGCAGTAGTAACCGTAGTATAGTAATTGATATACTACCGGCAATTAGCCGGAACACGCGCCAAAATCCTTAGTAGTAAAACACCCCGATTTCTACTACTATTTTACTACTAACGACGTCCGCAGTTTGCAAAATCTTGCCGTGTTTTGTAATCTTCGCCCCGTTCTGCCAAATTGGTAGTAGACAAAAAAGCTTGATTTTCATACATACAGCTTATAGCGGACAAGTAGCGGACAAACACATTTTCAGGATATAACAAAAAAGTGGAAACGGCTTAAAACAGCCTGTTTTTAGAGTTTAAATTCGAGTGGTTTTTAGTGCTTTTAAGCAGTTTTTAGTAACAATATGTGGCAAACAAGGGGCTGGAAGATGTACACTGTCCTTAAATGTATGTCATAACATTTGACTATTAAATGAAGCAGAATAATAAGTATATTTTATTGACTTTCAAATTAATCTCCGATATAATATAAAAGGTTAGTTTTACTTAAATTAATACGAATGCTTATGACCGTGCCGGAAATATAGTTGATGATGTATTATCAACAAGGTCAGGCGGCAAGGTATTGTATAAAAATAAAATAGGAATTGATTATAAATTTGATGTATACAACAATAATCAGTACTTAGGAAATGTAAATAATATTAAGCTGAAAGGTGTGTAAATATGTTTCTTAATAATGAAATGCCAAAAAATGTGCGCGAATGCATGGAAAGGCTGAAAAAAGCCCGTTAGTTCCTTGTTTCAGATGAATATGGATATACCGAGAAGGATTTTGAATTCAATCCGCCTGCATCAGAAGAACTGATTGAAAAATGTGAAAATGATTATGGGTTTAAGCTTCCTGAGGATTGCAAAGAATTCTTCAGGATATCAAATGGCATTCGGATATTTAATACGGTGATATATGGAGTTGACTAAATCGGCATGAGTGACCCCTTTGTGCCTGATGATTATCTTTGTTTTGGCAGAAATGAATCGACAAGTGAACGCCTCACTTTTTCAAAAGACGGAAAGTTTTATTTATGCTATGATTTTGAACCTGAACCTTGGGAATTTGAAGATTATCTTCTTTTAAAACTTGAAAAATGCGAAGAATTAATTGATGAACACAACGAAGAAGTTGAGACAAAAAAGAGAAGAGAAGCCGGTATTTCAGAAGAGCAGGAAATGTTTGAATTATATTCCAAATTAGTAGGCGAAGAAAAGGCTAAAATAATAATTGAAAGCAGAAAGAATTGACAAAGAGAAAGGTGTGTAAATATGTTTCTTAATAATGAAAAGCCCAAAAATGTACGCGAATGCATGGAAAGACTGAAAAAAGCCCGTGAGATCGTTGTTTCAGATGAATATGGATATACCGAGAAGGATTTTGAATTCAATCCGCCTGCATCAGAAGAACTGATTGAAAAATG
>JAZQOZ010000172.1:0-27072 GCA_045628085.1 Oscillospiraceae bacterium | reverse complement strand
CAGCCATCAATAAACGATAAGCTGAGAAATTTCTGTTTACAAGCATATCTGAAACAGCGCAGAGCCTGTTTATTCTGCGGCATCTGCTTTAACGCTGCCTTAGGTGTCGGCGTAGTGGAGCGGCTTGGCAGGCAGCTGCTTCAGATATTTGGAAGGGTTTTTCTTTTTCTTCTCCTCATACATCCGATTATCAGCAATGGAGATCAGCTGGAAGATGGTACTGCTCGGCGGCGGTACGGTAATGCACGCACCGAGACTGACGCTGAGCCGATAAGGCTTGCCGGAATTGCGGTTGCAGATCTCCAGATTTTTCATGATCTTATCGCGGAGTGCGACTGCCTTTGCTTCATCGTAGTCCACGCCGAAGATGAAGAATTCATCTCCGCCGAACCGGCAGACGATCTCATCGTGTGTGCAGGATTCCTGTAAGACGGCAGCGATACTGCGGATCGCATAGTCTCCGACTTTATGGCCGTAGCTGTCGTTGATCGTTTTCAGCCCGTCCATATCTGCGAACATGACCATAACGGTACGCTTTTCGGCAATGCAGGTATCGAAAATACCCTGTGCGCTGCGTTTGAAGCCGTTCCGGTTATAGATGCCGGTCAGGGAGTCGATCGCATACAGCTTATCCAGTTCATGCACGACATCATCCAGACAAAGGATCTTGCGGAGATTCTCCATGGAATTGCTGATGCTGAGACTCCATGAATGGAACAGTGTGCTTTGCATCGGGAAATCCGAATTGGCGATCGCAAAATAGCCGAGACAATATTCTCTGAAATGCAGCGGCACAAAGAAAAGATTGCGCGGCTTGTCGGAATCGTTCCGCAGATGCGGCAGCACTTCCGAAGAAGAAAAGCCCTGTTCCTGATGGAATTTGCCGTCATAATAGGCGATCGGCATGATCATTCTGCTGGAATAACCGTGAATAACATAGGATTCTATTTCAAGCTGACCGGTATATCCGCCTTCATGCCGGAGCGGCTTGGCGTGCCAGTTGTCATTCAAACAGAGATAAAATTCCTCGCATTTTGCGGTCTTAACAAAGCCTTTGAGCGTTTCAATATAATCTTCAAAGGTATCACAGGCAACGAGTGCGCAGGCGAGCTGATTGACATTGGATATATCAAGCATCATGGATTCCGATGTCTGATAGCTGTGCTTTTTATAGACGCTGATATCTTCTGCCTCAGCAGCCTGACAGCCGCAGCTTTCCGAGAAAATCGGAACGGCGCTCAGTTCCGTGGTATGGGCGGGTTCTTCACCGGCAATATGCCGGCAGATGATCTCACAGGCAAATGCACCGGATTGAACGAGCGGCCGTTCAATGGTCGTCAGTGCCGGAGAAAAGTTTTTGGCGTGATAGATATTGTCAAAGCCGGAAACCAGAACGTGCTCCGGACAGCGGATCCCGTTTTCTTCCAGTGTCAGAACCGCTGAGATCGCCATGACATCATTTGCACAGACGATCGCGTCCGGAAATTCCAGATCAGATGCAAGGAAACTTTCGACTGCACGTCTGCCGTCCTTTGCACGGAATGTGCCGTGATAGACACGTTCCGGTTCAAGCGGGATATTATATTCCGCAAGCACTTTAGAAAATGCTTCAAAGCGTTCTGCACTTTCCGTATTGGTGCTGGGGCCGGAGATGAAATTCAGGCGGCGGACATGGTGCTTTTCGATCAGATGGCGTGTGATCTGCTCCATCGCAGCTGCATTGCGGATGCCGATATGATAAAAGTCACCAAGCTCACGGTCGATACTGACTGCCGGAATGCCTGCGGCGCGGATCCGCGGATACAAAACTTCCTCTGCGAGTTCAGAAGAAAAGGTATTGGTCAGCAAAATCACACCGTCGAACAATTCAAAGTTCGGCAGCTCAAAGATATTATATTCGCCCTGATCGAAGCGCTGATTCGCAAGTGTACCGCCGAATGCAATAAAATGTGCAATGTTCACATGATGCTGTGCGGCATAGCGGTGGATGCCACGAAGAATGGACTGCTGATATTCTTCGTCAATACCGGATGCGATTACGGCAATCGTCAGCTCTGATTGAATATTTGGCATAGGTTCACCTCAGATCACTGCCGTTCCGGAACGGTCGGGCAGCAGGATTTGCTTGTGCCGATTACTGCGGCAAAGTGATTTTGCTCTTTGCATACTTATACAGATTACATACAAAATATTATATCACCTTGATGTGATTTTGTCAAGTTTTTTTCAGCTTTAATTGTATTTTTGGCAATCTCACGATATATGTGCGGCGGATTTGTGCAGCTTGCTAAATACAAGATAAACGATACAGATGTCCGTTTTTATATATACATCTGTATCAGGTTGTTCAAACAGGACACAAAATGACAGTTCATATCACAATACAGCATTGATATCGGTATTTCAGTGTGCTATAATAAAAATGCAAATGAGAGATACCCCTCATTAAAGCACCAAGAATACCGCGCAGAAGAATGTTTTTTTCAGCCGCCCCTCTCGCTGAATGCCCTCTCCTTTCCACATTTATTCTGCGTGAACAGAGCAAATGACGGTACACATTTGTTCTCCTGAAAATCACTGCCGAGGCGGTGATTTTTCTTTTTCTGTCTGTTTATGCAAAAAGCAGATGCCGACTTGTATGGTTTCGGCATCTGCTTTTTTATTTGATTCATACAACTTTGATTACAGGATAAAGCAGATCAGTCCGCTGCATCCTTCATTGATCACACGTTCCAGTGTTTCCTGTAATTTCAGGCGTGCTTCGGCAGGCATTTTTCCGAGTTTGGCGTGCAGGCCTTCATTGACAAGCTCATGCAGCGATTTTCCGAAAATATTGGATTCCCAGATTTTCGCCGGATTTTCCTCAAATTCACGCAGCAGGTACAGCACAAGCTCCTCACTCTGTTTTTCGCTCCCGACGATCGGGCTGACGGTCGTGCGGATGCCTGCCTTCATGATGTGCAGGGACGGTGCAGAGGCACGCAGCCGGACACCGTATCTGCCGCCCTGCCGGATCATTTCGGGTTCTTCGAGTGACAGCTCCCCTGCTTCCGGCATGATGATGCCGTAACCGGTCGCTTCTGCTTCTTCCAGTGCCGGACGGATGCGTTCGTATTCGCGCCGGATGCGTGACAATTCGAGCAAGACCGGAAACAGCTCATTCTCGCTCTGGATACTGATGCCGGTTTCCTCGCCGAGTATCTGATAGAACAGCGCCGGATCAAGCGTCAGGCGCAGGATCACATTTCCGGTTCCGAGTGCGATCTGCCGCACAGAAGTTTCCTGTATATAGGGACAATTCTGCAGGCGTTCCGGCAGTCCGCGCACATCCTGCATGACGGTGATCCCCTGCGCCGCCTGCCGGACTGCATCAAAAACGGCAGATCTCAGCCAGTGACCTTTTTCGAGTGCCGGCAGCCACCCTGCCGTTTCAACGCTGATCTCCCGTATCGGGAACATATCCAGCAGACGTGACAGGATCATCCGGATCGTATCTTCATCGAGCGAAAGACAGCTCACCGGTATCACCGGCGCATGATACTGTGATTCCAGCTCTGCGGCAAGTGCTTTCGCGTCCGTATCTTCCGGTGTGACGCAGTTGAGCAAAACGACAAACGGCTTGCCGAGTGCCTGTAATTCCGAGATCACGCGCCCCTCTGCCGCGGCATACTCTGCACGGGGAATATCCGTCACAGAGCCGTCCGTTGTGACGACCAGTCCGACGGTCGCGTGTTCGGTGATGACCTTTTGTGTTCCGATCTCTGCCGCCATATTGAACGGTACGGCTTCATCGAACCACGGCGTTTTGACCATGCGCGGCGCTTCTTCTTCGATATAGCCCAGACTGCTCGGAACAATATATCCCACGCAGTCGATCATCCGGACGGCGCACTGCGCACCTTCCGGCAGTGTGATCTGCACAGCGGTTTCCGGTACAAATTTCGGTTCAGTGGTCATGATCGTCCTGCCGCCCGCACTCTGCGGCAGTTCATCGGTTGCACGGTCTTTCTTTGCATCATCGGCAATATTCGGAATGACAAGCGTTTCCATAAACCGTTTGATGAGCGTGGATTTTCCCGTCCGAACCGGCCCGACAACGCCGATATAGATATCACCGTTTGTTCTTCGTGCGATATCCGCATATATATCTGCCATAGCATCAGCCTCCGTATTTGAATTTGATCACCGGACGATCGGGATCAGCAGCATTTGCGGTTCTGCCAGTCTGTCCGCAGGGATATCGTTTTCCTCGCGGATCGCAGATTCCGATGTATGATAACGCTTTGCGATCTCCCAGAGGGATTCGTCCGGCTGTGCAAAATAGAGCCGCAGTGCGAAATGATCAGCAGCAGGCAGATGTACTTCCGGATCAATCAGAACATCGGTCAGGAGTGTCTGTGTCTGCTGCTGCATGATCTGACCGCTGAGCAGTAATTCCGCCTGCACAATGACAGTATCCGAGCCGGTCAGCGTATAGGAACAATTCTGCACCTGAACAGGCGGCAACAGTGAGGCAGGATGCAGATGCGGCAGTTCCCATGCAAACGGTGTCTGCTGTTCGAGAATGACCGGATGGTTTTCCGCATCTGCCGCCAATACGCAGATATGCACAGAACCATTCAGTGCCGTGCCGTTTTCCGCATTCTGAACAGTGTGCAGATCTTCCGGAACAGCCCAAGCCGCATATACCTTTGTCAGGACGGCATCCGGCTGTGTCAGCGTGATTTTTTGCTGCATCCGTTCCGTTACGGGCATCGGCGCAGTTACGATCGAAACCGTTTCACGATGCAGTTCTGCCGGACAGACTGTGGAATAGAGATCGGTCAGAAGCTCCGCAGATGCCTGACGGATCGCTGCGCATTGCAGTGTGATCTGCAAATTACAGTGCAGCAGGCGGATATCGCCGTTCTGTTCGGCTTCCGGTACGAAATTCTGTTCAGAAAGGATCGCTGTCACGGAACACGGCATATCATCGCGCAGACCGTCCTGTTCGGCGATCTGACTGAACGGCAGCACGGCGCTGAGCGTTTCCGCACCCTCAGAGGATGAATAAAGCAGTGTGACGGCAGCTTCGCCTTTGATGACAAGTTTTCCGGCAACGATTCGCGTTTCTGTAACGGAAAGGACGGTCTGCGAACGCAGTACGGTAAGCAGTGCGGGCTGTGCGGCACTGAGCCGGATATCATCGGAAAGCGTAAAGCATTTCTCAGTCCGCAAAACCTGTGAAACATAGCTGACCGGAACAGCCTGCGTCTGTATATGAAGTCCCTCGGCACCGCAGAGGATCGCAGCCGGCTGTTCACCGCTGAGTGCCGCACGGATCCGGACAGCGCCGCGCAGATCGATCCGGCGCTGACTGACAGCACGGCAGTTGAGATAAGACGGCTCAGCCGTCAGGCGGATCTGTAAGTTTTCAGCTGTATGATATTCAGGCGGCAGAGTGATCTGTCCGTGATAATCAAGCTGCTGTGTCAGTGATTGGATGCTCTCCGCCTGCTCGCCGCAGTAAAGTACATGGAGCTGCACATGAAGCGCATATTGCAGCACACCGTCAGCGATACTTTGAGAAGTGACCGAAGTATCTGCATGACAGCAGAGCAGCCGGAAAAAATCCGGATAATAGTCCGGCAGCACATAATCCAGTTCGATGCTCTGCTCCTGCGTCAGCTCCGGCAGCAGGACCGGTGTCAGGACGGTTTCGTGCCGCAATGTCCAGTCATTTGTTTGCATCATATCATTCCTCCGTGATCCGGCAGACTTGCCGCTGTGTTTGATTTGCTATATTCTATGCCCGTCCGCCGGAAAATAGAACAGCGCAGGCTCCTGAATCGGAACCTGCGCTGTCCTTATATTCACAGAAAGGTTTGCTGTCATGCGTTTAATCAAACGGTGTGGGAACCTGCTCCTGCAAGGTCACCTGGAATTTCATATCCACGCCGCCTCTGGATGCCGTTACGGTGATCGTATCGCCTGCTTTGTACTTTTCCATCTCCGCTTTCAGCTCCGCCAGATCGGTTACGGTTTCTTCATTGACTGCGATGATAACGTCACCGACCTGCATACCGGCGAGCTGTGCTGCGCCGCCCTCTGTCAATGCTCTGATATAGATACCGACAGGGATGCCGAGACGCTGTGAGATACCCTCGTCAACATCTTCTGTCAGGCTGATGCCGAGCAGCGGCTTGCCGGTGACATAACCGAAGTTGATGAGATCGTTGATGACGTCCTGTGCATGAGAGATCGGGATCGCAAAGCACAGACCTTCAACGGATGCCTCACTGCTGAGATAATTGGAGCTGATCTTCGAGGAATTGATGCCGATGACCTGACCGTAGCTGTTGATCAGCGGGCCGCCGGAGTTGCCGGAATTGATCGCAGTATCGGTCTGGATCAGTTTCATTGTCTTATCGTTGATCGCAACTTCACGGTCAAGCGCAGAAACGATACCGGTCGAAACCGTACCGAACAGCTCGAAACCAAGCGGATTGCCGATCGCAACGACGAGTTCTCCGACGCGCAGATCATCACTGCTGCCGAATTCGGCGGTCGCCAGTTTCTGATTGGTATTGACCTTCAGGACTGCGATATCCTCGGCGGTATCGTAGCCGACGATCTCCGCATCCAACGTTGTTTCGTTCTCGTAGTAATCTTCATTCAGAACGACCTGCACACTCTTGGCTTCTCCCAAGTGGTAATCATCACTGCTGTAGTAGATAACGTGTGCATTGGTGATGATATAGTAGGAACCGTTTCCGTTATCGGACATAATGATTCCGGTACCGGTTGCCGGAATTTCCTGTTCGGTGGTCTGCGGCTGACCGAAGCCGAAGCCCCACATGGAGTAAGACTGTCCCTTATAGAGGAATGTGGAAGCGACACCGACCGTTGCAGGTGTGATCTTATCCACGATATCGGGAATGCTCATAGCGTTCTCGCGTGAGGCAAGCTCAATGAAGCTCATCGGCTTGGCAGTTGTACCGGTCTGTGCGCCTTCTGCATTCGGATCAGCCGGTTTGGTGGACACTGTATCATCGGACGGTTCTTCTTCGGCGATTTCGTTATTCTGCTTGCCGAGGAACGAGCGCACGGAATCATTTTCAGTTGCGAATTGATAGCACTGGATCGAAGCATAGGCAACGAATGCAACACTTGCAAAGACAGCGATCGCTTTCAGTCCCTTATGAGATTTCTTTTTCGGCTGTTCCGGATCATAGCCGCCATTGTCGGACGGACCGCCTGTCGGGGGGATATAGCCGCCGCTGCCGCCGTTGGGGTATCCGCTGCGCGGAGAATAAAAGCTGCCGCCCATCTGCGAACCGGACTGCGTATTCTGGTCCGGATAACTGCTGAAAGACTGAGCCGGATCATTGCTGCCTGTACCGTTGTTATGGAACGGATCGAAATTCATGTCATTCTGATCGAACATATTTCGCACCTCTTTCTGATACGTCGGGAACCGCATGGATTTTGTCTATACGGTTCATATTTCCTTTGCTCTATGCTTTTATTATACGTTCTTCTGTGAAAAATATATGATAACTGAAAAAAAACAGAGTTAAAGTTTACGGTAAAAAGGGGATAGAGACATCATGACTGCATTATAAATAGTAACACCGGTGCGTGCATCTGCGCACGGTGCTTTGGTGCGCGTGTGCCGTATTTCTGCTCAGCAGCCCGAATTTTTCAGTTTCTCCCATTGCTTTTTACCTGATAATGTGATATAATAATATGGAGTATCTATATCCGCAGGGAAAAGGGGGATGCTGATTTGGCAGATCTGAATGCAGATGTTATTCGTTTTGCACGCTATGAAAAATGCCGAAAGAAAAAGAGCATCATAGAAAAGATATTGGGATTTGTAATGGCTGCGGCGATCATACTGGCATTATGTGAAGTGATTCCGCTGGCATTCTCAAGCATATTCGGCGGTTTGATGCTGACGGCCGGGCTGGATATGCTTGCCGTGACGATCGTTTCTGCCGCGTGCATGGCCGCTGTGATCTATGCGGTATATAAACGGAACTGGCGCATTACATTGGCAGTGCTTGCCGCCGTGATTATATTGGCAGCTACGGGTATTCTCCGGTATACGGGCGCTTTTCAGCCGGTACCGCTGACCGCTGCACTGATCTGTGATCTGATGTGGCTTCCTCTGGAAAAGGAAGAAGGATTTCCGCTGTTTCAGGTACCGCTGAACAGTCACGAAGCGGTCGAAAAAGCAAGAGATTATACAATCAGAAAAAGCGCTGTGGAATCCGGTGCGCGTTCGGCGGTTTCCGATACGCCGGCGGATTCGGATATGCTCGATTTGCTGGACGATAAAGCTGAGACGATCAATGCCGAGCTGAAAGAATATCATGAACGCAGCAGGAACGCTGATCCGACGGTCCATGCGTCTCAAAATCACAGCAGCGATATGGATGCGCTGGAAAACCTCTGACAGCATCTGTGCAGCTCGTCGGCTGCACGGATATCATATTTCGATTATTATAGAAAGGTTGATCTATCATGGCGAAACAGGTTATCAATCCGTTTGAAGATGAAAAACCGCAGATCGTACATCTGGAGAAAAGTGAATCCCACTATGAATATTGCAGAATGCAGATGCATGACATCGAAAGCGTGCATCGCCGGACGTTTTTCTGCAATCTGGTATTGTGCATTTTGGTATGCTTTTTCTCCATTTTTAAGAAATACATTGCAATTTTCGATCTGTTCAGCAGACCGTTCCTTTCGCTGGACAAACCGCAGGCGATCCTGACCGGCGGCATCTTTCAGATATTGTTCGGCATGGCGATCATTCTGCTCGGCTATCTGGCATGGGCGAATTACCGCACACTGAATATCATACTGTGGGCATGGTATATGGCGGTGACCGTGTTCGGCGTGCTGCGGCTGGATTATCTTTCTGCGATCATCGGCGTGATCGGCGCGGTATTCTATTATTTTTCTATCCGCGAACTGCGCCATGAGCAGGCACTTGCACAAATGGAAGGCTATCCGGATTTCCACGAAAAATTCGATGTTTCCAAATCAGATATCGTCATCGAAACACTGCGTGCGCATCAGGGAGAGCGCCGGACAAAATCTACGCTGTTTACAACGGATTATTCGCTCCGCAGAAAAAGAAAGAAATCCGCTTCATTCGGATATGCCGGATCGGATTCGGACAGTATCACTGATACGGGTGCAGCACTTGCCGATGCCCTGCAAAACAGTCTGAATGAGGCGCGCAGCGCGAAAGAGGCGGAAACGGCTCAGGCTGAGACTGTTTCCGAAAAAACAGATGCAGCCGATATGACTGATCTGATCTCGGATCCTGATGATAAACCGGAATCGAAACCTGAGAATATTGAACCTGCCCGTGCCGATGCGGAAGCTGCCGCCGCGGCGATCCTCGCGGAAGCAGAGTCAAGAACACAGAAACAGCTTGCAGAAAATACCGAAAAGAATCAGTCTGCACAGAGCAGACCGCATCAGAAGAAAAAGAAACATCACTGAATCACGAATTGGTTACACAGGCATCAAAGGAGAACAGATCATGGGATTTTCACCTGAATTAGAAGTACAATATGAAACAAACCGTTTGCGGATGGCAAAGATCAACAGCAATCTTCACCGCTATATGTGGATTGGGATCGTTCTTGGATTCATCATTTTCTTCACATCCTTTTTCGTTGCCGCATCGTCCACCTTAAAAGACCAAAAAGAAGGACCGAATATTTTCTTTCAGGCATTTTCTTCCGGATTCTTACAGATCCTGTTCAGTATCGTAACGATCGTGCTGAGCTGGACAGCCGCAATGAAAAAACGCGCAGCAAGTCTGCTCCTTCTGGGTTTTGACTGTGTTCTGCTGCTTATGTACCTGCTGAAGATGATCTCCTCATCTTCCAGCATCAATTATCTTTTTTTGATCCTGAGCATTGCACTGAATATCTGGATCCAGTTTGTTTTCAATGAGGATGAAGAACTGAAATCACAGCCGGGCTATCCGCTTTTTTCATTGGAAGCGGATCAGCGCGCACATTATGAATTGCCGGCAAATGTCATTGCAAGACGGGCACAGGCATCGACACACATGGCAGAGATCGGAACAGCAGCCGCAGCGCCGGCTGAAAATCCGATGCCGCAGACTGCGCCGGTATCTTCTGCTCCGTCTGCTTTCGATCCGGATCCTGATTTGTTTTCCGATCCGAAGCCGGTCAAGCTGCCGCCGGAGATCAAAATGTCAGCGGAAGGAGCGCTTGTCGGTATGACTGACGGTACAGCGCACAGAACGTTTTTATCGGAGCCGGAAGCACTTTCTGTTCCGACGGATGTTTCGCTGGATGCATTTTCTGCACAGACGGAACGGAGCAGTGAACCGGCACAGCCGCAGCTTGATCCGTCCGTCATGCTTGCGGATATGACCGCGCTCCCCTCTCATGCAACTGTCAAACCTCATGCGGATATGCTCCCCTCACCGGAAGAAGTCCGTGTCCGTATGGCGGCAATGAAGCGTGCGCGTGAGGAGCATCATCCTGTCGAATGATCGGATGATATGCGGAGCGCAGCCGATATGGAGGACTCAGAATGAATGACCATCGCGTTTTGGAATGCTTTGGATTGGCATTTGCCGGATGGCTGCTCAGCGATGCTGCCGCATTCCCTGCATTCCTGCTACAGTTCTGCGGTATGGAAAAAACAGGAGATACTGTCAGCGAAAGCCTTCTTTCATGCGGTTATCTTGCTGTTCAGCCCGTATGGTATATTTTGGGTGCTGTGCTGAGTCTTGCCTGTTTTGTTCTGATTTGGAGACTGCTCCTGCGCCGTTCCCTGCTGAACCTGTTTTCACAGAAAAAAGGCTGGCTGGTATTGTGGAGTATGCTGGCTGTCATTTCCCTGCTGATTCAGTTTATACTGTTTTGGATTGCCGTATTTATGGAAACATCGCTTTTTGATTCACCTTATCCGGAATGGACGGTCTGTTTCAGCTTTGTATATGTGGGCTTTGCATTGATCCTGATGCTGACAGACACGATCCTGACGGTCAGAAAGCAGAATCTCCGGAACAGCAGCGCAGGAACATCATTATCATAAATCAAAAATGAAACGGCGGTGAAGCAATGTTTGCAAAGGTCAGCAGTCTGGGTTTATTCGGACTGAATGCATTTCCTGTTGATGTCGAGATCAATCTCAGCAAGGGACTTCCGCGCTTTGAGATCGTCGGGCTTGCGGATGCCGCCGTTCAGGAAAGCCGTGAGCGTATCAAAGCGGCGCTTTATACCTGCGGCATCGTCTTTCCGACTTCAAACTGTATTGTGAATCTGGCTCCGGCAGACCGCCGCAAAAACGGCAGTATGCACGATCTTGCAATATTTATGGCGATTCTTGCGGCACTCGGCAGAGTACAGGTGCCGGAAGATGCCGCGATCATCGGCGAAGTATCACTGAACGGTGATATCCGGCCGGTCAACGGTGTTCTGCCGATGACGCTGACTGCAAAACAGCGCGGCATCCGGACGATCTATGTGCCGCTTGCCAATGCGAAAGAAGCAGCTGTTGTCGAAGATATGACTGTCTACGGCGTTCCGGATGCAAAATCACTGCTGGAGCATCTGGAAGGCGAAACACGGCTTGAACCGATGCCGCATATCGGACTGGAGCAGGTCGATGCGCCGCCGATCCCCGATTTTTCCGATGTTCACGGGCAGACTGCGGCAAAGCGTGCATTGGAGCTTGCGGCCGCAGGCGGACATAATGCACTGCTCATCGGGCCGCCCGGCAGCGGCAAAAGTATGCTGGCAAAGCGAATGCCCGGCATCCTGCCGCCGCTGATTTTTTCAGAATCCATTGAAACAACGATGATCCATTCCGTTGCCGGACTTCTGGATGCGGAGCATCCGCTTGTGACGGTCAGACCGTTCCGGTCGCCGCACCATACGATCTCCTCGGCAGGTCTTGCAGGCGGCGGAACGATCCCGCATCCGGGCGAGATCTCGCTTGCGCATAACGGGCTGCTCTTTCTCGATGAACTGGCGGAATTTGACCGCCGGACACTCGAAATTCTGCGTCAGCCGCTTGAGGACAGAGCCGTGACGATCTCCCGTGCCGCCGGAACGATCAGCTATCCATGCTCCATTATGCTGATCGCGGCGATGAATCCCTGTCCCTGCGGTTATCTCGGACATCCGACACGCCCCTGCACCTGCGGACAGCACGCCGCTGCGCAGTATCTCAACCGCATATCCGGCCCACTGCTCGACCGTTTTGATCTGCATATTGAAGCCGCACCGGTCACATTTGATGATCTTTCCTCGCAGAAAGCAGAGGAATCCAGCGCGGATATCCGCAAGCGCGTGATCGCAGCAAGAGACATTCAGAATCAGCGGTTCAAAGGAACAAAAATCACCTGCAATGCCCGTATCACGCCGGATAAGCTCGCGGAATTCTGTCCGATGACAGACCGTGCAAAGGCGCGGCTCAAAGCTGTATTCGAGCAGATGGGACTTTCCGCAAGAGCCTATGACCGTCTGCTGAAGGTAGCGCGGACTGCGGCGGATATGGCAGGCAGTGAGATCATTGATGCCGTACATATTGCGGAAGCCGTACAGTACCGCACGCTCGACCGCAAATACTGGCAGGTACCGAAATAACAGATACATTCCGCATCAGCGGTCTGCAATATAAAGAGATACAGGAGAAACAAATTGAAACGTACAATTTCCACGGATTCCGTGCGTGAGGGATTCTGGCACAGAATAGACTGGGTTCTGCTTGCACTTGTAACGATCTGTTCGGGCGCAAGCGTTCTGCTGCTGCGCACGCTCTGGACAGAAAATATATCCACAGAGGTCGATTCCAATGACTGGATCGTACAGCTTATTTCGCTCGGACTTGGTTTTGCCGGCTGCATTGCGGTCGCCGCGATCGACTATCACAAGCTCGCACGATTCTGGTTTTTGTATGCGCCGCTTGCGCTCGGACTGGTTGCGCTGACCTTTACAAGTCTGGGATACGGGCGTGAGGGCGCGGATGACCGTGCATGGATCGACCTCGGTTTCGTGCAGATCCAGCCTTCGGAGATCCTGAAGCTGGTCTTTCTGCTGACCTATGCGTATCACATATCCAAAGTATCGGACAAGCTCAATCAGCCTTTGCATCTGTTCCTGCTGCTGCTTCATGCGGCACTTCCGGCAGGCATCGTTGCGGTGCAGGGCGACTACGGTACGGCGATCGTTTTCGCCGCAATGACTGTATTCATGCTGTTTACGGCAGGGCTTTCGTTCTGGTATCTGCTCGGCGGTGCGGCTCTGATGCCGCTTGTATTCTGGTTTGTCTGGACGTATGTATTCGGAGATGTTCACCGGAACAGAATCCGTGTTCTGCTGCATCCGGGTACGGATTCGCTCGGTCTGGAATATCAGCAGAATCTCGGACTGAAAGCGATCCGTTCCGGCGGCTTGTTCGGTCAGGGGCTCAGCGGCGGCGAATATACAGCCGTTCCTGAAATGCACAATGACTTTATTTTTTCATTTATCGGAGAGGCATTCGGTTTTGTCGGTGCGATCGCGGTCATTGTGATTCTGGCGGCGATCTGCCTGCGCGTATTCCGGAACAGCCGTGCGGCGAAGGATACAATGGGCAAAACGCTCTGCATGGGTGTTTTTGCGATCCTGTTCACGCACGATCTGATGAATCTCGGCATGGTGCTGAAGGTCATGCCGGTTATCGGCATTCCGCTGCCGTTTTTCAGCGCCGGCGGAACGGCAATGCTTTCCATGTATCTCTGTATCGGACTGGTTATCAGCGTCTATACGCATAATCAGAAGAAATACCGCGTGTTCTATGACGCGGAAAATCCGGACTAATGTTCTCAGCATCGCTGTTACGCTGAAGCGTTATACCGATGCACACATATTTTCATTCAAAGGAGATTATCAAACCTATGGAACCCATGATTTTCCCGATCAGTCAGGATAAACACCTGATCTTCTGTATCATCGCAACGGTGCTGTTCCTGCTCCAGTTTATCCGGACGAAGCGCTGGTATCAGCTTGTCATGGCACTTGCGATCCCGGCATCGCTGCTGATCTATGTGCAGCCGGAAAATAAGACACTGTATTACGGTGTCGGCGTTCTGGAAGCATTTATGCTGCTGCTTGCACTGATTCTCAATATTGTGCAGTCTGCAAAAATTGCGAAGGCAGAGAAAAAAGCAAAGGCGGAAGCAGATGCGGCTGCCGCAGCACAGACAACGCCGGCTGCGGGAACGGAGGAATAACCTATGCGTGCAAAACGAATTGCGATCCTTGACTGGGATTCAATGGCATATAATAAAGATGAAGTCAATGCACGCCGCTTTGCCGCGCTTGCAGAGAATGTCGATGTTTATCCTTCCACAAAACCGGATGAAACCGCTGCACATATCGGGGATGCGGATGTCGTGATCTGCAATAAGGTGCTGATCACCAGAGAGATCATGGAAGTCTGCCCGAATATCAAATATATCGGTATCCTTGCGACCGGCTTCAATAATGTTGATCTGGATGCGGCGGCAGAACGCGGTATTCCCGTCTGCAATGCAGGCAGCTACTCGACGGATGCTGTCACGCAGCTTACGTTTGCGTATATTTTCGATTATTTTCAGCGCGTGGCATTATATTCGATGGATGTCCGGCTCGGCGCATGGGAATCCGCGCCGACATTCTCCTATTTCCCGTATCCGACCGGAGAACTGCGCGGCAAAACGCTCGGCATCATCGGTTTCGGCAATATCGGCAAAAGCGTTGCGAAGATCGCGGATGCATTCGGTATGTCCGTGCTGATCTCAACCAGAACACAGCCGCAGGACTGCCCGTATCCGCTCGTGTCGGCAGAGGAAGTATTCCGCCGTGCGGATGTTCTCTCGCTGCATTGTCCGCTGACGGAGCAGACCAGAGGGATCGTCAACAGGAATACCCTTGCACTGATGAAGAAAACCGCGATCCTTATCAATACCTCACGCGGCGGTGCGGTCGTTGAAAAAGACCTCGCGGATGCGCTCAATCAGGATATGCTCGCAGGTGCATATCTCGATGTGCTTGAAGATGAACCGATGTCTGCACAGACACCGCTGAAGGGTGCGAAAAACTGCGTCATTACGCCGCATATCGGCTGGACACCGCTGGAAGCGCGCCGCCGCCTGCTCGATATCACAGAGGATAATCTGCGCGGCTGGCTGAACGGCAATCCGCAGCACGTTGTAAACGGCGTGAATGCATCGGCAAATACAGCCGTCACCGAATAACGAAAGGAAGTTACTTTTTTGGAAAGCGAATCTCGATCCCTGCGCAGACTCTCGGAGAGTCAGCGCATTGTTGTCAAAGTCGGTACATCAACGCTGACACATCCTACCGGCAGAATGAATCTGCGCCGTTTTCATAATCTGGTGCGTGTGCTTGCCGATCTCTCCAATGCAGGCAAGCAGCTGATCCTGGTTTCATCGGGCGCTGTCGGCTTGGGTGTCGGACAGCTCGGTCTGCGGGAACGTCCGACCGATACCCCGACCAAACAGGCTTGCGCCGCTGTCGGACAGTGTGAGCTGATGTATCTCTATGACCGGCAGTTCGGCAATTACAGTGTCAATGTGGCGCAGGTTTTGCTGACAAAAGCCATTCTGACCAATAACGGCGGCGAAAATGCCGGAAACTGCATGGAACGTCTGCTCGAACTCGGCGTGATCCCGATCGTCAATGAAAATGATACCGTTGCGATCGACGAACTGGAGCTTGAGATCGGTGAAAATGATTCTCTGGCGGCGATCGTTGCCGGACTTGTTCATGCAGATACACTCGTATTGATGAGTGATATTGACGGACTGTATTCTGCCGATCCGCATAAGGATGCGAATGCAGAACTGATTCCGGTCGTGTATGAGATCACGTCGGAAATTGCAGGTGTTGCCGGCGGTGCAGGCACACCGAATGCACGCGGCGGCATGGCAACGAAGATCTCTGCTGCAAAAATGGCGACCGATGCCGGAATTGATATGGTGATCATGAACGGCGAGAAACCGGAGCAGCTTTATGATCTTTTGCTGCATGATGAGCCGGTCGGCACGCGGTTTGTCGCAAAGAGGTGATGTGCTGTGCTTTTTGATCGTGCCAACGAATGGAAACGTGCGCAGCTGGAAACTGAGCGAGGTGCATTTGCTGATACGCCGATCGAAAATATCCGGTTTACAGTCGGTCAATGGAGCAATTCTGCAACATGGGCTTGTGTGGCCTTTTGTGTATTTGCCTTCTTTTCAGGCGGCAGAATTTATGGCCAAATGGGATATAAAGTCACACCGGCAGGCGTGATTGAAGACGTTTTGAGTGCAGCTGCCGCTGTGATCGCATTGCTGTTCATTGGCTATCATCTGCTGCACACGAAGCTGCATATTCAGGCAACCGGTTTTCGCTGCCGCGGAGAACTGTACGGCGGCAGCGAAATGCAAAAGCTGGTTATTACGAAAAATAACCGCATTCAGATCTATAAAGACAGCCGGAAGATTGCTTCCTATGCGTGGAATGAGCGCAATACGGATAAGCTGATCGCATGGGCGCGGAAATGCAGCATCAGAATCGAGGACGGTCAGAACGTCATCCTGACCGAATCGAATGTGCGGACGGCACGGCAGAGATCATCTGTTCCTGAAAGACGGCCCGCTGTAACGGAAAATATTGCTGCATCTGACAGTGTGATCGCTTCACTTGAAAAGAAACTGGCTGAAACGCAGCGGAAACTCGCAGATGCGGAAAAACAGCTTGCCGATCGCCCGACGACCGCTGCTGCATCCGAAAAGGGATCTGCAAATGTCGTTCAGGAAGCTTCTGCACCAGTCACACGGCCGGGAACAATACTGCGTGTCGGCAATTCAAAGAGTATCGCGCAAAAACAATATAAAGGCAGGACAGACCTTGTCAGCATTATCATTCCGGAAGGTGTAACGATCATACAGCGATCTGCTTTTGAGGGATGCACTTGTCTGGAATCGGTCACGCTGCCGGATTCATTGGAAGTCATTGCGTGCAATGCGTTTCACTCGTGCATCTCGCTGCGCAATATCCGGATACCGGATCGGGTGAAAAAGATCGAGGGCGGTGCGTTTTATAAATGTACTGCTTTGGAGCAGTTCCGTTTTCCGAAGGGCATGAACGGCAGACAGCTTGATTACGGTATGTTTTATGACTGTAAGCTGCTGGAATCTGTTGAACTGCCGGAAAAGCTGGTCGGCGAATTCGGCAATATTTTCCCGAACTGCGAGAGTCTGCGCAGTATCACGCTGCCGGAGGGCATTTCCATTATCGGTACGTTTACCTTTCAGCGATGCAGATTGCTGGAATCGGTTGTGATCCCGTCAACTGTCCGGCATATTAAGTATAAAGCATTCCTTTATTGCAGCGGACTGCGCGAAATGTATATTCCGGATACCGTGAGAATACTGGATGCTTATCACACATTTGCCGAGTGTTCGGCTATGGAACGGCTCCGGCTGCCGGTCGGGATCACGTTCCGGAGCGTCTTTCCGGAGGATGACGGCGCGGATAAGGCAGGCTGCTGCTTTTCCGGCTGCGACGCATTGAAAACGGTCATTCTCGGTGAAAAAGAATTTGAGATCAACGGGCCGCTGAATGATGATCTGCTGCGCACGATGTATGCAGAGCTTGCGGCTGAAGGCAATATCATTGCTCAGGAGATCGTGAAAAAGGGATGAAAGCACTGCATATTTTCATTCTGAGCGTATCCTGAATTAAGATCATGATCGGAGGATTTATATATGGAACAGCTAACAGTTCAGCAGCTTGGCGCAAATGCAAAGGCAGTTGCCGGCGTTCTTGCCGCTGCATCGCCTATGCAGAAGAATAAAGCGCTCGCTGCGATCGCAGATGCGCTGATCTCCCGTTCTGCGGAGATCATTGCAGCAAATAAAATTGACCTCGAAAATGCGGTCAGAAACAATATGTCAAAGGCTTTGCAGGACAGACTTCTGCTCAATGAATCCCGTATTGCAGGCATCGCAGACGGTGTGCGCAAGCTGATCCAGCTTGATGATGTGGTCGGCAAGGTCGAATCCGGCGTGGTTCGCCCGAACGGTCTGCGCATTCAGAAAACGCGCGTGCCGCTTGGCGTTATCGGTATTATTTTCGAGAGCCGTCCGAATGTGACGGTCGATGCGGCAACGCTCTGCATGAAAGCCGGCAACTGCGTCATTCTGCGCGGCGGCAAGGAAGCATTCAGCTCCAATGTCTGTCTGACGGATATCATGCGCGATGCAGTCAGGGATTCCGGTCTGCCTGCTGATATCATTCAGCTTGTGTCGGATACCACACGCGAAAGCTCCAATCAGCTGATGAAGCTCTCACAGTATCTTGATGTGCTGATCCCGCGCGGCGGCGCAGGGCTCATCAACGCAGTTGCAGAAAATGCGACAGTTCCGGTTATCAAGACCGGTGTCGGCAACTGCCATGTTTTCGTGGATGCTTCGGCTGATCTGGAAATGGCTGTGAATATTGTTGACAACGGAAAAACACAGCGTCCCTCTGTCTGCAATGCGATCGAAACGGTGCTGATCCACAAGGACGTTGCAGCGGAATTTCTGCCGATGATGAAGGCAAAACTCGATGAACACAATGTCACGCTGCACGGTGATGCGGCGGCGCAGAAGGTTCTCGGCGACTGTGTTCTCGATGCCGATGAGGACGATTGGGCGACCGAATATCTCGATTATCAGCTTGCTGTGAAGATCGTCAGCGATGTCGATGAAGCAATGGCGCATATCGCACGCTACGGCACCAATCACAGCGAATGCATCGTGACGAAATCACTCGAAAATGCGGAGAGATTCCAGCGCGAGGTCGATGCGGCGGCGGTCTATGTCAACGCTTCAACGCGCTTCACGGACGGCGGCGAATTCGGCTTCGGTGCAGAGATCGGCATTTCCACGCAGAAGCTCCATGCACGCGGCCCGATGGGACTTTATGAGCTGACCTCGGTCAAATATCTCATCAACGGCGAAGGTCAGATTCGGTAAACAATGCAGTATGCGGCTGAACGAAAATATCACCAAGCTGGAGCAGAATTATCTCTTTTCTGAGATCGCAATGCGTGTCCGGCATTACCGCGAGGCACATCCTGAGGCGGAGATCTTATCGCTCGGCATCAACGATGTCACGCTGCCGCTTGCACCTGCTGTCTGCAATGCGATGTCTGCTGCGGCGCAGGAAATGCGCTCCGCAGAGCATTTTCACGGATACGGCGATGTGCAGGGCGAGCTGTTTCTGCGGCGTGCGATCTGCGGCTATTATCATACTTTCAAGGTCGGCATTGAGCCGGAAGATGTTTTTGTCAGCGACGGTGCAAAAAGTGATCTCGCCAATCTCTGCGACCTGTTTGCGCCGGACAGTGCAGTTCTGCTGCCGAATCCGGTCTATCCGGTTTTCTATGATACGAGTGTTATGGCAGGACGGAAGATCGTATTTGCACACGGCACAAAGGAAAACGGATTCCTGCCGATGCCGGACGACAGCGTGCATACTGACCTGATCTATCTCTGCTCCCCGAATAATCCGACCGGTGCGGTCTATTCCCGTTCACAGCTTCAGGCGTGGGTGGAGTATGCCCATGCGCATCATGCCTGCATCATTTACGATGCCGCTTATGAAGCATATATCCGGAATGCGGCACTGCCGCGAAGTATTTTCGAGATCGCCGGTGCGGAAACCTGTGCGATCGAGATCAATTCCTTTTCAAAAATGGCAGGTTTTACGGGTGTGCGGTGCAGCTGGGTGATCGTGCCGCGTGCGCTGACGACCGGCGGACAGTCTTTGCACCGGCTCTGGATGCGCCGGCAGTCCACGAAATATAACGGTACATCGTATATTGTGCAGCGCGGTGCGGCGGCGGTATTCGCGGCAGAAGGACAGCGGCAGGTGCGTATGGATGTGCAGTATTACATGGAAAATGCCGATCTGATCCGGAATGCACTGCGCCGAAGCGGCGTTTTTACGACAGGCGGCGAACACGCACCGTATGTCTGGATGGAATGCCCGTATCATTTGCGCTCATGGGACTGCTTTGAGCGTTTGCTGCAATATCACGGTATTGTGACCTCGCCGGGAGTCGGATTCGGCGAACAGGGCGAGGGTTGGCTGCGGTTTTCGTCATTCGGCAGCCGCGAAACGATCGAACGGGCGGCGCATAAGCTCGCAGCCCTTGACTGGGATCAGCTTGCACTCTGGCAGGCATCCGGCGGATAAAAAGAATCATAAAAAATACAGCGCCCTGTTCAGATTACCGGACTGAACAGAGCGCTGTTTATTATTACAGCAGAGATGAAAAATAATCCGAGCCGTTGCGTGCATCAAATTTTTCAGCAAGCATCCGGCAGTTCTGCGCTGTTTCTTCTGCCTTTGCGGAAAGCTGTTCCGGTGTCAGCGTTCTGCCGGACAGATCCGTGCCGGAAAGCCCCTGTTCTGCTGCGGCAGAGAGCAGTTTTGCCGCACCGCGGTCAAACCAGAAGCATAAAAACGGATTCCGTGAACCTTCGCGCAGCGGCAGGTTTTTCCGGTAGAAATCGAGTCCGCGCGTCGGAACGGTCAGTGCATCATAGTACAGGATCATGCCGATCGGTTCAAGCTGAAAGCGCTGACCGTTACAAAGCGGACGAAGCGGCATTGCATATTGATCTGCATTTTTCATGTCGCCGCGCCGCAGTGCATCACGCAGCAGATAGTAATAGGTTTTGCAGGGGACTTCCTCTGTCCGGAGATTATTGCCGATGATCTGATCGGCTGCCTGCAAAGCCTTTTCACGGTTCCCGGTCTCCAATGAAAACCGTACAACCGAATCCAGTTCACTTGCTGTTCCGTCACCGAGATCATCCTTTGGTGCATCCAGAAAATTCGCATAATCCAGACGCATTTTTGCGCGGTCACAATAGCTGTAAAAAATCGCACGCTTTTCATGCCATGACCGCAGGGAATAGCCGTTTGTCAGCAGCATCCGGCGATATTCCGTGAACCACTGCAAGACCTGCTTTTTCTCGATCTGATAAAACTCTGTTGATGCTTCAACGATCCATTTGAACATCCAGAGCGTATCCCAGAGGTTATCCTGCTCCAGTTCCGGATCGCGTTTGACCAGTGCAAGATACTGCGGAAAGTCGATCAGCGCCTGATAACGGTCGCCGGAAAATACAGATTCATGGATCAGATCATGATGAAACCGGATCGCCCACGGGAGATCATTTGCCTGCTCCGCTGCTGCCGCCGCCGCACGGATCGCACGCATCCGCGGATCACCGGACTGTAATTCCTTATAATCCTGCTGCAGCTTTTCCGGATCATACAGTTCCATTTTCTTGTTCCTCCTGTGATTTTCTCTGCGGCAGGAGCAGAAGGATCACGATGACGATCAGCGTGACTGCTGTTGTTCCGACACCTGCTTCCAGTCCGAATTTTTCGCCGCCGATCCATGCAGCATTGCCGGTCTGCGAGAATTTGAAGATCGTACTGCCGGTTTCCAGACCGCTGACCTGTAAGCCGAAGAAATTGCCCTGTGCCCAGTTCCATACACTGTGCATGGCTGCTGCACCCCAGATACTTCCGGTACGAAGTACAAAGAGCGATGCGGCAACACCGAACAGAAACAGATTGACGACCGCCAGCAAAGAGAAACCGTTATTGCCGATATGCAGGAGTGCAAACATGAGCGAACTGACGGTCACAGCCGACCATGCAGAGTGATGTGTTCCGATGGATGACATCAGCCATCCGCGGCAGGCGATCTCCTCGGAGAATCCCTGAAGGATCCAGCCGATAAACAGCAGGATCATGATAAGCGGCTTCTGTTTTGACTGAAACCCGTCAAACTGCAATGCGCCGCAGCCCCATGCCGCCAGTGCGACCGCTGTCATCATTGCCATGCCGAGCAGTGCGCCTGTCAGATAATCCGGGATCATCTTCCGGCTTGTCAGGAACATTGTTTTCACAGGGCGACTGTCGCAGAGCCGGCAGAATAAAAACGTAAAAGCGGTCACGACCACTGTCAGGTACAGCTGGAGTATGAGCTGTATGTCGATGTCATCTGCCTTTTTCGCCCCGATGATCCCAAACTGAACAACCAGCATGAGGATAAATTCCAGCATTTGTCCGACGAAGATCGCCGCTGTGAACAGCAGTACCACGATTATGATATGGCGGCTGATACTCAGTTTGGGGATATTGCGGATCCGTTCAAAATAGGGTGCTGTCTTTTGTAGTTTCAAATCTGCTTTCATAGTGTTTTGTCCTTTCTGTTCAGCATTTCCTGCATTTCCGCACGCAGCGGCGTATGCAGTGAAATGGATTCATCGGCTGCGGGATCAGTCAGTGAGAGATATCCGCAGTGCAGGGCATGGGCGTGTATCCGCGAACAGTCGCCGCCGTAGAGATCATCACCGAGCAGCGGATAGCCGATATATGCCATGTGAACACGAATCTGATGCGTTCTTCCGGTTTCGAGCGTCAGTTCCAGTAATGTGCAGTCCGGCATTTCCTGCATGACGCGGTAATGCGTGACAGCAGGCTTGCCGTCCGCACGGACACAGCGCGTGATAACGGATTCCTGCGCTCTTGCGATCGGGGCATCGACCGTTCCGCTGCCGTGCAGACCTGCGCCGACCAGTGCATAATAGCGCTTTTGTACGCCGTTTCGGAGCGCGTGTGCGGCATAGGCTGTTTTGGCGATCACGCAAAGCCCCGATGTATTCCTGTCCAGCCGGTTGACGGCATGAAAACCGCATTCCGGATACTGTGCGGCAAACCAGTTTGCAAGCGTATCGTCCCGATGCAGCATGGAAGGATGCACCGGCATTCCGGCAGGCTTATCGCAGACAAGTATCTGCTCCGATTCATAGATAACGGGCAGTTCCAGAGCAGGATTCGGCGTATGTGCGCAGGATTCCGGCAGATGCAGCAGAATGATATCGCCGCTGACGACCGGATCGACCGTCCGGAGATGCTGACCGTTTCGCATGATGCCGTCCGGAACATTTTTCAGCCGTTTGAGCGTATGCGCGGAGATGCCGGCATATTTCCGGAGATAATCCCCAAGCTGCATTTCATCTGCACACCGCACATCAATTTGCAGCAGGCTCACGGGCAGTATCCTTTCTTCCGCGGCTTCGTTTCCGGCAATTCTGCATACATTGCCGTTATCAGCATTTCAAGCAGTTCGCGGTCATCCGGATCGGGAACAAGCAGCATCGGCTTTGCGGTCGGATACGGGATCTCATACTGCGCATCCGGCAGCATTCTGCACGCTGCCGGCACAGCCTTGACAAGAAACCGGTTGTCATAGATGCCGCCGAATACCTTATCACGGTAATAGAGGATGTATTCCGACATCATGGCTCGGCTGCGGATATCCGGCAGACCGGAAAGCTGCTCCATGATATATTCCAAATATTCCTGACTGGATGCCATAACCTTTCTCCCTTTCAGATACTCCTTTTATCTTATCATATCTGCGGCTTCTTGTCAAGTTCGGCGGTTCTTCTGCATAGAATGTAGCAGGATGCGTCTGAAAGGAGTATTTGCATGAATCGTCAGGAATTTGAGGATACCGCACGCCGTTACCGTGAGGAGCTGTTCCGGATGTATGCCGGACAGAATATGAATCTGCCGCCGAAGCCGCCGAAGAATCATTGCCCTGCACCGCCGCCCGTACCGCCGAAACCGCCGCAAAAAGAACAGTCTGCTGTCACTGCAATGGCAATTTCAGCGCCGGAAGAACCGGAACCTGCTGTATCAGCGGAACGCAGTCAGGAAGAAACCGCCGCACCGGTTCTGCCAAAACGTGCCTATACCGGCATCATCCGTGTTCATGTTGCGACTGCGCAGGGCGCAAGGCCTGTTGACGGCGCATCGGTCATCATTTCGCAGATGACAGACGGTGAGCCGGAGCTGATCTCCCTGCAAACGACCGATCAGAGCGGCAACATTGAAGCCGTGACCGTGCCTGCACCGCCGCCCTCTGCCGATCAGCGCCGGCCGGCATCCTTTCTCTATGATATCACGGCACAGGCTGCCGGATATTACCGCGAACACAGCACCGATGTCCCCGTATTTCCGAATATCACATCCGTGCAGAATTTTGATATGATCCCGCTGCCGGCAGGTGCAGATGATCCTTTGCCGGACGGTGATATCACATTCTATAACGATATGCAGCAATACTGAGAGGAGCGTATGTATGCTCACCGGAGAGGTTTTTATACCGGAAACGATCACCGTGCATCTCGGTCTGCCGGATTCCGATGCGGCGAATGTCACGATCCCTTATATCAGCTACCTGAAAAATGTTGCGTGCAGTGAGGTCTATCCGACATGGCCGGAAAATTCTCTGCGTGCGAATATATATGTCATCAATACCTATGCGCTGAACCGCATCTATACCGAATGGTACCGTTCGCGCGGCTATCCGTTCGATATCACAAGCACCACGCAGTTCGATCAGGCTTTTGTATACGGCAGAGAACTGTTCAGCAATATCAGCCGTCTTTGCGAGGAAATGTTCCGTTTCTATATCCGGCGGCAGGGCAGCTATGAGCCGATGTTCGCCGTTTTTTGTGACGGTACGACCGCAGAATGTGACGGACTATCGCAATGGGGGACGGTACAGCTTGCAAATCAGGGCATGATCCCCTATGAGATTTTGCAGCATTATTACGGCAGTGATATCGACATCATCCGTGCGCAGGAGATCCGTTCACCGACACCGAGTTATCCGGGTGTACCGCAGGAAACCGGCATGGCAGGCAGAGATGTGCAGACGATACAGATTCAGCTGAACCGGATCGCACAGAATTATCCGGCGATCCCGAAGCTCCCGAATGCAGACGGCATCTATGATGCGCAGACCGCCGAGGCAGTCCGCGTTTTTCAGTCGGTATTTGATCTGCAGCAGACCGGCATCGTGGATGAGCCGACATGGAACCGTCTGTCTTATATCTATGTCAGCATCAAGCGGCTGGCAGACCTTGATTCCGAGGGACTGAAATATGAGGAATTGCAGCGCAGCTTTCCGAATGTGCTGCGCGAGGGTGATTACGGTAATGCCGTCCGCGCATTTCAGTATTATCTGGCGGTGATCGGTGCATACTATCAGAGTGTCCTGCCGCTGCATATCACCGGAGAATACAATGCCGAAACCGCCGCATCCGTGCGCTCGTTTCAGCAGACATACGGTCTGCCGCAGACCGGCATCGCAGACCGCCGCACATGGAATGATATCTACCGCGCATACGCAGGCATTCTGACATCGAATCCGCCGCAGAACTGTGCGCGGCTTTATCCGAATGAACTGCTGAGAGAGGGCATCACGAGCGAAAACGTCCGCATATTGCAGCAATACCTGACGTTCATTTCACAATATGATGAGAATATCAGACCGGTTTCCGATACGGGCTATTTCGGGCCGCTGACGAAAGCCGCCGTGCAGGCATTTCAGCATGAATACGGTCTGACGGCAAACGGGCAGGTCGGGCCTGTTACATGGGATGCAATTTCAGGTGTTTATTCCGAGATGAAATGCGGCGCAGGAAAGCGTCCTTATCAGGCACCGGGCTATATCATACGATGAGAACAGGAGAACATCATGCTGTATACCGAAACACAGAAACAGGCGCATATCGGGGAAATTCTTGAATTGCTCTACCGGATCGCACTGCATGACAGCCGCATCCCGATCGTCCTGCCGGCGAAAACCTATACCGATGAAGCGGCGCTTGCTGTCCGCGCCTTTCAGCAGGCTTACAGTCTGCCCGTGACCGGTGAGATTGACGATGCAACATGGAATACGATCACGGAAACCTACCATCAGATCGCAGATGCGGCAGTTCCGCTGACTGTTTTTCCTTCCGGTACATTTCTCTTGCAGGAGCGTGACAGCGGCGAACTTGTGCAGCTTGTGCAGGTGCTTTTGAATCTTGCCGCCGGACATTACAGCAATCTGATAACGATCACGGTCAGCGGCGTATATGATGCAGATACGAAAGCCGCCGTCCGGAAATTCCAGACGATCTCGGCTCTGCCGGAAACGGGTATCCTTGACCGGAAAACGTGGAACCGTCTGGCAGCGCTCATCAATACGATGCATATCGGAATCTGATTCACAGAAGGGAGAGAACGCAATGCAAAAGCTGTTCAGAGATCCATTATTCCGGCTGCTGGTTGCCGCCGGCGGAATATTACTGATAATTGCCGCTTTGCTGCTGCACATCGGGCAGGTCTGGGCGGTGATCCTGCGGCTTTTGCATATTCTCCGTCCGCTGCTGCTCGGCATTTTGTTTGCAACGATGCTGGAGCCGTCCTATGAGCGTCTGCGTGCGGATTTCACCGGATTTGCCGGAAAGCATCATATAAGGACAGGCTGGATCCGGCCGGTATCCCTGCTTGGGGCGATCCTGCCGCCGGTATCGGTCGTGGTCAGCGTGGGATGTGTCCTTGTGCCGCAGATGATGCGGTCGGTCAGGACAATATCCGATAACATCAGCATTTACAGCGATAATCTCAAAGAATGGCTCGGACGCTGTGCGGCACTGCCGTTCATACGCCTGTTTTCCGCCGATAAACTGGATGCACAGCTTTCCGCGATGCAGGCACAATTCCCGAAACTGCTCCTGAAAACCTATGATTATACAGCGTCACTTGTCAATATCCTGCTTGATATCGGTATCGGCGCAGTATTTGCGCTGTATCTGCTTGCGGACAAGCCCCGTCTCGGCAGGCAGATGAAAAAACTCTGCGGCAGCCGTGCATCCGGTGCAAGGGTGATCCTGCGGCGTGTCCGCTTTGTCTGCAATACGTTTGCGCGCTTTCTCGGTTCACAGTGCAAAGAGGCACTGATCCTCGGCGGCTTATGTTTTCTGGGGATGAAGCTGTTTCATTTTCCGTATCCGGTACTCATCAGCGCGGTGACCGGCATGACGAATATGATCCCGTATTTCGGGCCGCTTGCCGGAACGGTTCCGTGTGCGCTGCTGATCCTGCTTGTGCAGCCGCGTGCAGTCCCGTGGTTTATTCTTTT
>JAZQOZ010000171.1:0-48588 GCA_045628085.1 Oscillospiraceae bacterium | reverse complement strand
CTCGAAGCAATGGTCAATGACCGTAAGGCATTCGCTGAAAAGGTGCAGGAAAACGCCGCTCCTGACCTCAATCGCATGGGTCTTGAGATCGTTTCCTTTAACGTCCAGAACTTTACCGATGATCAGAACCTGATCGAGAATCTCGGTATTGATAATACCACAAAGATTCAGAAAAAGGCTGCGATCGCAAGAGCTGATTCCGAAAAGGAAATCGAGATCGCAAAGGCACAGGCAAAGAAAGAAGCAAATGATGCAAGAATCCTTGCCGAAACCGAAATCGCACAGAAGAACAACGATCTCGCAATTCGTCAGGCAGAACTCAAGCGTGAAGCAGATACACAGCTCGCTATCGCGGATGCTGCTTACGAGATCCAGAAGGAAGAACAGCGCCGTACCATTGAGATCACCAGAGCAAATGCAAACATCGCTGCATCCGAAAAGGATGTTGAACTGAAAGCAAAAGAAGCCGAGGTCAAGGAAAAAGCCCTCGATGCTGATGTTAAGAAAATGGCTGAAGCTGCTCGCTATAAGGCACAGCAGGAAGCCGATGCAAAACTCTATCAGCTGAAAAAGGAAGCTGAAGCTGACCGTTTCCAGCGTGAACAGGAAGCCGAAGCACAGAAGGCTGAAGCAGAAGCTGCAAAATTTGCAAAGATGCAGGAAGCAGAAGGTATCGCTGCTGTCGGTCAGGCAGAGGCTGATGCGATTCGTGCAAAAGGTCTTGCAGAGGCAGAAGGTATCAATGCAAAGGCTGAGGCTATGAAGAAGTACGGCGAGGCTGCTGTCCTCGAAATGTACTTCAAGGCTCTGCCGGAAGTTGTCAAGAATGCTGCTCTTCCGCTTGCTCAGGTCGATAAGATCACGATGTACGGCGACGGCAATTCCAGCAAGCTCGTCGGTGATGTCATCGGTTCTACAACCAAGATCACAGACGGTCTGACTGAGGCAACCGGTATTGATCTGCGTGCCCTGCTCGCCGGATTCCTCGGCGGCAAGCTCGCTGACAATTCCGCAGCAAAGGCAGCCGAAACAACCGATAACAGTGCAGAGATCGTCAGCGCTTTAAAAGATGCGATCGAATCTGCAAATGATGAATACGAAGACGATTGATCTTCATGAACACAAAGCCGCGAGGTCCGAAAGATCTCGCGGCTTCAGTCTGTCAAAAAAATAAGAACGCCTAAAAAAGTTTCGCTCAAGCCTTTTCAAGTCGGCAGTGCCGACAGCCGATTCCGCTTCCCGGTTCTATGAGCGTGCAGAAATAGGGATTTTGAATGCTTCACAGAGGCATGGTATCAGGATGCCCTAAGACATGGGATTCCAGAGGGTTTAGGGCGCATTAAAAATGGGGCACTTTCTCCAAGCCCCTATCTTCCCCAAAATAAATGCAAAACAGGGATTTTCGCGCTTTGCGAAGCGCGACTTTGGGCGCTGCCCTAAGAACCTGCCAACTTTTGAAAAAGTCGGATCAAAACTTTTATTTTGGCGTTCACATAGTCTTTCAACAAAATGAGCCGCAGGATTACTTGAATCCTGCGGCTTTCTTTGTATTCTTATGCGTCTTCGCGAATCTGAATATTTGCTTCACGAAGCTGCTGCTCTGTGACCTGTGACGGTGCGCCGAGCAGAAGATCCTGTGCATTGCCGTTCAGCGGGAACGCAATGACGTTGCGGATCGTTTCCGTATCAGCAAGCAGCATGATCATACGGTCAATGCCGGGAGCCATACCTGCGTGCGGCGGTGCGCCGTACTGGAATGCAGTATAAAGTGCGGAGAATCTTGCGGCAAGTTCTTCCTCGGTATATCCTGCAAGTGCAAATGCCTTCTTCATGATCTCAACGCTGTGGTTGCGGACTGCGCCGGATGCAAGCTCAATGCCGTTGCAGACCAGATCATACTGATATGCAAGGATCTCCAGCGGATCCTGATTCTCCAGCGCATCCAGACCGCCCTGCGGCATTGAGAACGGATTGTGCGTGAAGTCGAGCTTATGCGATTCCTCGTTGATCTCGTACATCGGGAAATCAACAACAAAGCAGAAGCGGAATGCATTTTTCTCAAGCAGATCCAGACGCTCGCCCAGCCATGTGCGGATCTGACCTGCATACAGATCAACGACACCCTTCTTATCAGAAATGAAGAATACGGTCTCGCCGTCCTTAATGCCGGAAATCTTGCGGATCTCCTCGCGCTGTTCATCGGAAAGGAACTTGTCGATCGGGCCCTTGAAGTTCGGCTGACCTTCTACTGCGGTCAGATAGCCGAGTCCCTTCATGCCGATCGAGGTCGCAAATTTCAGCGAATCCTCAAAGAACTTCTTGGAGCATTCTGCACAGTCCGCAACAATACCGCGTACCGGCTTGCCCTTGAAGATCGGGAAGTCAACATTTGCAAAGAAATCGGTCAGGTCGATGATCTCCAGCGGATTGCGGAGATCCGGCTTATCCGAACCGTATTTCAGCATTGCATCTTTATAGGTGATGCGCTCGAACGGTGCATCCGAAATGACCGCATTCGGTGCAAATTTCTTGAACGTATCGGAAATAACTTCCTCGCAGACTGCAAGAACATCATCCTGCGTTGCGAATGCCATTTCAAAGTCGAGCTGATAGAATTCTCCCGGTGAACGGTCCTGACGCGCATCCTCATCACGGAAACACGGTGCAACCTGATAATACTTATTGAAGCCGGATACCATCAACAGCTGCTTGAACTGCTGCGGTGCCTGCGGCAGAGCATAGAACGTACCCTTATGCTTTCTGCTCGGAACAAGGAAATCACGCGCACCTTCCGGTGAAGATGCCGTCAGGATCGGTGTCTGGATATCGAGGAATCCAAGCTCCTCCATCTTCCGGCGCAGATAGGTGATGACCTTTGAACGCAGAATGATATTTTCGTGTACGATCGGATTGCGGAGATCGAGATAGCGGTACTTCAGACGTACCTCCTCGCGTGTTTCCATAGATTCTGCCGGAATAAACGGCAGCATGGATTTCGACGGGCCGAGCAGCTCCATTTCCTCGACAAGCACTTCGACCAGACCGGTCTCAAGCTTCGGATCAACGGTTTCTGCATCACGCTCCACAACCTTTCCGGTTACGGAAATGACGCATTCTCTGCCGATGCCTTTGAGCATCTCATCATCGTGGAAAACGACCTGTGTGATACCGGTCTCATCGCGCAGAGCAAGGAACAGAACGCCGCCGTGATCGCGGATCGTGTCAACCCAGCCTGCCAGTGAAACGGTCTGACCGATGTTTTCCTTGCGCAGTGCATTGCACATGACTGTACGGTACATAGAACATTCCTCCTGATAAAATAAAACCGCCCCAAAGCTGCCTGTCTGTCAGACTGCTTCGGGACGAGTGTTTCTCATAATCGAAAAACCCGCGGTACCACCCGATTTAACCCAGTATACGGCGGCAGTCGGATACTGTGCGGCAGCCGGATACTGTGGTTCACTTTCATTTGGGACGGTATTGGATTGTGTATGCTGTATCAGCATACAGGAGTGTTGCCGCTGCTGCTACTCTCCGCGGCGGCGCTTTCAGCCTTCGGCGCTGCCTCTCTGACCGGATTTCCATGAAGCGCGGGTCTCCATACGTTTATTTTATTCCATTTCGCCCTATTTGTCAAGCGGTTTTTTCTGGCACATTTGCGCGAATCCTGAATTTTTCCGCTTTTCACAAAATGCGCATCGGCAAATACCGAAATTATGTTATATGCAGACAGTATCCGGTTCATCCTGCTGTTACAGGAAAATGCATCTGGATCCGCTGTCTGTTATATGTATAAAATAATGCTGTTTCTGATTTTCGATATTATCCCCATTGCATTTTCCCGGATATTGTGATATAATAGCAATAGGATGTTTCTGCATGAACATTCTGAGATATTATTCTTACAGGAGGAAATACACTATGGAACTGAAAGGTTCAAGAACAGAAGCAAATTTGCAGGCAGCATTTGCCGGCGAATCACAGGCAAGAAACAAATACACCTACTTTGCATCCAAGGCACGCAAGGAAGGCTATGTTCAGATCGCTGAGATCTTTGAAGAAACCGCAAACAATGAGAAAGAACACGCAAAAATGTGGTTCAAGGAGCTGAACGGCGGTGAAGTGCCGGATACCGCTGCGAACCTGAAAGCTGCTGCGGACGGCGAAAACTTTGAGTGGACCGATATGTATGTTGAATTTGCAAAGGTCGCAAAAGAGGAAGGCTTCACCAGAATCGCTGCGCTTTTTGAGATGGTCGGCAAGATCGAAAAGGCACACGAAGAACGCTATCGCAAGCTGCTCGCTAATATCGAGGGCGGTCTGGTCTTCTCCCGTGACGGCGACATGATCTGGGAATGCTCCAACTGCGGTCATATCGTCATCGGCAAGAATGCACCGAAGGTATGCCCCGTCTGCGCACATCCGCAGGCTTATTTCAAGCTCCGCGCTGAAAATTATTGATCAAATTATTATGAGGGCGCACAGTATCACACTGTGCGCCCTCATTATCCAGTATACAATTTTCAATCCGTCGGTGCATAGGTTTCGATCTGCTTTTTCTCATCCGGCAGAAGCGCCTTGCTGCGCCATTTTCCGCGGCAGTATCGTATCCAGCCCACAAGTCCCGTCACAAACCATGTCACACAGGTCGTATACCAGATCGCACGGTAATCCATTCCAAGCACAGCTGTCATGAAATATGCGCCGCCGATCCGGCAGACAACTTCCGCCATGCCGTTCAGCATCGCATAGCCCGTATCACCTGCACCATTCAGGAATCCGCGCACCACATGGATCGAACCAAGCGGTATATAACACAGCGATGTTGTCCGCAGCGCAAAATATCCGATCGAAACCGCTTCCTTTCCGGAGATAAAGCAGCGAATGATCCATCCGCCTGCAATCCAAAAAATCACCGCGATCACAATTGCGATCATGCTCGAAATACGCAGTCCGGATTTCAGTCCGCGTTCTGCACGCGCCGTTTCTCCTGCGCCGACATTCTGTCCGGAAAATGTCGCAAGCGCCGCATTCAGCGAGATAAACGGCTGCTGTATCAGCTGCTCGACACGCATGGATGCCGTATATGCCGCCATGACAGGTTTGAGACGGAAGCTGTTTGTCACACGCTGAAGCGCAGACATTGAAATAGAGATCAATCCGCTTTGCAGCGCGATCGGCATACCGGTTTTTAATGTCAGCAGGAGCATTTCTCCGCGAATACGAAAATCCTCTTTTTTCAGCTGTATCTCCGGTGTCCGGCGGAATGCATAGACAATGCAGGATACTGCCGCTGCAAACTGCGAAAATACCGTTGCAAATGCCGCACCCTCTGCGCCCGTATTCAGCACCATGACAAACAGCAGGTCAAGCCCGACATTCAGTACGCTTGCAACTGCAAGAAAAATCAGCGGTGTTTTGGAATCTCCGATCGCACGCATCACGGCATTGATCCAGTTATATGCCGCAACTGCGACCGTTCCGCCGCAGGCGATCCGCATATAGCTGACCGACATCTGCATCAGGTCCGGATCAGTCTGCATGAACCGCAGCACCGGCTCAGTCGCCCAGACGGAAACAATACTAATGAGTATCCCGAATATCAGCGTCACGATCGACGAATTCCAGATCGCGGTACGCATCCGCTGATACAGCCCTGCACCGAAAAACTGCGCGATCATAATGCCTGCGCCTGTCGCAAGTCCCAGACAAAGCGTATAAAACAGATATGTAACCGAGCCAGTCGCGCCGACTGCGGCAAGCGCATCGTCACCGAGTTTTTTCCCCACGATCGCAGTATCCGCAAGATTATAAAGCTGCTGGAGCAAATTGCCCGCAAGCAGCGGCAGCGCAAACCGGATAATCAGGCTTGCTTCTTTTCCCTTGGTCATATCCTGTGCAGCAGATCGCAGCATCCGGATCACATCCTCTTAAATTTAACAATTCTTATTTTTTGTCTTTTCATACTGTGTTTTCTGAACGAATGATATTATAGCATATTGCAGAAATCCTGTCAATCGAATTTCTTATGATTTTATTAACATATTCTATGACAGGACTTGTGCAGTATTGCTGTTTTTTGTTTACATATTCCCGACCGTGAACTGTGTTGCGATCTTCTTTTTTGCCTGCGGCGGCGTATATACCCATTCATTCATGTGATCGCCGCGGAAGAAGTAATGCAGCGGCGGCGGTGTGCATACATCGTCAAATACGTCCACGACCGCAAGTTTGATCTTCATGCGTTCCGGCACGATGCTCTTGATAAATACACTTGCGTGCTGTCCCGGTTTCACATCCGGACGCAGATCGGCAAGTCCTGCCAGATTCGGCGCTAATTCTATAAAAATGCCGTATTCCTCAACAGAGCGCACAATGCCGGCAACGGTTTCCCCTGCCGTAAAGCACGCGGCATTTTCTGCCCATGTGCCGAGCAGTTCCTTATGCGTCAGAAGCACTCTGCCGTTTTCAAAGCCCTTCACCATGACGCGAATTTCCTCACCGACACGGAACCGGTCTGCCGGATGCGAGATCCTTGATACCGAGATCGCGTCGATCGGAATGAGCGACGGCACGCCGCATCCGATATCCACAAAGCATCCGAACTGCGCAAGATGCGTCACACGCGCCGGTATCACATCGCCGGGCTTCAGATGCCGGATATACCCCTCGCGGCACTGCTCCTGCTGAATGCGGCGTGAAAGCACCGCATAAGGACAGCCTTCCGCATCATGTTCAATGCGCAGGACGGAAAAGCATACCGGCTTGTTGACACGCGAGATCAGCGCAATATCGCGCGTTGTCCCCTCGCTGATGCCGAATGCGCCCTCTGCCCGCGGGATCAGTCCGCGCATACACGGCAGATCAACGTGCAGATTATGTGCGCCGTCACAGACACGCACACGCGCTTCCAGCCGTCTGCCTGTTACAATCGCCTCTCTGAGCGCCGCCTCATTGCTGATCGCCGCCGCATTCTGCGGTGTTTCAAGGAAACTGCCTTCCGGTAAGTAACAAGATTGCTGTTCCATTTCGACCTCCAGATTCTTTTTTCAGATTGTATTCGGGACACTGTCCGCGGCATTGATCCCGCGATGCATCCGCATATCCCATTCTACTCAAAAATTTTGACGAGAAAGCGCGTTTTTTCTGAATCCGGCAAATATTTTTTCTGTGCGCTGTCGAATTATCGGTTTTACCGTAATATTTGTACATCTGTCCGTGCTGCGCGGACAGTCCGAAATATATCAAAACAAATTGTTTTCATCGCAAATACGAGTGTTTTGCTATGCTCATGAAAGCTATCGTATAGAAACATACGAAAAGTTGTACGAAATGTTGTGCATTTTTCATCTTGATTTTTTTGCAGAAATGTTGTAAAATCATTAAGGCTCGGTATGAGTTTTTGTCAATCGGGTGCGAATGCAGTATACAGATCAGCATTTTTTCACACCTGAAACCGTGCGGTTTTTCCGGACGGAACGTCAAATTCAATCGATTCTCAATATATAAGGAGGAAACGATTCATATGGCAAAAAAAATCGCAACCATTCCCTTTACCGGTACACAGGAGCAGGAGCAGGAGCTTCGCGCTACCATTGACGCGCTCCGTGAAGATCCCGGTTGTCTGATGCCGATCATGCAGAAAGCGCAGGAGATCTACGGTTATCTGCCGATCGAAATCCAGACACTGATCGCAGAAGAGCTGGATATCCCGCTTGAAAAGGTATTCGGCGTTGCGACTTTCTACGCACAGTTCACCATGTCCCCGAAGGGCAAATACCGCATCTCGGTCTGCCTCGGTACAGCCTGCTATGTCAAGGGCTCCGGCATCGTTATGGAAAAGCTGGAAGAAGCACTCGGCATTGAGAGCGGTGAGATCACACAGGACGGCAAGTTCTCTCTCGACGACTGCCGCTGTGTCGGTGCCTGCGGTCTTGCGCCTGTCGTAACGATCAATGACGATGTTTACGGCAGACTCACCGGCGACCTGCAGGAGGTCAAGGATATTCTCGCAAAATATGCCGATTGACATCGGGAACTGTAAAATAGGAGGTTTACTATGAAGACTTTGCAGGAACTCACTGCAATCAAGGAGGAAATGCGTAAGGAACTCGCACTCCGCCTTGGTGAGGAAACAGACAGTGCCAAGTACAAAAAGCATATCCTGATGTGCGGCGGTACCGGCTGTACTTCTTCCGGTTCCATGAAAATTGCCGATGAGCTTGAAAAAGAACTGAAGGAAAAGGGCATCGACGGCGAGATCTTTGTCGTCCGCACCGGCTGCTTCGGTCTTTGCGAGCGCGGCCCGATCATGATCGTATATCCGGAAGGCTCTTTCTACACACACGTTAAAATGGAAATGATCCCGCGCATCGTTGAGGAGCATCTCATCGGCGGCAAGCCCGTCAAGGATTTCCTCTATGATGAGACTGTCACCGAGGGTTCTGATGATATCAAGTCCCTCAACGAGACTACTTTCTATGCAAAGCAGAATCGTGTTGCACTCCGTAACTGCGGCGTGATCAATCCGGAAGATATCAATGAATACATCGGCAGAGACGGTTATGCTGCTCTCCACAAGGTTCTCACCGAAATGACACCGGAAGCTGTCATTCAGGAGATCCTCGATTCCGGTCTGCGCGGCAGAGGCGGCGGCGGATTCCCGACCGGTATGAAGTGGAAGCTCGCACGCAACATCGTTCCGGATGCTGATATCAAGTATGTCTGCTGTAATGCTGACGAGGGCGACCCCGGTGCTTTCATGGATCGTTCTGTTCTCGAAGGCGATCCGCACGTTGTTCTCGAAGCAATGACGATCGCAGGTTATGCAATCGGCGCACAGCAGGGTTATATTTATGTCCGTGCTGAGTACCCGATCGCTGTTCAGAGACTCCGTATCGCAATTCAGCAGGCAAGAGAAGCAGGTATGCTCGGCTCCGATATCTTCGGCACCGGCTTCAGCTTCGATATCGACCTTCGTCTCGGCGCAGGCGCATTCGTCTGCGGTGAGGAAACTGCTCTGATGACCTCTATCGAGGGCAACCGCGGTGAGCCGCGTCCGCGTCCGCCGTTCCCGGCAGAAAAAGGTCTGTATCAGAAGCCGACCATCCTCAACAACGTTGAGACCTATGCAAACGTCCCGCAGATCATCCTCAAGGGTGCAAAGTGGTATTCTTCTATGGGTACTGAGACCGCAAAGGGTACAAAGGTCTTTGCACTCGGCGGCAAGATCAAGAATACCGGTCTGGTCGAGATCCCGATGGGCACAACGCTCCGTGAGATCATCGAGGAGATCGGCGGCGGTATCCCGAACGGCAAGAAGTTCAAGGCTGCTCAGGCAGGCGGTCCTTCCGGCGGATGCATTCCGGCTGAGCATTACGATGTCAGCGTCGATTACGACAGCCTCGCAAAGATCGGCTGCATGATCGGCTCCGGCGGTCTGATCGTTCTTGATGAGGACAACTGCATGGTCGATATCGCAAAGTTCTTCCTCCAGTTCACGATGGATGAATCCTGCGGTAAATGCACACCGTGCCGTATCGGTACAAAGCGTCTCTATGAGATCCTCAACAAGATCACCAGCGGCAATGGTGAGCTGTCCGATCTGGATAAGCTGGAGGAACTCTGCCAGTATATCAAGGCAAACTCGCTCTGCGGTCTCGGTCAGACTGCACCGAATCCTGTGCTTTCTACCCTTCGCTTCTTCCGCGATGAGTATGTTGCACATATCGTTGACAAGAAGTGCCCGGCAGGCGTCTGCAAGTCCCTGCTCCGCTTCACCATTGATAAGGATAAGTGCAAGGGCTGCTCGATGTGCGCAAAGCAGTGCCCGGCATCCGCGATTGAAAGAACCGATTACACTGCTCCCGGCAACAAGCTCGCATCCTTCGCAATCGACAGCACGAAGTGTGTAAAGTGCGGCGCTTGTATGGAAAAATGTAAGTTCGGCGCAATCAGCAAGCAGTAAAGGAGGCTTCAGGACATGAGTGATATGGTTAATGTAAAAATCAACGGCTTTGCAGTACAGGTCCCGAAGGGTTCCTCCGTTCTGGAAGCTGCACGCGCAGCAAGCGTCACAATTCCGACGCTCTGCTATCTGAAGGATATCAATGAGATCGGTGCCTGCCGTATGTGTATGGTTGAGGCTGCCGAAATGCGCGGCCCGAACCTCGGACCGGCAAGAATGGTCGCTGCCTGTGTCTATCCGGTATCCGAAGGCATGGAGGTCACAACGAACTCCCCGAAGGTACTCGATTCCCGCAGAAAGACAATGGAGCTGCTGCTCTCGAACCACGATATGAAGTGCGTTTCCTGCGCACGCAGCAAGAACTGTGAGCTTCAGAAGCTCGCAAATGATCTCGGCATCACCGATGCTGATGTCTATAAGGGTGAGCGCACCGAGTATGCGATCGACGATTCCGCACCGCATATGTTCCGCGATAACAACAAGTGCATCCTCTGCCGCCGCTGCGTAGCAGCTTGTGCAGTGACACAGGGCATCGGCGTGATCGGCGCAAACGAGCGCGGATTCATCACCAATATCGGTTCGCAGTTCAATAAGCCGCTTGGCGAAACTGCCTGCGTTTCCTGCGGTCAGTGCATCACGGTCTGCCCGACCGGCGCTCTCTCCGAAAAGGACTTCACCGACGATGTATTCAAGGCGATCGCTGATCCGACGAAGCACGTTGTCGTTCAGACTGCTCCGTCTGTCCGCGCTGGTCTCGGCGAATGCTTCGGTCTGCCGATCGGCACAAATGTCGAGGGCAAGATGGTCGCTGCGCTCCGCAGACTCGGCTTCGATGTTGTTACCGATACCAACTATGCTGCTGACCTGACCATCCTCGAAGAAGGTACGGAGCTGATCGAGCGCGTCACCAACAGCGGCGTTCTCCCGATGATCACTTCCTGCTCCCCGGGCTGGGTCAAGTTCTGTGAGCATTATTTCCCTGATCTCATTCCGAATCTTTCTACCTGCAAGTCGCCGCAGCAGATGCAGGGCGCAATCATCAAGACCTACTATGCAGAGAAGATGGGCTGGGATCCGAAGGATATCGTTTCTGTTTCCGTTATGCCGTGTACTGCAAAGAAATTTGAGATCGGCAGACCGGATCAGTCCGGTTCCGGCTATCCGGATGTTGACATTGCTCTCACAACCCGTGAGCTTGGCAGAATGATCGACCGCGCAGGCATCGACTTCAATTCCCTGCCGGATGAGAAGTTCGACGATCCGCTCGGCATTTACACCGGTGCAGGTCTGATCTTCGGCGCAACAGGCGGCGTTATGGAAGCTGCTCTCCGTTTTGCAGTTGAAAAGATCAGCGGCGAAAAGCTCGCAGACGATAAGCTCGAATTCACCGATGTCCGCGGTGTTGAGGGTGTCAAGGAAGCTGCTTACACTGTCGGCGGTCTGACTGTGAAGGTTGCTGTCGCAAGCGGTCTTGCAAATGCACGCAAGCTGATGGACAAGGTCCGTGCCGGTGAAGCTGATTATCAGTTCATCGAGATCATGGCTTGCCCGGGCGGCTGCGTCAACGGCGGCGGTCAGCCGATCCAGCCGGCATCTGTCCGCAACTTTACCGATCTCCGCGCAGAGCGTGCAAAGGCACTTTACAGTGTCGATGCTGCTATGGAGCTGCGTAAGTCTCAGGACAACCCCGCAATTCAGGAGCTTTACAAAGAGTTCCTCGGTGAAGTGGGCGGTCACAAGGCTCATGAGCTTCTCCATACAAGCTATGTTGCAAGAAAGGTCAACTTCTGATTTTTCTGAAATCTTTACAAGCCGATTCGGATTTTCCGGATCGGCTTGTTCTTATTCGAGGGGCAAAAGCGGCTGTCAGGGTGGCCGAATCAAACCGCACTTTGCCAATTCTGACGAAATTTGACATAAAACTTGACGCATACCAAATTGTGTGGTATAGTATATATATCGGTGCGGATTCAGTTTCCCACACCGTTTTTATCTACTATGGAACAACATCATACATCCATTAACAGGAGGAATTATGGAAGACAAATTTGACTTGACACCGCAGGAACCTGTTATCCCGCCGCAGGAGAATGCAGCAGGATCACCGCAGCCCGATGAAAAACCGGCGCTGCCGCCGGAAGCAATGCTGACACCGCCGCCGCGGCTTCAACCCTCATATATTGCACAGCCGAGACAGACGGAACAGACACCTGCTCCATCCATGCAGCCGCTGTTTCCCCCTGCCGATCAGACGGAACAGCCGCCTGCGAACGGCGTTCAGCCGCAGACAATCCTGACACCGCCTACTGTTCCGCCGGGACAAATGCTCACGCCCCCTGCCCCGACACTGCCGGCGCAGGCACCTGAGGACGGATTCCGTCAGCCTGCGATCGCCGGTCAGCCGGAAACTGCACCGCAGTACGGCGGCCCGACACCGCCGGCTCAGAATAAAACATATACTTCTGATTATGAGCGAATCATGGCTCTGCCACCCATTTCCAAAGATGAAGCATACAGCTGTCGGCACAGTCACGAAAGACGCTGGTACCGCCGTCTGATTGAGCTGAATATTCTGCTGATCGTTTCGGTTCTGATTTTGCTGATTGCAAATTTCAGCGATTATCGGAGTGATATTCAGGAGTTCAATGAGCATATTATGTCTGAAGCATTCTCCGATCTGACAGGATCCGATTCGGACGAGGCTTCCGAATCCGATGCGGAATCAGATGATGAAGATTCTTCCGATGCGGAAAAAGAGAAATCTGACCGGCAGAAAGAAAAGGAAAAAGCACGCGAACAAAGCGAATATATGACGGAATTTGCTGAAGAAATGCCCAGTGAAATCAAGCTGTGTCTCTACGGTGTGATCATACTGATCACAACACTGATTTCTTTGTATCTGAATTTTGCATCCGTGAAAGCATCCAGTCTCAAGATCACACAGAATAATTTTCCTGAGATCTATTCACTGATCCATTCCAACGCCTACCGGCTCGGTATGAAAAAAGTGCCTGAAGCGTATGTTGTTCAGCAAAACGGCGTTCTCAATGCATTTTCCAGCTTCATTTTCGGCAGACAGTATATTCTCATCAATACCGAGATATTTGAAGTTGCATATCGTGAACATAAGGATTTTAACGCACTCGCATTTATCATTGCGCACGAAATGTCGCATATCTACTACGGTCACGCGACACTCCACTATAATCTCCCGATCCTGTTCTCCATGAATCTGCCGATCGTCGGACAGATCGCATCCCGTACCCGTGAATACAGCTGTGACCGTCTTGCACAGCGTTTGACCAATTATGACGGTGTTCGGGCGATCATCATGCTGATCGTAGACCGTCATCTGTACCCGATGGTCGATGTGCAGGATTATGTGAACACAACGATCAATGATCACGGATTTTTCCTCTGGCTCGTGAATCTCCTCTCGACACATCCGACCATGCCGAAACGCCTGCGTGCGCTCATCCAATGGAACGGCAGCGGAGAATTATATTAACATCGAAAAGCACGGCTGTTCTTTTTGCAGCCGTGCTTTTTCTATTGAAAAATTCGCACAATATCCCGAAAAGAGCGCATAAAATCTGATAAATCGCTTGCAACTTTCAGACTTTTGTGTTATAATAAAGAAAAGTGTGTCCTTCTCCGGATAACACATTAAGAGAAAGAAAAATCATTGTGATCTGTGTGTCTGACGCACAGCAAAGAACAAAAGCAGGAGCGTTTGATATGGTATTTTCAAGCCTGTACTTTCTATATCTGTTTCTGCCCGTATGCTTGCTTTGCTACGGGCTTTCGCCGTCTCTGAAAATCAAAAATTTTACATTAATGATGTTTTCCCTCGTTTTTTATGCATGGGGCGAACCGATCTATATTCTTCTTCTGCTGCTCAGCGTCTTTACGAATTATCTGTTCGGACTGGGCATCAACGGTTTTCAGAAACATGAAAAAGCCGGCGGCGCGAAATGCCTCATGATCCTCAGCCTGATTTTCAATATCGGTCTGCTCGGCGTATTCAAATACAGCGGCTTCATCGTTGAGAATCTCAATCTGATCCCCGGTGTCAGTCTGCCTGTTCCGAAACTTACGCTGCCGATCGGCATCAGCTTTTATACGTTCCAGATCCTCTCCTACATTATCGACCTCTACTGGGAAAAGATCGATGTCCAGAAAAATCCGCTGCATCTGCTGCTCTATATCTCCATGTTTCCGCAGCTCATTGCTGGCCCGATCGTCCGCTATTCCACCATTGCTGCGGAGATTCAGGAACGCAAAACCACACTTACCGATCTGAGCGACGGCTTTACACGCCTGATGATCGGTCTGGGCAAAAAGGTCGTCCTCGCAAATCACCTCTCTGTGATTGTCGATCAGTTCTTCGGCACAGAAGGAACTGCCATTTCCGTAGCCGGAACATGGTATGCAGTCATTGTCTATGCGATGCAGATCTATTTCGATTTTTCAGGATATTCCGACATGGCGATCGGCATGGGCAAAATGTTCGGATTCCATTTTGATGAGAATTTCCGGCATCCGTTCCTGTGCAGGGATATCTCTGAATTCTGGCAGCGCTGGCACATTTCCCTCGGCACATTCTTCCGCGATTATCTGCTCTATGTCCCGATCTTCGGTAAGCGCAGAAAATACGGCGGCTTATTCCTTGTCTGGTTCTGCACCGGTCTCTGGCACGGCGCAAGCTGGAATTTCATCATCTGGGGACTTTATTTCGGCGTTTTCATTTTGATCGAACAGCTCATCGGAAAAAAGCGCATCAAGAAAATTCCGCTTGTCATTCGTCATATCTACAGCAAAATTATCATTTTCATCGGCTTCGGCATTTTCTATTTCGAGGATTTCGGCAGACTGGGCGAATTCTTCAAGAATCTTGTCGGACTGAACGGCAATGCACTCTGTGACAATGTTCTGGAACTTTCGATCCAGAATAATCTGTTCCTGCTGCTCGCCGCCGTGATCTGCTGCTTCCCGCTTTATGACGGCTTGCAGGCTTTGAAAAAACGCTTCTCCGCCGCAGTCTATGCCGTGGATACATTCCAGATCCTCTGCAATACCGCACTGCTCGCTGTCAGCAGCATTTTCCTTGTTGATGCAACGAATAATCCGTTCCTGTATTTCCGTTTCTGAGGGCGCAGGAATCTTACAGCAGAACATTCCAAAAGAAAGGAGCGTTTGCGATGCCGAATAACGATCTGCCGGAAGATATCAAAGAACCGGCTGATGCCGCACCGCAGGAAGAACAAAAGCTCGACCGGCGTACAGCGATCGCACAGGCAAGAGCCATCCGGCGCGAAGCCGCCGCACTCGAAGAAAAAGAAAAAGCAGACGCACATAAAACTGTCAGTCTGATACTGGAACAGGCTGAGCCTGCTCCGCCCAAAGCACCGCTGCATAATAAAACAGCACCGGTTCCGGTCTCCAATCAGACCGGAAAATTCGGATGGCTGGATGAAGTTTCAAAATCTGAAGATGCAAAACCGGCACAGGATCCCGATGAGATCGTTGATGCGGTGCTGGCGGCATCCGAAAGCAAACCGAAATCCCCTGTTACGGATGTGCTTGTCAATCAAATCGTTGCGGAAGTAACAGGTCAGAGTGCAGAAACAGACACGCCTGCACCGGATACAAAACCAGACGAATCGCCCGAACAGACGGATGATACGGCGGCCGCAGATTCCCCTGCGCCTGAATCTGAAACATCCGAACAGACTGATTTCCGTCAATGCGAAGAAAAAGTCATCCGTGAACTGCGCCGTCTGTCAGCAAAACAGCCTTCCATGAGCGAGGTCGAAGCTGCGAAACAGTATCAGGAAAAAACCGCGGAAGCAAAGCCTGCCGTCCGGAAAATGAAACGTGAATTTGACCGGAAATGGCAGAAAAAAGCCGGCACGATCCGCGCCGCTGAAACCGAGCATCGCACAGAACGTACTTTCGCGCGCTGGAATATCGCGGTCTGCTGTGTGCTTTTGTTCGGCATTGCCGCCGGAATGCTGATATTTGAGCGTCCGACCGTTTCCATGGAAGAAAACCGTACACTTGCGAAAATGCCCGAAATATCCGTTGATAATTATCTCGACGGTTCTCTGACCGGCGGAATTGCAGAATATTATAATGATACCGTACCATTCCGTTCCACCCTCAAAGGATGGATACAGAATCTCCGCAAAGGATTCGGACTCAGCGGCAGTGCCGTTATCATCGGCAATGTTCCTGCACAGCAGCAGCCAACCGAAACTGCACCGGCTGAAACAACTGTCACTGCGGCAGAAACAACCACCACACAGCTGAGTGAAGCAATCCTGACAACGATCTCCTCTGCCGCAACAACATCCGCCGCAGAGGAAACACCTGCTGCACCGGAACGTGAGGGCGAACTGAGCAACAATATCCTGATCGTTGATAACCGCGGCATTATGCTGTTCGGCGGCTGGGAAACAATGGGCGAGGATTATGCCAATATCCTCAACCGTTATCAGGAACAGCTCCCCGATGTCAATATGTATTCAATGGTCGTGCCGACCGTCTGCTCATTCTATACGCCGGACGAATTCCAGCATCTTGTCACGAGCGAAAAGGCAAATATCGACTATATCAACACCTGTCTGAACGGTGTCAAGCCTGTCGATGCCTACGGTGCGCTCGAAAAGCATAAGGATGAACCGATTTTCATGCGCACCGACCATCACTGGTCATCGCTCGGCGCTTTCTATGCCGCAGAAGAATTCTCCGCCGCCGCGCGTGTGCCGTTTGCCCGTCTGGATGAATACGAACGGCATTCCAAAGAGGGCTATGTCGGTACGCTCTACGGTTTCTCAAATAATATCATTCTCAAGGAAAATCCGGAAGAATTTTTCTGGTTTGTCCCGAAAGCAAATTATACAACGACCTATTATAACCGCAGTTTCGCATCACCCTATGAAGCGAGCTTGTTCATGGATATTGAGAATACTGCGCCTGTCAGCTGGTATATGACCTATATGTCCGGCGACGATCATATCGTCAAGGTCGATACCGAAATGAAAAACGGCAGACGGCTCTGCATCATCAAGGACAGCTACGGCAATGCGCTGATCCCGTTCCTCACATCATCCTTTGAATCCATTTATGTTGTGGATATGCGTTATTTCAATCTGAATGCGATCAGCTTCATGCGCGAACAGGGCATTACCGATATTCTCTTTGCAATGAACAGTTTCAGTGCGAACGGCGGAAATGCCAAGGCGATCGAGACGATTCGCGTACAGTAATGTCAATCACCCGTTTCAGCGGGGAAATATAGAAAGGAGAACAATATCATGACAAAGACAGAAGCAATGGAAGCACTGACGCCGATTTTCCGCGAGGTGTTCGATGATGACAGCATCGAACTGACCGATGAGCTGACTGCCGCCGATGTGGACGGCTGGGACAGCGTTGAACATTTCAATCTGATCTCCGAGATCGAGAGCACATTCAAGATGCGTTTCAAGATGAAGGAAGTATCCGGTATGAAAAATGTCGGCGAACTGGCAGAGATCGTTGCCGAAAGAGGTACACTCTGAGCATGAACACAAAGAGGGCGCACAGTTTTTCGCTGTGCGCCCTCTTTCTATCGAAACCTATATAAACACAAAAATAAAAGTTTTGATCGAACTTTTTCAAAAGTTCGCAGGTCAAGGGCAGCGCCCTTGCCGATGTCCGCAGACATCGGAACACCCCAGACTTTAGGAGCTCCGAGAGGGTGAATCTGATAAAACGATCCGGTGGATCGTTTTTCATAGAGGGGGACCCTGCGATAGAGGGCACCCCTATGTGAATCGCAAAGCGATTCACAGTACAGGACTATATCAACAAGCTGGGCGCACAGTTTTACGCTGTGCGCCCTCTTTTATTAGATAATGCGAATTCCGCGCGTATATGCCGCAGGTGCATGACCCGTTTCACCATGCAAATATGCAAGCAGGATCTCACGAACACGCGCCGCCGATTCATCCGTCATCGAAAGCAGTGCATAAGCCGCTTCGCTATACTCCTGCATTCTGTCTGCAAGCCATACCGGTACTGCATTGAACAATTCCGCATAATCCGGTTTCTCTGTCAGGCGCGTGCAATCTGTATACACCGCCGCATCCTTGCGGTCATGCAGTGTATGCTGACATTTCGCACAGCCGATCTGTGCCTGAATCGGACAGTTCCGCGTCAGCATCAGCGGCAGTTTTCCATAAGCATAAATACCCAGCGGCAATACCTGCGCCGGTATGTGCTGTACTTCCGGTGAACAAAGCGCATCTTCCAGCCCGAACCGCGCCAATTCTCCGGCGGCATAACTGTTTGCCGCATGAAGTCCGAGTGTGCCGTGCAGTTCAAATCCGAGCGCTGTTCCCGTTTCGATATCTGCGGCATTCTGGCAGGCAAGCTGTGTCAATCCGGCATCCTTTGCCGCTTTCAGCAAATTCATTTCCGTCTGCTCATCACAGATAAAACGCGGCGGTACGATCATACAGCGCGTGACCGGAACAGGCTGTATCCCTTTCAGATATTGCGGTACGAGATGCAGCGGCAAAAGAAGTGCGTCCAATTCATCCGCAAGACTGCCGATTTCCGACAGCTGTTCGATTCTTCTGATTTGCAGGCGAATGCGCGGCGTTTCTGACTTTCTTATCGTCATCTGCGGCAATTCCGGCGCAGTGCCGAGCCGGTGTTCAGGCGTATTGCGCCGGATACGTTCTGCATCCATATCCGCAGCCGCCTGACGGCGCATCGCATTCAACGCCGATGCAGGCAGCATCACCGTATCATCCAGATCAGCTTTCACCTTTCCGGCGGTATAGATTGTATCTCCGAGCTTATTGAACTGCTTTTGCAGCATCGTCAGTCCGGTCGGAACGGAAAACGCATCCTGCGGCTGTTCACCTGTTACGGTTATACTGCTGATGCCGTCCGTTACGGTCAGAGATGCCGGTTCACCCTTCCGCAGGCGATATTGCGCATCCAATTCTGCAAGTTTGGCAGGTTTCTGATACCGCGCACGCAGATCACGCAGCACATCCTGTGCCGCTGTCACATCCTCTTTGCGGCGAATACCGAACATATCCCTGCGCACGCCGGTAAAATATCCGTCCGTAAAACCGCTGCGTGAAAATACAGACTGCAATTCATGCAGATCATACGCTTCACCGCGCATTGCCGCACGGCAGGCAGTCACCGCCGCCGCAACATATTCCGGACGCTTCATGCGTCCCTCGATTTTCAGCGACCGAACACCCATTTCCAGCAGTTTCGGCAAATGCTGCACCAAAGACATATCCTTTAATGACAATGCACACGCCGATCTCTGCGCTGTATCCGCTGTAAACGGCAAACGGCACGGCTGCGCACAGCATCCGCGGTTTGCGCTTCTTCCGCCCATCGCCGCTGACATCCAGCATTGTCCGGAAACAGACATACAATGTGCGCCGTGAACAAATACTTCGATCTCCATGCCGCATTGTTCCGCTTCTGCGCAGATCTCTGCGATCTGCTTTTCGGAAAGCTCGCGTGCCAATACAACACGGCAAAAGCCTGCCCGCTTTGCAAAACGCACGCCGGCAGGCGAATGGATCGTTAATTGTGTAGATGCGTGCAGACGAAGTGTCGGCAGGCGCTTGGCAATATAAGCTGCTGTTCCGGGATCCTGTACGATACATCCGTCCGCACCGATCGCGGCGGCTGTTTCCAACAGTTCATCCAATGCCGGAAATTCCGGATCAAACAGCAGCGTATTGACCGCAAGATACAGCTTTGCACCATAAAGATGACACTGAGCAGCGGCTTCGGACAGTCCTGTACTGTCAAAATTCTCCGCATTTGCACGCGCCGAAAACTGCCGTGCGCCGACATAAACAGCATCCGCACCGCAGCGGAGTGCCGCAAGCAGCGACTCCATACTGCCGGCAGGTGCAAGCAGTTCTATGTTTCTGCTCATTGCTCCGCAGGCTCAAATGCAAGCTGTGTTTCGTTTTTTTCCGCCGCATCCGATGCTTCTGCAGCGGTTTCCGCAGTCTCCTCTGCCGGTGCAGCGGCGGAATGCTTTTTCTTGCCGTGCATTTCCTCACCGATGCTGTCCTTCAGTGATTTCAGCTTATTGAGATTCTCAAGCTGTTCGATCTTTGCTTTGAGAACGTCGATCTCGCGGAGCGCAGCATCCCGTTCCAGACGCGCTTTTCCGGCTTCATCGACATATTCCTTGACCTGGGAGCGAATCACCTCAACGCTGTTATTTGCCTTTGTCAGCTCATCCATTGCGGAGAGCGCCACCATCATAACTGCGGAATGTGCGGAAACACGCGGATTTTCTTCGGTGATATCGGAAATGCGCTTTTCCAGATTCTTTGCAAGCTGATAGACATAGCTCGGCGCATCCTCCGTTTGCAGAACATATTCTCTGCCGCACAGTACAACTTTTACTCGATTTATCATAATGATCTTCCTTTCTCTTTCTTACTGATCCAGATAACGCAGCAGCGCGACAACCTTGCCCAGCACCGCTGCTTCCTTGACATAGATCGGCTCCATCGTATCATTTTCCGGCTGGAGCCTGTAACCGCCGTTCTCCTTATAAAAACGCTTGACCGTTGCTTCCTCGCCATTGACAAGAACAACCACGATCTCACCGTTTTCTGCTGTGTTCCCCTGCTCAACGATCACGATATCGCCGTCATAAATGCCGGCATTGATCATACTTTCACCGCGCACGCGCAGAGCGAACAATTCACCGGCATAGTGGCGGTCCGGCACATAGCTGATATGATCTTCGATATTTTCCACTGCCGTGATCGGCACACCCGCTGTCACCGTTCCGACAAGCGGCACATTCCGGACACTGCTGCCGTGCAGACGGATCGCACGGTTCTGATTATCCATTTTATCAAGCAAACCTTCTTCAACAAGCAGGTTGATATAACGGTGAACCGTTGAGGTCGAACCGATCTCCAGCGCGTGACAGATCTCACGCACGGTCGGCGCATAGCCCTCGTCGATCCGTGAACGGATATAATTATATATCGTCTTTGCTCTGTCATTCAGCATAATATTCTTCCCTTTCCGGCTTCATTCAGCCTTCCGAACGGACGCGCAGCGCATCGGCGATCTGTTTGGAGAGCTTATTCACATCGCCGCAGCCGAGCGTGATGATGAGGTCGCCTGCCTGCGCGATCTTGCAGACTGCATCACAGACCGCATCAAAATTCTGATATTTTCGCGTATCGTTTTCCGGCTCTGCTTCATCCTGCGGAAACCAGATGCATTCCGGAATCTTCTCCGCAAGCATCCGCGTAAAAATGCCGCGAGTATTGGTTTCTCTGCCGCCCATGATATCCGTCAGAGCAACGATATCCGCAATTTGCAGGGCATCTGCAAAATCATCGAGCAGGCGCTCCGTTCTCGAATACGTAAACGGCTGATGCACTGCAATAACTCTGCCAAACGGCATTGCCTTTGCCGCTTTCAGCGTTGCGGCGATCTCTGCCGGATGATGACCGTAGTCATCTGCAACGGTAATGCCGCCGACTTTTGCATGAACATCAAACCGGCGCTTTGCACCGTGGAATGCAAGCAGACCTTCCTGACACTGCGCAAAATCCAGCCCGACAAGCGTTGCAGCCGCGATCGCTGCCAGTGCATTCAGCACATTATGCAGTCCCGGAACGAGCAGTTCCGCCGTACCGAGCAGTTCGCCGTCATGCCAGACCTGAAATGTTGTCGTCTGCTCAGCAGTATGTGTAATATCAGCCGCACGCCATTCGCAGTCTGCGCCCGTACCGAATCGGATCATTGTTTTGCCGGTCACATTTGCCATTGCGTCACAGCTGTTTTTATCATCGCCGTTATACAGCACATATTTGCTGGATTTCTGCGCAAACTTTGTAAAGGATGCTTTCAGATTATCGAGCGTATGGAAATATTCCATGTGGTCTTCGTCAATATTCAGGATCACCGCGATATCCGGCGAGAGCTTCAGGAACGTATCCACATATTCGCAGGCTTCGCATACGAACACATCGCTGCTGCCTGCTCTGCCGCTGCCGCCGATCGCCGGCAGCTTGCCGCCGATGACCGCCGAAAGATCAATTCCTGCGGTGAACAGGATCTGCGCAAGCATCGAAGAAGTCGTTGTTTTGCCGTGTGTGCCGGCAATGCAGACTGCATCAGAATACCATTCCGAAACAAGTCCGAGCAATTCGCTGCGCTCCATCATTGCGACGCCGCTGTTTTCTGCCGCCGCACGTTCCGGATTCGTCTTGGCGATCGCCGCAGAATATACCACAAGATCGGCACCTTCAATATTTTCTGCACGCTGACCGAGCTGCACCGGAATCCCGAGCGACCGCACCGCCGCAAGTGTATCCGTTTCATTGTTATCCGATCCGGTCAGATAACAGCCCTTTGCATGAAGCACCTGCGCAAGCGGATACATTCCGCTGCCGCCGATGCCGATCATGTGGATATGCTGTTTGCCTTCTAAAATGGAATTCATAAATGAACACGATCCTCTCTGATTCTTCTTACTCCGGCTCTTTTTTCAGTGATATGTGCTTCATATCACGTTCAGGATGCCGGTTGTTATCGGTAATTTGTTAAATTCCGTCCATCCGATTGCATTTTGGCACGAAATTTTCACACAATCAACACATTCTCGTGCTATGATATAGACAATACGGTACTTTTGCGGATTTCCTCAGCTCCGATGACTTCCGGCGTTGTACCGATTTTTTGACAATGCGCACATCACATCAATGGAAGGAATGAACATTACCATGGAAATCACCGATTTGAAAATTCGCAAAATGATGACGGAAGGACGGCTCCGCGCAATCGTTTCGATCACGCTGGATCAAATGCTCGCTGTTCACGACATTAAGGTCGTGCAGGGCGAAAACCGTCTGTTTGTCGCAATGCCGAGCCGCAAAGATGAAGGCGGCATCTTCCGCGACATCGTTCATCCGATCTCCGCACAGGCAAGAGAATATCTGGAAACACAGATCCTCAATGCCTATCAGGAACAGCTTGCATTGATTCAGGCTGAAGCAGAGCTGACAGGGGCAGAGGAGCTTGCCGCTGACATTACTGCCGATGCACTATCAGATGCAGAACCTGAAGTCTGAAGAAGAGACTTTTCCGGACTGTCCGGCGCGTGAATACGCGCCGGACAGTTTTTTTACTGTTTTTTTTGCTGAAGCAATGCCGTTTTGAGCAATGCGATCTGCGTTTTGGCATCCCGTATCCGGTCATCCATCACCATCTGCACGGCTTCATCAAGCGGTATCCGCACAACATCCAGAAATTCATCTGTATCAAGCTCCTGCGTATGCGTTTCTGTGACTGCATTTGCAAGATACATATAGATCACTTCTTCGTCATACGCCGGTGTCGGGAACAGTGCGCCGAGCGATTTCAGCGTTTCTGTTTCAGCGCCGACTTCCTCTTTCAGTTCCCGAAAAGCACATTGCAGCGGTTCTTCACCGGATTCGAGTTTTCCTGCCGGAATCTCCAGTGTTTCCGCATGGTGCGGATAACGGAACTGCCGCACCATCAAAACACAGCCATCCGATGTCAGCGGTACCACACAGGCACCGCCCGGATGATGCACGACCTCACGATACGCTTCTGTACCGTTTTCAAGCAGAACCGTATCACACGATACATTCAGGATCCTGCCGCGATATATCTCCTCAGAATGAAGTGTTTCTTCTTTCAGATGCAGCGCCGGCTGCATATCATTCATCATTGCCTTTTTCCTCTTCTGCGCCGTGAGCCGCTGCCGGACGCTGCCCGTCAGCCTTTGCAGACTGCTTTTTCCGCTTCGCCGGTTTCTGCTGTTTCCATGCGGCATGGCTCAGATACCGCTCATGCTCTGTAAAGGTATCCAGTCCGACATAATCATAGCAATACTTCTGTTTCGGATACTGCGGAACATTTCCTTTTTCCATGATCGCCATCAGCAGCAGATACAGCACCAGACCTGCCGCACCGCAGATCATCACAATGATACCGATGCGCAGACCGGGCGTTTCATAGGTGAATGTGATCGTATTTTCGCCTGCATCACAGCGGACTGCCATAAAGCCGACATTGACACGCTCAACTTCTGCATCCCTGCCGTTGACTTTGGCACTCCAGCCCTTTTCATACGGCACACTGAAAAATACCATCTCCGGCTTTTCCAGATCAATGGCGGCATCAAAGCCCTTGGAATCGTAACGGAAACTCTTACAGGTTTCCGCAGCGCGTTCCTTGCAGTAATCCAGAAATTTCTCATCGGAATCCGGCAATTTATCGCTGCTGCCGATCTTTTCCAGTTCAGAGCCGTATGCCTTGCACTGTTCTTCATTCAGAACAAGCGCCTTGAGCATGATCTTCTGCTGTGCGAGATCACCCAGCTTATCAAATTCTTTTTCGTCAATATAGCTGTCGTAAGCGACACCCATCGGGATATATGCCTCATTCTCATAGATACGGTAGCTGCCGTTATCTTTCAGATATTTGAACATCGGCATATCTTCTGTTACATCATGCTGTTCATCTTCATCTTTTGCATCCTGTTCGGAAATATATTCCACATAATATTTTACATTGAACAGTTCACGCAGCGGATAGTTTGATGTTTCGGCACGCGATGCGACATCACGCTGCACACCGACTGCATCATAGAAATCCATGAGTGACGGCGGAACGATGCTGTGGAAGCAGCGCATATTGGAATAGCCCCAGAACATCGAATAATTATCCATATTCTCTGAAATGTCGATACGCGCATACTGATCTTCCGGCATATCAAGCTGAACATCATCCTTTGAAAAATAGGACATTTTCAGATATGAAGCCGGATCTGAACCGTGCGAAATACCAAAATACAGCATACAGCCGCCCGTACAGAGACAGGAGATGAATGTTGTCCACATTGCGAGCGAATATGTCTTTTTGCTCTTGCCGCGTGAAGCCGCGACCAAAGCCGTAAAATACAGCATAAGGAGCGTCAGTCCGGCTGTCACCCAGAAATAGACAGGGTACTTTGCAAAATCGAACCATATAATCTTTTCATCTTCCTTGCGCGGCAGGAACGAGATCAGAACAAATCCGAGATCGACCAGCGCACAGGTGATGATGCCGCCTTTCCAGCGGATCTGCGGATTATCCAGTGCATAGGCTGTCATCAGCGCCATGATCAGCACCGGCATATAGAACCAGCGTGCATAATAGGAGCTGTTGAATGTATAGAACATCGAATTGAGGATCGGGATCATCGCACAGATCATGCAGACCGCAGTCAGCTTTGTTGCCCAGTGCTTGCGCTTCTGCGACATAAATGCGATCACGCCTGCCATTGAGAACATCGGCAGATAGCCTGCGATCGACGACCATTTTCCGAAATCGGACTGGAACAGATTCGGTCTTGCCGGAACATCCGGTATCATGAAGAAACTCTGGATAATGCGCCAGATTCTTGTACGGTCGGAATATGCGACCATATCCATGCCGAACATACGTGTATGCACACGATAATTATCGAGAACGGCAAGTGCCGCAGGCAGAAGCAGAACACAGGCGATCATCGTGCCGAATACGGCTTCCAGCGCGATCCCGAAGAATTTGCGGACATTTGCATGGAAATCCTTGCTCGTACAGCGAATGATGAAATAGATGACCGCAAACACAGCCTCACAGGCGAAGAAATAATAGTTGATCAGACCGAGCAGAGCAACCGTCAGAGCAAATACGCCGCGGCGGTTCTCATTGACACGCTGTTCCATTGCCAGCAGCAGCAGCGGAAAGAATGCCGTCACATCCTGAAAATGATTGAAAAATACATTATACATCTGGAAGCCGGAAAATGCATACAGCAGACTGCCGATCACTGCCGCCTCACGGTTTCGCACAAAGCGCCGGATATAGGCGTATGCCGTCACGGCAGCGACTGCGTGCTTCAGCGCCAGCAGATAGGGTATCATATACAGCACCCAGTCCTGCGGGAACGGAATGGTCAGCCAGAAAAACGGACTTCCGAGCAGATAAAACGAATAGGAACCGATGAAATTCGCACCGAGATCAGTCAGCCAGTTCCAGCCGAATGCACCGTGCTGCACGGCATCATGTGCCAGATAGTAAAACGGGAGCTGCTGCGCATTAAAATCACCGTAATATACAAAATATCCGTTTGTATAGATCATGACCGGAAGGATCATGAGAATCATCATCATAAAACTCAGCACGAATACGCGCAGATAGGATTCATGCCGCTCGCCAAGCGGCCTGCGGACCGCAGTTTTCGGTCGTCTGCTCATTTGTATCTCCATCCTTTTTCTTTTCTGGAATATATGTTTCTATTATAGCACAAAGCGCCTGAAATGTAAAGCACATTTGTGCGGATTTTGCCGCCAAAATCTTCCGCAGAATGGCCTGCGTTTCACTGCATTCCGAAAAATCTCCGTGTATTTTCCAGAACCTGCGCAGTCAGTTCCGCTTCATCCGTTTTCATATACTTTGCAAGCTCCGCAGCCACATAGCGGATATTCTGCGGCACATTGACATTTCCGAGTCCTGCGACATTTTTCGGTGTCAGATAGGGTGCATCGGTTTCGATCATCACGCGGTCTGCCGGAATGATCCTGACCGCCTCGCGGAGTGCTTTGCCGCGCCGGTCATCGCAGATCCAGCCTGTGATACCGATGTAAAAGCCCATATCCAGATATGCTTTCAAGGTCTGTATATCACCGGTAAAACAATGCACGACCGACCGCCTGCACTGCTCCGGATGCTGCTTCATCCGCGCAATAAAATCCTTCGATGCCTCACGCTCATGCAGAAACAGCGGCTTTCCCAGTTCTTCCGCAAGCCGGATGTGACGGTCAAAGCACCGGAGCTGATTCTCCCGTGTCGAAAACATCCGGTCATAATCAAGTCCGCACTCCCCGACTGCAACGATCTTCGGATTCTGTGTCACGATCTCACGGATGCGGACAAAGTCTTCCGGTTTCGCACTGTCGGCGCTGTGCGGATGAATGCCGCAGGTGCCATAGCAGTCATGCGTCTGCACATAGCCGTTCACGGCTTCGTTTTCTTTCATATCCGAGCCGGTCAGAATACAGGATACACCGTCTGCCGCCGCATCCGCAATGATGCGGTCAGGCTCGCGGTACTGTCTGCAAAACAGATTCAGCCCGATGTCTATATATTTTGTCATATCAATCCTCATTGTATATAAACGTATTTACATGATCTCCGAGCAATGCCCGAAGCTGTTTTTCCTTTTCCTGCATCAGTTCGTCAAACCGCGCAAGATAATCATAAGGATATTTGCATTCGGTCAGACGTTCAATGCCGCGTCTGCCGCCAAGTACCTTTGTTGAAGCCCCTGCCCCGATGCCGAGTATCGTCTGGGAATCATCCATCATCATGACATTATAGGCGCTCTCGAATCCAGCCTTTGCGTATCCGACATTTTCGAGATTCGCCGCCATATTCTTCTGACGATAGAGATAATACGGACGATAGCCTGCGGCAGTCAGCGTTTTCTGCGCATATTCGACCATTTCGCTGACAGCATCCGTATCCGGCATCGAAAGGCTCTGATAAAAGTCCGCCGCCTTTTTCAGCGACAGACAATGCACCGTAATACTCTCCGGATCAAGGGAAACCGCACGGTCAATGCTCTCGCGGAAACCCTGCACCGTATCTTCCGGCAGTCCGGCAATAAAATCCATATTGATATTGTCAAATCCCATTTCGCGTGCGAGCAGAAATTTATCTTCGGCATCCTGCGCGGTATGCGGTCTGCCTGCCGCTTTCAGCACGGCATCCTGAAAGCTCTGCGGATTCACCGAGATGCGTGTCACGCCGAATTGACGCAGATACGAAAGATTCTCGTGTGTGATCGTATCCGGTCTGCCTGCTTCGACCGTAAATTCCCGAATCGGCTGACCGACTGCAAAATACCGGTTCAGCCAGTCAAGCGGCTGATAGAGGTCGATCGAGGTCGGCGTACCGCCGCCGATATAAATGCTGTCAACGGTCAGACCGTAATCATCAACGATCATGCTGACAAGCTCGATCTCCTTTTCCAGACATTTATAATAATCCGGAATCAGCTTGCCCATCTGCGCAACGGAATTGCTGACAAATGAGCAGTATTTACAGCGTGTCGGACAAAACGGGATAGAAACGTAAATACCGACACCGTTTTTCGGTGCGGCATCAAAAATCGGCTGCTGTACGGCAAGAATATCGGCTGCAAGCTGTGTTTTCTCCTCGGTCACATACCAGACATTGCGGAAATCATCCTTTGCCTGTGTCAGACTGCCCGTCCGTTCCGAAAATTTCCGGAGCAGATTGACCGGACGGATACCCGTCAGCATTCCCCATGCAGGACGCATTCCTGTCAGCTCACAGAACAGCGGATAGCTCAGTCCCGAAATTTCACGGTCAAGGAGATGCTTCGGCAGATCGGCAGGCAGTTCTTTTTCATTTCTGCGCAGTTCACCGTTCAGCTTCACGCGGCATTCCAGATGCAGACACGCCTCATCTGTCAGCAGTACCGCAGAAAAAAACTCCCCCTCTGCCGGCGGCTCCGGCTCTGTTGAAAATGCGAATTTCTCCGCAGGACGGAACAGTTTCAGCAGCGCTTCCATTTCATAAGTGCGGCTGTGTCCGTATGTGTGAATGACCAACGCAGTCTGCCTCCGTTCTCAAAGATCTTTTTCGTAGTTCACGAGCGTCATGCGCGCATTGACGATCTGCGGTGTACCGGTGCGGCGATAGCCCATTTTCTCATATAAATGGCAGTTTGCCGCCTCCTGCATGATCGTTGTGAGCGACCAGTTCGATGCACCGTGTATGCGCTCCGCTTCGCAAATCGCCGCCTGCGCATAGCCGCGGTTCCGGTATTCCGGCAGAATATACAGCGGTGAAATTCGCTTGCGGCTGTCATTTTTCGCATCGACAATACGAATCGCGCCGATACTTTTCTGATTGACCACAATAAAATAATAGTATGTTTCCGGCTGACGCAGCCGCGCCATGACCTGCTCTGCGGTTTCATTTGCCGGATTGAGGTCATAATCCTGATAAGTTTCCAGCAGCGCCGCAAAGGATTCGTGCTGCATCTGCAAAATGGTTTCGCAGTCTGAACTGATCGCACGCTGCAATGATACAGCATCCGGCATTTGCTGTTTCTGCGGAATCAGATAGTGTCCGAATGTGCGTTCATGTTCCAGTGTCGTATCGGAAAAATGTCCGGTATATACCTTGCAGTCGCCGGACAATGCACCGAGCCGTGCAAGTGAACGGCGCATATCCTGAATATTGCAGCCCGGAAAGTCTACTCTGCCGACACTGTCACGGAACAGCGTATCACCGGAAAACAGAATGTCGCCGTGCCGGAAACACGAACCGCCCGGTGAGTGACCGGGGGTATGGATCGCAAGAAATTCCAGTTCGTCCGAAAATTTTAGTATATCGTTATCTTCAAAGGTATGGATATCTTTTTCATCCGGACAGCGCAGCATCGCGCCGAAACCGAGCTGCACTGCAAGTGATTTAACGGGTGAAAGCACAAGCGGACGATCGAGCGAATGCACATACAGCGGAATATGATATGTTTCGATCAGTGCCGCCGCCGCACCGAAATGGTCAAAATGCCCGTGTGTCAGCAGAATCGCAAGCGGCTTAATGCCGAGCGATTCGATCTCTGAACAGATCTCATCCGCTTCTGCGCCTGCATCCACGATCACGGCATTTTTTTCGCTGTCAGAAACCAGATAGCAATTTGCTTCCAGTTCTCCGACCGGTATTTTTTTGATATTCAGCATGGATATTCTCCCTGTTCAATGTGTCTCCGACGGATTCAAATGGGGACGATGCCCAAAAGAATCGCACTTTTGAAAAAACATATTCAATCAGCTTGTCAAGAAACCCACGGCGAGCATACTAAAAGTTTTGGTCGAGCTTTTTCAAAAGCTCGCAGTTTCCAAAGGCAGAGCCTTTGGTCGCCCTCCGCAGAGGGCGAAGCACCTTTGCCTTTAGGAGCTCGGCAGGGGTGAATCGAATAAAACGATCCGGTGGATCGTTTTTTCGAGAGGGGCAGCCTGCGATAGAGGCTGCCCCTAAGCGAATCGGAACACGATTCGCAGAACTGCACATTATTTTTTAATACGCGGCTCTGTCGGCGGAAATGACATCGCGGACTGTACGCAGACGGTTCAGCAGTGTTTCAAGCTGCTCCGTTGAACTGACCGATACCGTTGCGTGAATCATCGCACGGGCAGTGCCCGCCTCCATTCTTTCATGCACAGTCTCAATATGCGGCTCTGTCAGCGGAAATGACATCGCGGACTGTGCGCAGACGGTTCAGCAGTGTTTCAAGCTGCTCCGTCGAGCTGACCGATACCGTTGCGTGAATCATTGCGTCGCCATCTTTTCTCATGTGCAGATTGAAATTCGACACCGGCAAATGCGCATCTCCGATCACCTGCGATACATCATGCAGCAGATTCATGCTGTTGACACAAAGTATCTCGATATTCGCCTTCATCTCCGATGCAGCCGCATTCGATGTCCATGCCGCCGCTACCCATCGCTGCATTTCTTCCGGTTTATTCTTTGCAAGCGCTTCCTGATATTTTCTGCACTGCTGTTTATGGATCGTGATACCGTGTCCCATCGTTGTAAAGCCGATGATCTTCTCACCCTGAAGCGGAGAACAGCAGCGTGCCAGCTTGACTTCCATATTGTTGACACCGTCTACAATAATTCCGGTACTGCTCTTTGCAGGCTTCCGAACCTCGGCAAGCTGTTCCTGCATCGTACTTTGCTGCTCTGCCATTGCAAAACGCTTCATATAGTATTCGCGGATGCGCGGCATCGTTTTTACAAGCGAGATACCGCCGTATCCGACCGCTGCATAAAAATCATCCAGCGTTTCACAATTCGGCTGATGCAGGTCATCACGGACGATCACAGCAAGCTGCTCCGGTGTCAACTGAATATGCATACGCCGGCATTCATGCTCGATACTCTGCTTTCCGGCTGTAATATTCTCCGGACGGCGTTCCCGCTTGAACCACGAACGGATCTTCGCACGCGCTTCATTTGTACGGGCGATCTCCAGCCAGTTACGGTTCGGGCCTTTATTCGGATCTTTGCTTGTCTGGATCTCGCAGATCTCACCCGTGTTCAGGCGGTAAGAAAGCTGTACGATCTTGCCGTCAACCTTCGCACCGATGCATTTATGACCGATCTGCGTATGGATATGATACGCAAAATCAATGACTGTCGAACCGATCGGCAGACTGATCGAATCACCCTTCGGTGTCATGACAACAACATCGTCCGGCGCAATATCGTTCTTGATCGTTGCAACAAGTTCTTCGGGATCATCGCTTGCCTGCTGTGTTTCCAGAACCTGTCTGATCCACGCAATGCGCGTATCCATGACCGAATTGCCCTCGATCCGTTCCTTATACTTCCAGTGCGCAGCAACGCCGTATTCCGCATTTGCGTGCATTTCCCATGTACGGATCTGCACCTCGAACGGAATGCCCTCTTTGCCCAGTACGGATGTATGCAGAGACTGATAGCCGTTTGCCTTTGAATTCGCAATATAATCCTTAAAGCGATTCGGGATCGGACGGAACATATCATGGATCATACCAAGCACACTGTAGCACTCATTGACGGTTGTTACGATCACGCGGACTGCATATTTATCGTATATTTCATCAATGGATTTGTGATTGATATACACCTTTTTATAGATGCCGTAAATGCTCTTAACACGCCCGTCGATCTGCGGCGGCGTGACAAAATCCAATGAACGGAACCGCTCTGCGATACGCGACTTGATGCTCTCAATGAACGCTTCACGTTCCTCTTTTTTATTATTGAGCAGGTTTTCGATTTCTTCGTATGCAAACGGATCGAGATAATAGAAAGACAGATCCTCAAGCTGCTCCTGCACGGATGTGATTCCCAGACGATGCGCGATCGGTGCATATACGTTCATCGTTTCAAAGGCGGTATTATGCTGCTTATGAACCGGACGATACTGCAATGTGCGCATATTATGCAGACGGTCAGCCAGCTTGATGATCATGACACGGATATCCTGCGACATTGCAAGCAGAATTTTCATCACATTTTCTGCCTGCTGCTGCTCCTTTGAGAAAGTCGGTACTTTGGCGAGCTTTGTCACGCCCTCGACCAGCATGGCAACATCATGCCCGAAACGCTTCTGAACATCCTCGCGTGTTGCTTCGGTATCCTCGACAACATCATGCAGCAATGCCGCACACAGCGTATCGGTATCCATTCCGAGTTCCAGCAGAATGTACGCAACTGCAACCGGATGAATGATATACGGCTCACCGGATGAGCGCACCTGTCCTTCGTGACACTGTGCGGCATATTCATACGCCGCAATCAGCTTGCTGATATCATACTGCCGGTCATCGGTCAGTATTTTTGCGATGATCATGTCGATCGTATATGTTTCATTATGAAATTCCGGCATTGGATCTTCTCCTCTCTGTCATGTCAAAAAGTCCCTGCGTATATTGCAGATATCCCGTTTACTTTGCTGCCATTGCGTAAATTTTCCGGTAGGATTCGGATTCATTCAGTTCACGCTTCTGCTTCACCGGACAGCGTTCAAGCGTTTCGGTGACAGCATCAAAGGCGAGCAGATGCAGTTCGCTGAAAATATCCGCGATCATTCGAGCACGGCAGCGATTCATGCCCTTATCCTTCAGCACCGTGCAGATCTGTGAGATCGTCATCGGATTCCGCTGCACAAGCTGATAGACCGCAACCATATCATTCCGGTGCGGACACATTCTCTGATAATAAGCAGGTGACGGAAGCTGTTCACCGCGGCAGTAGGCATCATAAGCTGACTGTGCAGCGATCGCCTGCTCCTGCGCCGCCTGTGAAATGCGCCAGTCTTCTGCGCGAAGCGTCAGAGAACGCTTTCCCATGTATTCCTTGACATCCGCCGAGATCAGCACATCAATCTGCATCCCGACTGTGATGCCGGTTTCTTCCGGACGCAGGCGGAACATCAGAACTTCATGCTGAACATTGCCGCCGCGCAGCCGCAGCTTCGTATGCGCACCGCCGGACAGCGGTACGACCTCTGTTACAGTCATCTGATTCAGCACAAACATCGGCTTCGGATTGCCTGCGCCGAACGGCTCCAGTATGGAAAGTCCTTCGACATTCTCCGGCGTGAGCATCTGCGGTTCCAGTGCGCGGACTGCCTCTGCCGTCATGACCGGCATGACCGGATTATGCTCTGCCGCATACGCCTGGATCGCCGCGCAGAATGCTTCCTTTTCCGATTCCGCAACTGTGAAGCCGCCTGCACCGGTATGTCCGCCGTACCGCAGCAAATGCGATTCGCAGGCTTTCAGGCACTCAAATACAGAAAAATCTCCGAAACTGCGTGCAGAACCGCGAAAACCGTCATTCTCACGCGCCATGAGAAAACATGGCTTTCCGAAACGCTCCATGAGCCGCGCCGCTACAATTCCGATCACGCCGTGATGCCAGTTTTCACCTGCAAAAACCAGCACACGCGCACTCAGCAGCGCCGGTTTCTGCCGTATCTCGTCCAATATCTGGTCAGTGATCTCCTGCTCTGTCACGCGGCGATCCTGATTCAGCGAATGGATCTCTCCGGCAAGAAGCTGTGCTTCATCCGGATCATCCGTCAAAAGCAGCTTTGCTGCAAGTGACGCAGAGGCAAATCTGCCTGCCGCATTGATGCGCGGTATCAGCTGAAATGCAGCCGTCTGTGCAGTGATCGGCGCACCGTCCTCCATGCCGCAGACCGCCATCAGGGAGATCAGTCCCATCCGTTCGGTATTGGCAAGGAGCTTCAGACCTTTCTGCACAATATATCGGTTTTCACCGTCCAGCGGCATGACATCCGCGATCGTTGCAAGCGCCGCAAGATCACCGAACTGCTCCAGTGCAGGCTCCCATTCGCCCTCCTCCATCGCCGCGATCAGTTTCAGCACGACAACTGCACCGCAGATCGTCTTATACGGAGAAGTACAATCCGGACGAAACGGATCGACCACGGCGACCGCCTCCGGCAATTCATCTCCGGCGCGGTGATGATCGGTAATGACCAGCTCCATACCAAGTTCCCGAATCAACTTTGCTTCTTCGACTGCCGAGATACCGTTGTCAACCGTAACGATCAGCGACACGCCCTCATCATGCAGCCGGCGGATCTGATCCTCACGCATCCCGTAGCCCTCTTTGCGCGTCGGGATATACCATGATACTTCCGCACCGGCACAGAGCAGCCAGTCTGTCAGCATGACCGTTGCAGTCACGCCGTCGCAGTCATAATCACCATATATACAGATTTTTTCGCCGCTTTCCACCGCCGCAAGAATGCGCTCTGCAGCACGATCCATATCTTTCAGTAAAAACGGATCGGTCAGTTCCGATACATTCAGCAGTTCAGCCGCACGTTCTATATCTTCAATTCCGCGTGACACCAGAACCTCTGCACAAAGCTGTGAGATACTGCCTTTTTTCCGCAGCTGTTCTGCAATGCCGCTGTCCGGATCGCCGATCTTCCATCGTTTCAGCAAGCCATCCACCTCCTGCTATTTTCATCAGGCGATATGTTCCCTATTTTATAAGTATACCATTTTTATCCGAAAAAAGCAAGCATTAAAAGCGCATTTCTGCTGCAATGAAAAAAACGGTCCGCACAGGAAATATTCCCTGTGCGGACACTGTCAGTTTATACGATTATTTTTTATGAGATTCTTTTTTGGGCTCTTCCGCCTCAACAGATTCGTTCCCGTCATTCGCAGCAGCAGCAAGTTTTTCTCTGCGCTTGCGTGTTTCCTCGGTCAATGCCTGGAAGAACGAAATTCCCAGATATGTCATCAGAATGAGCATCTCAATACCAAATGCCGGTACGATCGCCTTGGAAATACCGTTCTTAATTGTTGTAGCGACTTCAGAGGTTGCCGGAACAAGAATGTTATAGGAATCGGAGAGCGAAACATTGCGGTAATAATCATCCGCAGTATCGTTGACAAGCTTGATCAGATTGTCGATCTTTTTCTTCAGGTTTGCCAGATCCTTTTCAATACGCTCTGCCTTACCTTTATTGGAAGTTGAATTGCTCTTTTTCAGCGTTGCAAGACGCTGTTTATAATATTCAATGTCCTGTGTGGTTTCAGACAGCGCAGCCTGCGCACTGATGCGGCGGTTGATCAGTCCGTCATACTCCGCAGAAGAAACAGTCGTTTCGGTATTTGCAACACTGTCGCTGAAAATGATGACCTGATCCTTTTCATAGGCTTCAAATGCAGCCTGTATAGCAACAAGGGTTTCCTTGTCTGTTTTCTGCTGAAGCTCCAGATTTTCGATACGCCATTCATAATAGGTCTGAAGACGTTCCTTGTCCTTGGAAACATTGTTGACATTCAGATAAGAGGAGATCAGATCGAGATCCAATGTCTGAATGGAATTGATCGCATCCTTTAGGTCTGCAAAGGTATATCCGGTCTCGGTGGAACGGAAGCGTGTCGTATCATCAGCAGAAATGTTTGAGATGTAACGGTTCATGCTTTTCAGTTCGGTACGGAACATATCTACAGCCTGTGCATAATCATATTGCGTATAATCCGTTGCGTTCAGGCTGTTGCCGAATGCTTCGTTATAGCCGAACTCACTAAAGTAATACTCACGGTAAGCGGTGAGCATTGCATTCAGGAGCCGAACGGCATCCGAACGGTTGAGTTCAGCCTTCTTATAGTTAAAGGCAACGGTGTACTGCGTGGATACCCACGATACATCCAGCATTGCCTGCGCTGCTGCAAGCTGACCGCTTGTTGCGATCTCATATACGTTTTGGTATGTTGCCATGCGCTGATAGGCGTCTTCCGGAATGATGCCCTCGATCTCAATACCGCTGCGAACATCCTCCAGAAGTTTCTTTTCCATGTCGCATTCCTGCAGCGCCGCATTGATAATTTCCGGTGATTTCAGCGTATTCGGGTCAAAATCGCTGCCGTCCGGATTCTTACCTTTCTCGATTCCGTCATGTGTAAAGCTGACGATCGCATGAACAGGTGTCATGGATGTTGTACGGAAAAACACGCTGATACCGGCGACCAAGCCGCCGACAAGAATCGAAACCAGCAGCCAGACATTAAAATATCTTTTCAGCCTGCGAAAAATGGCTGAAAAAGAAACAACGACCTCGTCCTCATTTTTTTCTTCCTGTTTGAGGATCAGATTCACATTCTGTTCAGACATTGATGAACCTCCATTTTTTATTTTACTTCAATACCGCGCTCAGGGGCATGATAAAATTAGTATAGCACATTTCAAAAACCAATGCAAGACGTTTTCTTTCAATCATTCGATTTTCTCTTTTTTGCACAAATTCCGTAATAGCAGCAATTCGATTTCAGGAGGCTTATATTCCTGCCGTTTTTCCGCATTTTCGCTGCTGTATTTTCTTTCCGGAATGCTTGTCATTTCCTCTGCAATTCGCTTGACAAGAAGAAAAAATTATGGTATGATATACTAAATACCGATTATATATATTAACATCGGTTGATATACAAAAAAACAGTCAGATCAGTAAGGAGGCATTGTCATGTATTCCAAGGATGATTCCCGATATCAGGAACTCGTCAAAAGCGGCGAACAGCTTGAACAGCTTCTCCAGAGCACAGACCATTCCGAACAGAATAAGCAGGCCGCACTCATGGATTATCTCAACCTGCTCAACGCCGAACGCGCTTCCGATCTCGGCATCGCATTTACCGGGCGGATGCTTGAACGCATTATGGCGGCGTTTGAAGCACATCCGACGGCAGATCTCGCAGTCGATCAGCTTTATACCTGCCTGCTTTTACAGCAGTTCCATTCCATGCAGTTTGATTCGTGGCGCGCACATCCGGCGATCGAAAAATGTCAGAATGCACTGACCATGCTTGAAGCAGAGGGCAGATGGTCTGACTGTCTGCGCTACTGTCAGGATACAGCAAATACATACGCGGAGAGCCATTTCTGGCCGGAAGCACTGCATTACACGCAGCGTGCATATTCCAGTATGCGCGAATTGTTGGATCAGAATGTCAAGGTTCTCGAAAATGGTGAACTGCTTGATCTTTCCGATAACGCTTTTTCGGTCATCACCTGCGCTCTGCATACTGCTGACGGCGTGACACCGGAAATGGAAGCAACGATGCAGAACGATCTCGGCAGTGAGACCTATTCCGCTGTCTATGCAGAGGCAAAGGATGCTTCTGATTCCGAACCGCTGACTGATCCTGTCGAGCTGACCGATGAATACCTTGCGATCCGCTTTGAACTGGAAGAAAAAATTGATGAGGCGCTGGAGCATGAACGCGGTTATTATGATTATTGCAGGGAATACTGGATGGCAAAGCGTATGATCCTGCGCAGTGATTACGGTATCCGCTGGAGATCCCCGATCGTCCTCAATCCGAATGACGAATTCCACTGACCATATAAAACAATGCACGCAGGATCGGGCATCACCCCGATCCTGCGTCAGCTTGTCGATAAAGTCCTGTATGGTGAATCGCTCTGCGATCCACTTAGGGGTGCCCTCTATCGCAGGGCACCCCTCTCTGAAAAACGATCCACCGGATCGTTTTATCAGATTCACCCCTGCGGAGCTCCTAAAGTATAGAGAATTTCGTACTCTGCGGAGTACGCCCAAAGGCTCTGCCTTTGGAAACCGCAAGCCTTTGAAAAGGCTTGACCGAAACTTTTATTTTAGCATCCACATAGTTTTTCAACAGACTGACGCAGGATCGGGCATCATCCCGATCCTGCGTATTTTTATTCTTCCGAAAGGAGCTGCCGTATCCGTGCCGCTATTTCTTCTGTGCATTGCTCCAGAACGAGATTCTCAAAGCGTTCCCCGATTCCTGCCGCACGCAGATTCTCCTCGGAAAAATCCTGTGAATCCGTCAGAAAGCGTCGGCACATCTCCGCGTAATTCGGCACATTCTGCGCACGTTCCCGTTCCAATGCGCGCTGAAGCCGGATGCCGTCCTCTACATTTATATATATAGGTATGACACACGCACGCCCCAGATGCGCACAGAGTTTGCTGTAGGATTCGAGTGTTCCCATTCCGAGATAACTGCTGATGCTGAGATCGGCGCTGTCTTTTGCAGTGCAGTATGTCCAGTCGCCCTGCTGGGTATGATAGGTCCGCTCCTCGATCAGCCTGTCCGCACTTCGCATCTGCGCAAGCTGTTCATCCGATATAAAATAGTATTCTCTGCCTTCCTGTTCGTTTGCACGTTTCGGTCTGGTCGTATACAAAACCATTGAACGCAGCTGCGGAAACTGTGCCCGCAAATGCTGATAGATCGTATCCTTTCCGGATGCGCTTTTTCCCATCAGATAAAACAAATGATGCACAGGCTTCGCTCCTTTCGGTCGGTCTGTTTTTTCAAGACCATTATACGCCAAACAAAACGGATTGTCAAGTTTTTGTCAAAAAGCATTCCAGAAGATACCTATGATAATCCGCACAACAGCGTTTATAATATTAGCACGGCAGCATTCAGCGAAACGCTCTGCATCAGGGCAGATGTTTCGATCCCGCTGCCCTGTGCGCAACTGCGCAAGAAAAGGAGTATGAACCATGAAGGGTGAAATGACACAGAAGGGCAAGGAAGCCCTCGAACGTTTTAAGATGGAATCCGCAAGCGAAGTCGGTGTTTCGCTCAATAAGGGCTACAACGGCGATCTGACATCCCGTCAGGCAGGTTCGATCGGCGGTCAGATGGTCAAGAAAATGATCGACGCTTACAAGATGCAGTAATTTGCAGCGAAACGGCTGCCGGCAATGCCGGCAGCCGTTATCCATTTAACCAACGTGCATTTCCATGCACAAACTTGTCTGTTTGTACTAATTTTTACCCTATTTATATGAAGTGTTTTCACATCTGAGACTTTACAAATATCCGGAAATATGCTATAATTAATATATTGTGATTTATGTGCAATATCCATGCAGCTGATCCAAAACACCTGCAAAATATATTATCCGATATGAAAGGATTTTTTCGTTATGAACGAAACATATTCTATTAAGGACATTATCAATCTTCTGCTGTCACATCTCTGGCTTATCATTCTTATCACACTGCTCGGCGGATGTGCGGCATTCGGCTATTCCAAATTTATCCTTCCGCTGGAATATTCTTCGCATATTACAATGTATGTGCAAAGCTACACAGGCATTGCCGAAAATACAAACAATGTCAATAATATCAGCAACTCCAAACAGCTTGTCAACACCTACATGGAAGTGCTGAAGGACGATGCTGTAATGAATGCAGTCGGCGATATGCTCGCAAGTCAGTTTGAGCAGCCGACACTGCAGGAGAATTTCGTACTGAATGATGCCGGAAAGATCACACCCGCTTCGCTCCGTTCCTGCATTTCGATCTCGTCTGTGACCGATACTTCCGCTGTCAAGATCACAACGACCACAAAAGATGCCAGAGTTGCCGCTTCCATCTGCAACGATCTGACACAGGTCGCACCGCAGTATGTGGAAGATGCTGTCGGTGTCGGTTCGATCAATACGATCGACACCGCGAAAACCTATAATACACCCGTTGCTCCGAATAAACTCAAAAACACCGCGCTCGGCATGGCGGCAGCATTTATGCTGATCGTTCTGATCATCTTCGTAATTGATTTCTTCGATAACACGATCAAGGATACCGATGCACTTGCAAATAAGTACAACAAATCAATTATCGGCGAAATTCAGGAATTCGGCGATGTGAAAAAGAAGAAAAAGAACGCCGATGAAGGCACCCATATTCGTCTGACAGATGGCAATGTGCCGTTCTATGTTGTCGAAAGCTATAAATCCATCCGTACCAATGTATCTTTTGCACTGTCCACAGTTGAGAAGAAGATTTTTGCAGTTTCCTCTGCAAATCCGGGCGAAGGCAAATCGACCACTGTTTCCAACATGGCGATCGCAATGGCACAAAGCGGAAGCAAAGTCCTGCTCATTGACGCGGATATGCGTAAATCTGTTCAGCATAAGATCTTTCATCTCACAAACAGAAACGGTCTGTCCTCTGCGGTCAGCAAAATGCAAAAGCTTGAGAACTGCATTCAGAAGAATGTCATGGAGAATCTTGATGTCATGACGGCCGGCCCGATCCCGCCGAACCCCTCTGAGCTGCTCGGAAGCGAAAGCATGACCGCTATTCTGGAAGAACTGCAGGCTCAGTATGACTGCATTGTCCTTGATACACCGCCTATCAATGTCGTTACGGATGCGATGGAGCTTGCGAAAAACATCTCCGGTGTTGTCGTTGTCCTTCGCTATGCAAGAACAACTGCGGAAGATGTTGACAATGTTTTCAAGCGTCTGGAGCTTGCAAATATGAATATGCTCGGCTTTATCCTGAACGATGTCAAGACAAAGCGCAGCGGCTCTTATTCCGGATACAAAAGCAAGTATTACTACAAAAAGGGTTACGGCTACGGCGGCTATGGTTACGGCTACTACGGCTCACAGCCGGCTACCGACAGCGAAGCCGCAGATGAAAAAACAACAGCAGACGAAAAAGCAGTATCCGATGAGAAACCGCAGGATCATGCAAAAAAAGACGATAAATCTTCCGGCCGCAAGAACAAAAAAAGGTGATTTGAATGCTGACAGAATACCATTGCCATGTTCTTCCCGGCATTGACGATGGCTCAGACAGTGCGGAAACATCGCTGAAAATGATCGAAACGATGCAGGCGCAGGGTGTCGAAAGGATCTGTGCCACGCCGCATTTCTATGCTCATCGGGAAAGATCCATAGATCACTTTCTGCAAAAGCGCGAAGCGGCGTTCAGTCAGATCCGTGACAGTGCCGCTGTTCAGAATATTCGTCTCGGTGCGGAGATCGCAGTCGAGCACGGTATCTCCGAAATGCCGGGCATCGAAAAGCTTGCCATTCAGGGAACGCGCATCATCCTGCTTGAACTGCCCTATCGCCAGTATGAAAAATGGATGACCGAAGAGATCTACAACATCGCGGCAGAACATAAACTGAAAGTCATGCTCGCTCATGTTCACAGATATCTGGAATTTTACTCCAAAGCTGAAATAGAAACGATTTTGTCCACAAAAGCGATTTTGCAGCTGAATATCGAAGCATTTACGAACTGGAAGGAAAAAAAACTCGCCAAGCGTGTACTCAATGAATACGAACGGTTTGCTTTCGGCTCGGATGCACATAATCTTACTTCCCGCGTTCCGAACTGGGATGTGCTGCAGAAAAAGGTGAAACCCGAAAGCATTGCCGTTTCGGATTCAATGCTTGAACGGTATGCAATATAAAAAAGTGACATTTGATTTGTGTCCGACATACTTCAAACAATCATTATGAACCATTTTTTGTATAAAGCAAAGCATGGTTCATTTTCATTATGTGATATTGTTAAATATTGTGTCGAAAGGGGCGATACCGGATGCACTACGTTCTCTCAGATATCCACGGCAATCAGGAAGCATTTGATGCGATGCTTTCCATAATTGATCTTCATCCGGAAGATCACCTGTATATCCTCGGAGATGTGATCGACCGCGGAATGCATGGGATCGAGCTGCTCCAGCGGATACGCGCGATGCAGAATTGTACGCTGCTGCTTGGGAATCATGAGCACATGATGATCAATGCCCTGCGGCATCCCGAAAATCCGGATTATATGTATCTGTGGGAAAGCAACCGCTGCTTTTATACCTTAAATAAGTTTCTTATGCTCACAGAAGATGAACAGGAAGACCTGCTTTGCTATCTGGAAGCGCTCCCTTTGCAGCTGGAATTCACCGTCAGCCGCCGCAAATTCATCCTTGTTCATGCCGCACCGCAGGAGATGTATGATCCCGAAAGTATGCCTGGCTATGACCTGAAAGAATTTATGGTATGGTTTCGGCTGACGAAATATTCTCAGATGCCGGCACGGAAGAATGTTATATTCGGGCATACGCCGACAGTGAAATTTGCCAGAACCATGCACATCTTCCACGGAAAACGAATGCTTGCGATCGACTGCGGCTGTGCCTTTCCGGAAAGCGGCGGTCAGCTCGGCTGTATCCGGCTTGAGGATATGGCTGAGTTTTATTCGGATGACGGCGTATTCACAAAAGAAGAAGCAGCACAGTGGCGGCTGATCGGGAAAGATATATTGAACTGAGAATGCAGACAACGGCTCAGATACGATACCGATTCATGGAGATATGATGAATAAAAGCAAATTGAAGAAAGCTTTTCCGGTTTTACTATTCTGTATTTATATCGGATTTGTCCTTTGGATCACTGTCATAAACAGAAAGACCGGAATAAGGCGTTCCATGCTGACACCGTTCTGGGAGTTTGCCAATGTCCTGAAAAATACGCAGAGATGGTATTATGTGCAGCAGATCATCGGGAATATATTATTGCTGTTCCCGTTTGGATTTTTGATATCCTTTCTTCCGAAATTTCACGATATCACATGGAAAAAAGTTCTCCTCTATGCTTTCTGCGTATCTTTGCTGATCGAGATAACGCAATATCTTACTTGCAGAGGTATGCTCGAATTTGACGATCTGTTCAATAACACACTCGGCGGTTTACTGGGATATAAGGTCTATGAACTTCTATACAGAACGCCGGATGAGCCGGATGAGCCGGATGAGCCGAATGAACCGGATGAGCCGGAATAAATCACGCTGCCTGTTTGACAGGATCAGAAATACAACATCCCCGAAAAGCTGTCTGAAAAATCAGATGCGCTTCGGGGATGTTTTTCTTGGCTGCTTACGGATCACACCGCTTGCACGGTGAATAGCCCTGTTCGATCAGTTCCTCTCTGCTTCCGGTAAAATCCATTCTGTTTTTCGGTGCGATATCCGCTGCCGCAGAGCAATCCGGCAAATGAAACTTTTTCGTGTTTGTATTAACAACATAATCGGCATTCTGCGGCGGTGTATCCGGCTGTTCTCCCGATGTGTCAATCAGATGATTGTCACCGTTTGCATAGTCAATGCAGATCTGCGGCTGAACATTATAACAGAACACATTGAACCGCAGACCGTTCCCGTTATCCTCAACAGATAATGCTTCCATCAGAACACCGGACGCAACCAGATCATCATTTTCAAAATACGGTGTCACACGATACCGCACATGATTTCCGGTCTTTTTGATATAATCAGCCGTCTGATTCTCAAAGGGAAGCATTCCCGTGACATTCAGATATCTTGTGCCGGTGATCAGATTACAGACGTTTGCATTTTCGCCCGTCAGCTGAAAACCGATCAAATGACAGCGGTTATACAGATAATTGCCGTCTACGATCCCGTCATATCGGGCTAACTGCCATCCGGACGGCTTCACCATTCCGATGCTTCCCCGTTCTTCCGTCGGCATCAGTTCTGTTCCGATACAGGCTTCACATCTGCCGCACCGACCGAGCGCATCCAATGGACTGTAGTATTCAAAAGCTGTTGTTTCCGTGGAATCGACGGTATAATACGGAAGATTCTGATTGACCGTGATATACGCCTGCTGATCGTAGGGCGGTATCGTTTTCAGATTTTGAATATAATCTGTATTGTATGCCGCTGAAACGGTCGTTGTTTCTGTACTTGTCTGCGTCTGAACCGGCATAGCCGTCGTTTCCGTATACGGATGCTCCGGCACGATATCAGACGAATGCAGGATGTAAATCTGCACAAAAGCATGAACATCCGTCATTGTGATATAACCGTCTGCATTTACATCCGAATCCGCGGCGATCTGACTGCTCATTGAGATCGGTTCATCTTCGGTCAAAAACCGCATCAGGAATACGGCATCCGCAACCGATACTTTTCCGTCACTGTTCAGATCACCCTGCACAGGCGCGATCCCGTATGCACATACACACAGGCATATTTTCGGCGCGGTCATCAAAAGACATACAATCCCGAACAGCAATGACAGCATATTTCTGCATTTGGCTTTCATCTGACAACACCTCCGGTTCTGCATTCGTCCGCCAAAATAACAGCAATCGAAATCACCAGACTGTCTCTTTCTATTATACATCAAAAAATACGGAAAATCAACATCTGACCGCCGATTCAGAATCGTTCACTTTCTTTTTTCTCCCATTGCGTTTTCCGGTATTGTATGTTATAATATGGATGGAAGGGGGATTCGGTCAGATGAAAAAGAAACGTATCTTTGACATTATCCAGATCGGCAATACAGAGGATCTGATCAGCCGTGCGTTCGACTGGTTCATCGCAGCCGTCATCATTCTCAATATTCTTGTCATGTTTCTGGAAACATTCGATTTCTTTGCACCGTTCTATTCAATACTGCGTATCATTGAGATCGTAACGGCCGGCATCTTCTGCGTGGAGTACATTCTTCGTATCTGGACGGCTGATCTGCTCTATCCCGACCGTCCGCCTGCAAAGGCAAGAATGCGGTTTCTTCGTTCTTTTGACGGCATTGTTGATTTAATGACAATTCTGCCTTTTTTCTTTCTGGACGGCTTTATCGTATTCCGGATGCTTCGCGTTGTGCGGATCCTGCATCTGTTCCGCATCAATGCGCAGTATGATTCATTCCAGATCATAACAACAGTCCTGTACGAAAAGCGCAATCAGATCCTTTCTTCTGTGTTCATTATCATTATCCTGATGCTGTCCTCCTCACTGTGTATGTACGGTGCAGAACATGACGCACAGCCGGAAAATTTCCGCAATGCATTCTCCGGAATATGGTGGAGTATGTCCACCCTGCTGACTGTCGGATACGGTGATATCTATCCGATAACGACCGTCGGCAAGGCAATGGCGATCTGTATTGCATTTCTCGGTGTGGGTGTCGTTGCGATCCCGACCGGTATCATCAGCGCCGGATTCGTGGAACAATATACGCAAAAGGAACATATTGACACCCGTCTGCCGGATATACGCGAAGTCGGGGAGATTATGCTGGAAGAAGGGCATGATTTCTGCGGACAGACCGTTGCTGAAATACAAACGCATTACAGTCTGCAAATCCTGCTTGTCATGCGCAGCGGACTGAGTGTACTGCCGCGAAGCGATATGCTGCTTCAACCCCAAGACCTTGTGATCCTGCATTCGGATAAACTCATAAAATCATGAAACAGACCGTTCCGTATTCATTTCTGCGGAACGGTTTGCTGCTGCTGTGTATTTTTGCGTTTCTTTTCGCGTGCAATCGCAAAAGCACTTGAAATTTGCAGGAAAATGTGCTATAATAAATAAGTTGACGGACTGTGTCCGCCTGCATTGGTCTGATATTGCCGCAAAGACAATGCAACTGAACCCGTATGCGGCGTTTTCAGATTGGCAGCACCGGTTCTGCCGTAATCTTATCGGAAAGGAATGGTAACTCCTATGGCAAAAATGAACGTCATTTTTGACCGCTGTAAGGGCTGCGAACTGTGCACAACAGCGTGTCCGAAGCAGATTGTTGCGATCCAGCATGAGAAGCGCAACAAAGAGGGCGTATTTACAGCGTATTGCACAGATGATGATGCGTGCATCGGCTGTGCGATGTGTGCGATGATGTGTCCGGATTGTGCCATCGTAATTGAATCTTAATCAGAAAGGATTGTTTTCATTGGAAAAGGTTTTAATGAAAGGCAATGAGGCACTCGCTGAAGCTGCGATCCGTGCAGGCTGCAAATGCTTCTTTGGCTACCCGATCACCCCGCAGACTGAGCTTTCCGAGTATCTTTCCAAGCAGATGCCGAAGCGCGGCGGCGTTTTCCTTCAGGCTGAGTCTGAAGTCGCTGCAATCAATATGGTTCTCGGTGCCGGCGCAACCGGTACCCGTGTCATGACCTCATCCTCATCCCCCGGAATTTCCCTGAAATCTGAGGGTATTTCCTATATCGCAGGCTCCGATGTTCCCTGCCTCATCGTCAATGTTGAGCGCGGCGGCCCGGGCCTCGGTTCCATTCAGCCTTCTCAGCAGGATTACTGGCAGGCTACCAAAGGCCTCGGCCACGGCGATTTCCGCCTCATCATCCTTGCACCGAATTCTGTGCAGGAAGTCGTGAACCTCGTTGTCCGCGCATTTGATCTCGGCGAAAAGTACCGCGTACCGGTCATGCTGCTCTCAGACGGTCTGCTCGGTCAGATGATGGAGCCGGTCGAGTTCCCGGAGATCTCCGCAGAAGGTGCGGATAATTCCGGCTGGGCTGCTGTCGGCACAAAGATGGAGCGTGAGCATCATATCGTCAACTCACTCTACATCGAGGCAAATGACCTCGAAGAACAGGTCAAAAAGCGCTATGAGCGCTATGCTGTCATCGAAGAAAATGAATCCGAGGGCGAAAGCTATCTCTGCGAAGATGCAGATATTGTTCTCACCGCTTTCGGTGCAACCTCCCGTATCGCAAAATCTGCCGTCAATAAGGCAAGAGCAGAGGGCATCAAGGCAGGTCTGTTCCGTCCGGTCACACTCTGGCCGTTCCCGAAAAAGCAGCTCCTCGATGCAACAAAGCAGGCAAAGGCTGTTCTCTCCGTTGAGATGAACATGGGACAGATGATCGACGATGTCAAACTCGCGCTCGACTGCAAGATCCCTGTTTCCTTCTACGGCAGAACGGGCGGTGTGATCCCCTCTCCGAATGAAGTTCTGGAGGAGATCAGAAAGCTGAACGGAGGTATCAAGTAATGGCTGTGAAATTCCAAAGACCGCACGCACTGTGCGATGTGCGTCTGCATTACTGCGCAGGCTGTACGCACGGTATCATTCATCGCCTCGTTGCTGAGGTCATTGATGAAATGGGCATTGAGGGCAATACTGTCGGTGTCTGCCCTGTCGGATGCTCCGTCTTTGCATATAATTATTTCGGATGCGACATGATCGAGGCTCCGCACGGCAGAGCACCGGCCGTTGCAACCGGTGTCAAGCGTGCAAGACCTGACCTGAACGTCTTTACCTATCAGGGCGACGGCGACCTTGCCGCGATCGGTACGGCTGAGACTGTTCATGCTGCAACCAGAGGCGAAAACATCGTTGTTATTTTCGTCAACAACGGCACATACGGCATGACCGGCGGTCAGATGGCTCCGACCACCCTGCCCGGACAGGTCACAACGACCTCGCCTTACGGCAGAGATCCGCGCAAAGCCGGCTATCCGATCCATGTCTGTGAGATGCTCTCCACACTCGACGGTACAGCACTCGCTGTCCGTACTGCTGTGGATACCGTTCCGCATATCCGCGAAACCAAGAAAATGATCCGCAAGGCATTCGAGAACCAGCAGAAGGGCAACGGTTTCTCTATCGTTGAGGTTCTTTCCACCTGTCCTTCCAACTGGGGACTCACCCCGAAGGAATCCATCAAGCGTTTGCAGGAGGAGTGCATCCCGTATTATCCGCTTGGCGTATATAAGGATGTCAACATGGAAGAAGCAAATGCTGACAAGCTCGCTATGGGAGGTGCCGCAAAATGACCTATGAAATTCTGCTCGCAGGCTTCGGCGGACAGGGCATCCTGTTTGCCGGCAAACTGCTCGCATACTGTGCGCTCTTTGAGGGCAAGGAGATTTCGTGGCTTCCGAGCTACGGTCCGGAAATGCGCGGCGGTAAGTGCAACTGCTCCGTCTGCATCTCCGATGAACCGATCGGCTCGCCGCAGGTTCTTGAGCCCGATCTGCTCGTTGTTCTGAACGGCCCGTCCTTCGATGCATTCATGCCGAATGTCAAGCCGGGCGGAAAGGCTTTCGTTGACTGCTCTATGGTCGATGCAAAGACCGACCGCACTGATATTGATACTTTCTATGTTCCGGCAACACAGCTCGCAGACGATAACAACCTCGCAAAGGGTGCAAACATCGTTCTGCTCGGCAAGCTGCTCCACGAAACCGGTATCTTCTCCTTCGAGACTGTCCGCAAGGCACTCGAAAAGAATACGCCGGCAAAGCGTGCGCATACCATTGACAACAACATGGCTGCGCTCCAGCTTGGCGCTGACTATCAGTGCTGATTTGCGGTATCCGCTGCGCGGATGATTGATAATGGGCTGTGCGCCCATACCGCACCAAAGGGACTTGTTCCTTTGGAATCCCATATTGGGTAAAAAAAGAGAGGTGAAAGCCGGTTTGGTTTTCACCTCTTATTTGTATTATGCAGTTTCCGATTGATTACTTCTGATCGTTCTTATCCTTACTGTCATTCTGCTTTGATTTTTTGCTCATCATAACAGATGCAACGACCAATGCAAGCGCGATAATACCCAGAACAGCATACAATGCGATCGGCGTATCATCTCCAAGCGGCAATGCAGCCGCGATCATCCAAAGTTCCATATTTTGTGCCTCCTTACACATATTTCTTTCTGCTACCATAGTACCACAAATTTCCGTTTTTGTCAACTGTTCGGAGATTGTGCATTCTGCTGAAATTCTGCAAAATACTTGACGATTCGTCAAATGACTGATATAATAAAATTGTAATTTTGAACAGTTTTTGTCAGCCGGAACAAAGTCGGCTGCTGCGATTCTTTGACCGTCTGCACAAA
>JAZQOZ010000170.1:0-16331 GCA_045628085.1 Oscillospiraceae bacterium | reverse complement strand
AGCGGAAATGTGGACAGTAATGATGTTGTCACGATCCTGAAATTCATTGCAAAGATGATCCCTTCGCTGTAACAGCACCATTCATTCTGAAAAATGAATACAATAAGAGCAGTCCGGAACATTCAGATTCCGGACTGCTCAATTTTCCGATAAAGTCCTGCCGGGTGGATCGTTTTATCAGATTCACCCCTGCGGAGCTCCTAAAGTATAGGGGCGTTTCGTGTTCTGCGGAACACGACTTAGGGCGCTGCCCTAAGAACCTGCAAGCCTTTGAAAAGGCTTGAGCGAAACTTTTATTTTGGCATTCTCATAGTTCTTGACAGACTGAAGCAGTCCGGAACATTCAGATTCCGGACTGCTTTTTACTGCTTAATAACCGATTGCCTGCCGAATGACCTCATTGCGCTTGATGAGGAAGTCTACAACAGAGATCTGATCGCCGCCGAAATTGAATCCGCCGCCGCCGCCGCCGCCAAATCCGCCGAAGCCGCCGAATCCGCCGAATCCGCCCCAGCCGCCGTTGCCGCCGTTATTGACCTGCAAGCCGTTTGCTGATTTCGTGGTATTGGCTGTGAACTGATCGTATGTGAAGAATGAATTGGGATCCGCCTTGACATGATCGCGGATCAGCGCCGCATAACGGTCAACACTCTGCTGCGGATCGCTGTAGAGTGCAAGAATCTGGTTGACATAGCCGATATACATTTTGTAATACTCATCGACTTCCAGCAGCTTTGCCAGCGGACGATCCTTGACTTCGACCTGATACAGACTTGTTTTGACATCGGAATTGACCGAATCCGCACCGCCTGTGAAGTTGCCGAGCGAAAGATTATAGTCCCAGCCGACAAAATAGCATTTGCCTTCATTATACATCAGGTAATAGTTATGTGCAAGCGTACCGTTATAGCTGTCATAATTGCACATGACGGAATTGACCGCAAATCCCTTCAGGAAACTCGGTACGTCAATGACATCCTCGATAAATTTGTAATCATTGGACGAAACACGGTTGATCGCCTGCTTGATCGCATTGATATGTGCAAAATCATCATCTGTGCCGAATTTGACATCAAAGTTGTTCAGCGGCATATTCTGCGTAAAGGAGCAGTAACCGTCATTGCCGCCGAAACCGAAGCCCCATCCGCCGCCTCCGCCGCCGGCGTTATCCGTTGCCTTATAAAGCACTGCATCGTCAGAGGTCGCAAGGCGCTCTGCAAGCGTTGTGCCGGGCTGTTCTGCGAGGAAATAGAAACTATACAGATTTCCGTTCAGATACATATCCGTATATGCACAGTTCGGGCCGACACCGTCGATCTCATGCAGCGCATCATAGCAAAGAATATCGCGCATACAGGACGGATCGGAGTACATATTGTTCATGCAGAATTCAGTCAGACCGTAGTAATTCTGGAGTTTATCATACTTATCGAGCTTGATGCGCCAGCTGAATTTCTTGCCGCCCGCCTGCGAAACGAACATACGGGAGCTGTTGCCCTTTGTACGGATCGCGACATTCGGGATGCGTTCGCCGTCGATCACGATATCACAGGGATAATAGACTTCCTGATCTGCTTTCGTCATAAACTCGTTCCAGTTATCCATTTCGATTTCGATCTTATGGACATGGCTTCTGTCAAAGAGTCCGGCATAAAGCAGTTCTGCATGATCGGTATTATTGACATCGGTATAGCTGCTGCCGGTCCGGAAGCTGTTGCTGCCGTCTGCTTCGACCTGAATGCCGCCGGCATAGACATTGACCGTACCGGACACATCCGGCGCAGATATGGTCGCATAGCGATATTTTTTCATCGTGTTCTGATGGAATACGATGCCGCTGCCGTCTGTTGCCGAAATCGGATTATTCTTTGACCATTCCTTTGTAAAGCTGAGATTGATCGCATTGGACGAACTGAGATTTTCGCAGGGATTATCGGTTGCGGTCGCAAGCAGGGAACAGCCGTCCAGTGTGATCGTACCGGCAGCTGTCAGACCGCGGTCGCCGCAGGCGCAGACTGTTCCGCCGCTGAGTTCCATATCGGTTTCAGCCTGCAATGCATCCTTGCCGGATTTGATGCTGACCGTACCGCCGGATATCACCATATTGCCCTTTGTGGACTTGATGCCGTCGCCCTCGGTATTGATATTCACCGTTCCGTCCTTGACCGTGACAGAAGTTCTGCCGCGGACAGCATCGCCGCTTTCCGTATTGACCGTCAGCGTACCGCCGTTGAGTTTCAGATCATTGTTGCAGTGGATGCCGTACAATGTGCCGGCATTGATCTCCAGACTGCCGCTGCCCTTGATTGTCAGATCATCCTTGGAATGCAGAACGGCATATTCTGTTTCTTCCGCAGTCGGGGCATCTGTGCCGTCAGAAAGCGTGTTGGTCTTATTCTCAACAAGATTCACCGATGTATTCTCTGCGTTTTCGATCATGATGCAGGGCGCACCGGTATTCTTCATCTCCACACCGTTCAGAAACAGCTTGACGGTCTTGGAATCGGTCGTTTCATCCGGCACATTGACAATGATCTGACCGCCGTCCAGTTTTCCGTCTATATAATAGACACCGGATGCGGAAATCGTTGCAGCATTGCCGGAAACGGAAATATTGCTGCCTTCAAAGGAAATGCTGCTGCCTTTCAGATGAATATACTGCGGATCCGGTTCTTCTTCCGGAACATCCTGCTTCATCAGCGAAAGATCAACGGCATTCAGCACACGGTTTCCGTCGAAATCCGCAGCCTGCCAGTTTGCAAGCGATGTATTTTTTGTCAGGAGCCAGTTTTGCAGCAATTTCACATCTGCTGCATTGAACTGACCGTTGCCGTCCAGATCGCCGGATGCGGCTGCATCCGCATAAATCGGTCCGGATACTGCTGCTGTTGCTGCGATCAGCGCCCCCAACGCGATGCCGCAGCAGCTCAGAAATCGAGATCTCATGAAAAATCCTCCAGTCATATTGGCTTTTTTATCAGCGTCCGGTTTCCCTTCCGGCGCTTTTTTCTGTGATTGATTTCCCCTTGCATACTCTGTTTCTGTAAGATTTTCCCCAATATGTGATGCGGCAAGCCGCCGCTGTTTTTTCTGTGTTTGCCGAATGATCCCTCCTTTGCCGTGATCCATACGCTTTACCCGCAAAAAAGCCGTATCTGCGAATGCGGATACGGCGTGTCTGATTCTCTGTGTCTGCCTGAAAACAGCAACAGAAAATACACCTGTCCTGCATCGAACGGTTTCAGTTTGTATCCCTGAAATCAAATAGTATCATTTCCCTACGGTGTATCTCTGTATCGCAGCATTTTTGGGCTGCACACTCAGTTTAACATATTTACTCTGAATTGTCAAGAGCATCTTGTGATTATTAACGGTTTTTTCAGACAACTTGCAAAAATCCTGATTTCTGACCATACAAGACTATAAAAAGAGATTCCAAAGAAACGATTTCCTTTGGAATCTCATTCTGATTTATCGGATAATGTGTCTGCCCCAGCGGAGCCAGATCTTTTTCAGGAATCCGGCTTTGCGGTACATTGCAGCGGCAAGCTGATTTGCAGTTTTACAGATGATCTTTGCATCCGCAGCGGAGATACCGTCCCGACTGAACGCGACCGCCTGCTGAATGGAAACAGCACGGCTCAATTTGCCGGCAGAAAGCAGTTTGCAGTCTTCTTCGGCTTTCGCCGCAAATTCGTCATGCGACATTTTTTTCTGGTCGATCCCCTGTATATGAAGCAGAAGGACAATGAATGTATATGCAGCATTCGCTGCTTCATTCGGATCACTGCTGTGCATCGCACGCCGCCGTTTTTCGGTAATCAGCCGGTGCAGTGCGTAATACAGCAAAATCACTGCCGCAATGATGAAAATGATCAGCAGCGTCCGGATGAGCTTTGCGCGCTGTTCCGCGGTCATGCCGCCGTTCTTTCCGGCTGTATCATCGTTCTTTCCGTCCGGTGTATTATCTTCATTCGCAGCGGTCGTTATGACTTCCGTCACGGTCTCAGTCAGAGTAACAGTCACCGTTTCGGTCTGTGTTGTTGTCGTCATCGGTACGACAGTCGTTTCCGTCGATTCTTCATCTGCATGGCTGTGCCATGATTCCGCAACGGTTTCGGTAAATTCATAAGGGATCCAGCCATAGCCTTTCACATAGATCTCCGCCCATGCGTGCGCCTGATAATCGGGAATATTGATCGAATAATCCGTACCGGTCTTTCCGTCTGCAAAATTATTGAGCGTCAGCGCATAGCCCTCGCAGTACCGCGCAGGAATGCCGCACATCCGGCAGAGCAGAACCGCCGCAGATGCATAATGCGCACAGTAGCCCTTATGGCTTTCATTCAGGAAATACTCCACAAAATCACGGTCGGCAGGCTGCGTACCGGGCTGCATCGTGTATTCCGCACGCGCCCAGATATAATCACGGATCGCATCCAGACGGTCAAGCAGCGGCAGAGAATCCGCCGGCATATCCGGCAAGACCTGTTCCTGAAACTGCGCAAACTGAACCGTATCCGGCAGCCGGAGATACTGCTGCGACGCAAACGCCTCATATTCCGAGATCAGTTCATGATCTGAAGGCGCTTCATTTGCCGAAAATGTTTCCCAGTCCATTCTGGCATTGTTCATGATCCAGAAGCTGTATTCATCGGTACTGCCAAGCTCTGTTTCGATATCATAGCGGTATTTCGTACCGATATCATAGATGCTCTGATACGGCAGATAATTGACATTTTCTTTTTCCAGTGCCGTGACATCACAGTGAACAACAGGGAATTTTCCGTCGGAAGTCCGCAGTTCATTCACATGATCGGAATGGAACATGGTCTGCGGCATCCGGTTTTCTGCGGTCAGCTTCCGGAACAGCTTATGCTGTGCGCGGTATGCGCCGGACGGGATCGCCCAGCCGCTGCCGGTATATTCGGAACGCACAATGCCGCGCAGATAATAGTCATCGGGAACAGCGGCAGCGCCGATATCCAGATGCAGCACAGGTCTGCCGTCAAAATACAGATCGCTCTTTTGCCGCAGATCGATCTCATCCGTTACAATATCCAGACCGATATCTCCGGTCAGGTCATCGAACAGTCCGGCGATATCCTCAATGGTCAGATTCTGATAAAACTCACGGATATCTTTCCGCTTGCGGTCAAGCTCCTCTGTACGGGAATAACCGGTCGATGTACGGATCGCCGCACCGGTCAGCAGCAGCGTCATAAGCAGCAGTGCCGCCGCCGCAGGTTCATGCGTGGAAAAGCGCAGTTCGGCTTCCGCCTGAAATGCCTGCTGCAATACGGCAGATGTCCCCTGCTTCGCGGTGATCGCGGCAGGCGTTTTCCGCCGTGAGACTGCCAGTGTGCCGAGCCAGAATATCACCAGCAGAAATACGCAGATACTGTACGTTTCAATGCCGAAATACAATCCGCATTCCAGAAACGGGAATGTGATGAGCAGCCGGATCCAGAATCCGCTCATGCTTGAATGCGGATGCGTCAGCAGCACATCGGAATATTCCAGAAGTGCGGTCATTGCAATAATAAACAGGATAAAGACAAGCTGAACACACTGTCCCTCTGTCCAGTCTCCCGTATCTGCTTCAAACGGCTGAAATTCGATTCGCCAGAGGATGCGCTGCCGGACAGTGTGATAAATCGAACCTGCACCGATGACAGCCTGTTCCCGAAATTTCATCAGCAGAAGCGGAATAGACGCAAATGCGCACAGGATCGAAGCAAAACCTGCCTTTGGCGAGATCAGCCGGAGCAGGCGCATGATCAGCGTCATCACGGCGGCAAACAGAAACAGCGGCTTTAACCGGATCTGGAACTGAAAGAAGCCCTGCAATACGCCGACTGTACCGATACTGCCGCAGACCGAGATCAGTACATGAATGATGATCTCAGGGAAATGCCGTTTATTCCGGACACTCATGGTCAGACCGTCATGCACAAGGAGCTGATCCTTCTGCGGTTTGACACGGGGCGGACGCGGAAGCTGTTTTGCCTGTTTCACGGTTCAGCCCCCCCTTCCACCAGTTCTTCCAGATCAAAGTCCGGTTCTTCATCCTCAGGGATCGGCACATAGACCGGATGCACCGGCTCCTGCATCAGAACAGGGTTCCAGCGCAGCAGACCGCGCGAATGATCCGGAATTGCCGGCTCTGCCGGTGACAGTACGGCAAATACCGTAAACCGTTCCGGCTGCGGCAAAGAGAGCAGCATCTCCTGCAAAGGCTCATCCATCTGCGGCGTAAAGATCATGATGCGCTCATACGGATGCGATTCAGATAGAAAATCGCGTATCGCCTGCAAAAATGCAGCCCGTTCGTCCGGCATGACCGGATCCTGTTTGACCATGTGCCGCATCCACTGCACAGCATCGGATAATTCAGAGAACATTTCCGACTGCTGCATTCCGTGTGCCGGATGATATGCAGTCATCGCAAAAGACTGATTTTGCTCGGAAAACTGCGCGGCAGCAGCCGATAACGCAGAAAACATCGCATCAATCCGCAGTGCGGAATCTGCATTCAGGCTGATATGCCGGTAATCGCTCAGCAGCAGACAGCCCGATGAAAGCGGCAGACTGTATTCCTTGACCATGAGCGTATCCAGCTTGGAGCTGAGTTTCCAGTGAATGCGCGAAACGAGGTCGCCCTCACGGTAGGTATGCAGATCGAAGATCTCCGAGGGATCATCGCCTGCCTGATTTTTAGAATATTCGGCGGAATCCGCATCCGGCTGCGGAACCGGCGGCCATTCCTCCGGCAGCAATGCAGCAGCCGCCGGCATGATCACGATCGTATCGTGCAGCGAGAGCTTGATCGTGCGGTGAAACAGCATAAGCGGATCATAGATCACAAATTTCTTGACGCGGATCTTCATCATACCGCAGGTCACTGCATGAAATGTGAGCCGGAACCGCTGCGTATTATGTGAAAGAACGGGCAGCTCGAATGTCACTTCGGTCGGCTTGGGATTCAGGCTGTTGCAGTATTCGAGCGTCACACGGGCGTGCGGCGTTGAGAAAAAGCTGCGGTTTCTGACCTGCACAGACCATTGATAGATCTGTCCTTTCAGGATCGGCTTTTTGCTGTGAAAAAGCGATATTTTCAGTGCAAAGCGCAGCCGCAGCAGCATCAGCCACAATATGACCGGAAAGGCAAGTCCGAAAATCAGCAGTTCAAAGGACAGATTTCCGCGGTACAGCACGAAAAACAGGATCAGCACCACGATCAGCGCCGCATAGAGCAGTTTTGAACGTATCATTCCTGATACCTTCTCAGACGCGGAACTGCGATATTGCTGAGGATCTCGTCAAGCACCTGCTCTGCGGTCACATTTTCGGTTCTTGCGCGTGCGCTGAGCAGAATGCGGTGCGCAAAGGTATCGCCGGCAATGACGCGGATATCATCGGGTGTTACGTAATCCCTGCCGCGGACGAGCGCCGTTGCGCGTGCAGCGGCGCAGAGTGCCAGTGAACCGCGCGGACTGACACCGAGCTTGACCATCGGATGACTGCGCGTTGCGGCGGATATTTCAGCAATATAGCGCAGGATCGCCGTATCGACATAAACCTGTGAAGCCGTATCCTGCATGATCTGCAATTCATAGCGTGAAAGCACCGGTTCGAGCTTATCCAGCGGATTTTCACTGCTGCGCGCCTGCATGATCTGCACTTCGCTTTCCAGATCCGGATAGCCCATGTGCAGGCAGAGCATAAAACGGTCGAGCTGCGATTCCGGCAGCATTTGCGTACCGACAGAACCGGTCGGATTCTGCGTTGCAAGAACGCAGTACGGCTGCGGCAGTTCATAGGTCGTACCGTCCACGGTCACGGCAGATTCTTCCATCAGCTGTAAGAGCGCAGACTGTGTTTTCGGTGATGTACGGTTGATCTCATCGGCAAGCAGCAGATTGCAGAATGCTGCGCCCTTCTGGAATTCCATTTTTCCGGAATCCTTGCGGTAGACCGAAAATCCGGTCACATCGCTCGGCAGGACATCCGGCGTAAACTGGATACGGTGATAATCCAGATCGAGTGTTTTGGCGAATGCAAGTGCAAGTGTTGTCTTGCCGACACCGGGCATATCCTCAAGCAGAACATGACCTTTTGCGAGCATGGCAAGAAATACTTTGAGTATGATCATATCTTTACCGACAACGACGCTCTGGACCGAATGCAGGATCTCATGTGCAAGGGCAGAGGCTTCTTTGGCGGTGAATACTGTACGCTGTTCCATGTCTGAAACTCCTTTTCTGTTCCGGCGGCACGGGCACATACCGCCGTTTTCTTCTGTTCGGGCACTTTATTATTATAACATATTATCAGATGAATTGCAACCGTTCAAACATGAACTCTCCTTAAAGATTGGGTAACAGACGGTAATAAAAAACAGACTGCCTGCAAAGAATGACTCTCCGCAGGCAGTCCTTATTATTCGCAATTACTTGAATTCAAAGCTCTCAATTACCCAGTTTGTGCCGTCCCATGTGAATTTTGCACTGCCGGTGCCGTTCACCATGTCGCTCATGTTGCAGGTCGCGGTAAAGGAAGTATCCGTCTCATCCGTGATCTTTACGCCCTTATCCGTGATAAAGTTATACATACCCTTTGCGTTGCTTGTCTGAACATAATGTGCGCCGTTCTGTTCACGGAAGCAGGCATTCAGTCCCGACTGCATATTTTCACGAACCGTACCGCAGGCAGTTTCTTCCAGCAGCTTTTCCATTGCAGCCTTGCCCTTGGTGTTGACCGAGAAACGTGTATCCTGAATCAGCGAGTAGGCCGCACCGTCCGCTTCCATAACCTGCTCAGCATCAATCGACAGCGAGCCTGCACCCGATGTGCACATCCACATGAAGTTCATCGCTTCCATCTTGTTTGCAGCGACATCTTCCATTGAATAGCGGACGAAGTTCAAGCCGGATTCCTGTGCTGTGGAAACCTCATTGACAGGGAGATTTCCGCAGGGATAGCTGATCCACGCTGTACCGTCATCACTGAAGAGTGCATAAACGTCAGCACCGGAAGCATCCTTTTCAACCTTGACCTGACCGGTACGGGTACCGCCTGCTGCATAGCGGACGATGTATTTGCCGTCTTTCCGGACTGTCATGGTATTGTTTTCGCCGCCGAATGTACCCGGCATTGTCCATTCACCGACCAGATCATCAACGGAGAATTTGCTGTCAGAAGCGGCAGCGGTCGTTGCAGCAGTTGTTGTGCCTGCCGCAGTCGTCGATGTCTTATCAGTGGTGGAAGCGGACGTATCAGCAGTCGTGTCTGTGGTATCCGATGTTGTATCGGTGGTCGTATCCGTGGTATCCGATGTTGTATCGGTCGTGGTATCCGATGTGTCGGTGGTGGTTTCAGCGACGGAAGATGCGCCGTCAGCGGAATCGCCGCAGCCGGTCATGCAGAGGCACAGGAGTGCCGCAGCGAAGATGATTGCACTTTTTTTCATAATATTTGATCCTTTCTGATTGAATATACTTATTTGAATTCGTAGCTGTCAATTACCCAGTTGGTGCCGTCCCAGACGAATTTTGCACTGCCGGTACCGCAGGAAAGAGCGCCCTCATTGCAGGTCGCGGTAAAGGATGTATCGGTCTGATCGGAGATCGTGACACCCTTATCGGTAATAAAACAATACCAGTCTTTTCCGCCGCTTGTGAGAATATACTGTTTGCCGTCCTTTTCGCGGAATGCAGCATCAACACCCAGATCCCAATCTGCCAGTGCGGGGCTGACAGTTACTTTTGAAAGCTTTTCGATCGCAGCCTTGCCCTCGGTATTCAGCGAGAAGCGTGTATCCGTGATCAGCGAGAAAGTCGATTCAATACCGGTTTCCTCATTGGTTATTTCTGTGATTGTCTGGTTATCGTCATGTTCGATTCCGCCTGCGCCCATGTAGCTGTTCCAGATGAGATTCAGGTTCTCCATTTTATATGCGGCGACATCTTCGAGCGTATAGCGGACGAAATCCATGCCGCTTTCCTGAGTGGTTGTGAGCTGATTGACAGGAACATTACAGCAGGCGTACTGAATCCATACTTTATCATTTTCATCATAGAGCGCATAGGAATAACCGCCGGTCGATGCATCCTGATCGAGCTTGACCTGACCTTTGCGCGTACCGCCGTCTGCAAGACGAACGATGAACTTGCCGTCCTTCTGAACGGTCATGGTATTGAATGCTTCGCCGAATTCGCCCGGGATCGTCCATTCGCCGACCATATCATCAACGGAGAAGATCGAATCTTTTCCGACCAGAGATTTTTCGGTGGTGGTATCAGCGGCGGCATCGGTTGAATCGGCGGTCGTTTCGGTTGTATCGGCTGTTGTATCGGTGGTATCAGCTGTCGCATCAGTTGTGTCGGCAGTGGTATCAGTGGTTTCAGCGGTCGAAACGGCGGTGTCGGCGGAATCGCCGCAGCCGGTCATGCAAAGGAACAGGAGTGCTGCTGACAGAATAACTGCTGATTTTTTCATTACGCATTATCCTCTCATTCAAGCTTTTCTTTTGTGCATCGACATTATAGCACATTCTTTTCACAAAAGCAATAATACAACAGAACTGTAATTATTTTTTAAAAGGATTGTAATGTTATGCTATCATTATAGACAAGAATACTCAGCTTTTGATTATCATGATATTGCTGTTTAACATATAGAAATTTACTGTTCAATTCTGCCTGCCGGAAATCTGATCTCTGCTGTTTCACCCATTGCATTTTTTACTATTTTATGGTATAATAAGTACAGTTTCGACAGTATCAGTCATTTGGGGGTATGCGCATGAAAGCTCTGCATCAGCTTGCCGTATGGCGAATTGCGCCGGAACTGCGGTATCTGATATCCGGTACAACACTCGCTGTCCTTGCCGGACTGCTCATTCGCGGAATCGACAGACTGCTTCAGCCGCTGACTGTCTGGAAACATTTTTCCGGCACGATCACCGCAGCTGAACACCGCAGCACCGATACGATCCTGACCGTTTCATTTACCGACAGCAGCCGCATTCAGCATACCGTCGTTTTCCCTGCGGTTCTGCCGGATCATCAATCTCTGAAAGCCGATTCGCCGCTGCATTTTGTCATGCTGCGAACCATGTTTGAATCAGGCAATGCACCGCATGATGCCGCACACGCATCCGATGCGGAAGGCAAGATCCTGACTGTTTCCGCATATCGCAGGCTGATACGGCAGCAGATCCTGCGTGAACTGACCGTTCAGCTTTTGATCTGGCTGATCGCGGCTTTGATCTGCGCCGCCGCGATCCGTCTATGTTTCCCGAATCCGTAATGCGGCATAGAATATCCGCCGCAGGCATATATAATCCTGATTACGTCCGCCCACTGCGGACAGACGAAAAGAGGAACTGCACATGATCGCTACTGTTACGATGAATCCGGCAGTCGATTACACCGTTTTGCTGGAAACGCCGCTGATCCGGAATGAGGTCAACCGTACCTCACATGAACGCATCACCGCCGGCGGCAAAGGTGTCAATGTTTCGCTGATTTTGCAGCAGCTTGAGATCCCGACGACCGTCTACGGCTATCTCTCCGGTACGACCGGCACGATGATCGCAGAACAGCTCATGCGGACACAGATCCCGACCGACTGGATCAAAGTCCCGAATCAGATGAACCGCATCAATCTGAAAGTTAAAGAAGATCATGCCGTCACCGAGCTGAACGGCAGAGGTGTATCCGTATCCCCTGCCGAAACGGAGCTTCTCGTGAAAAAGCTGAGCAAATACGGCGATCAGGATTACATCGTGCTGGCAGGTTCGATCCCGGCAGGCGCACCTGCATCGCATTATGCAGATATCATGCAGGCGCTCAGTGATTCCGGTATCCGCTTTGCAGTCGATGCCGAGGGTGAACCGCTGCGGCAGACACTTGCCTGTCATCCGTTTGTCGTCAAGCCGAATCTGCGTGAACTCTGCTCACTTTTTGATGACGGCAGCGCGATCGACACATGGTGGGATGCCCTGCCCTACGGCAAAAAACTGATCGAATGGGGCGCACAGAATGCGCTGCTCTCACTCGGCAGCGACGGCGCTCTGCTCTTTACCGATGAGGACAGAGTATGGCATCTGTCTGCACCGCACGGACAGGTCAAAAATGCAGTCGGCTCCGGTGATGCAATGCTCGGCGGTTTCCTTGCCGGATGTGCAAGCGGAAAATCGCTGACAGATGCACTGCGCATGGGCATAGCAGCCGGTTCTGCGACAGCATTCAGCGAATGGATCGCAAACCGTTCGCAGATGGATAATCTTCTTCGGACAATTCCCGAACCGACGGAATTGCTGTAAAACCGACTGAATATTGAATCATATCAGGCACGAGGGGGAAAACCTTAGGGAGATGGGAGATATGAGCGAAGCACAGCATCTTCTCTCCCTGCGGTTCTTCCCCTCGTATTCGCACACCGCATCCGATGTCACATCACAACTGTGCGGATACTGCCTGTTTTCATTCCGGAAAGGAGATGCATCGTGCTGACGGTTCTTTCAATGCTCTGCCGCTGTCTGGGCTGGTATCCTGTCTGGCTGATCCTGCTCTCCATGAACGGATCCGCCGCAATGCTCCCGATCATGGGTTTTCTGCTCGCCTTTTCGATGCTTTCATCCGGATGTATCCGCCTGCTCCGTCTGCGGCTGATCTCCAGAAAAATACTTGAATTTCGCCTGACGCTCCTGCTCACTGCCGTATCTGCGGTACTCTGTGCCGTCGGTCTGCGGATGCTCGGTGTCGGGCTTGTACTGAGCATTTTGCTTTCCGGCATCACGGTCATCGGCACAAACCGGAAAAACAATGCCGCACCGCAGCAGTTATTCACAGCCAATGCCTATGCCGCATTTCTCAGCGGAATCGTCATTACCTCGATCATGCTCATGATCGCCGATCTGCCGGCACATACAACACTGACGCTCTGCGCCGTCGGCATTGTTTCCGCATTATTTTTTATTCTGCGCAATCAATTCATGCTCCGGCGGTTTGTTTCACGCCGCGGCGGCGATATCACCGATATACCGCAGGATATCCGGCGCGGCAATCTGTATCTGGTTCTCGGCATCATTCTCCTGCTTACGGTCATATTTGCATTCCATGAACCGCTGATCGCCATACTGAAACAAATTCAGGAGTGGATGATCAAACTGGTCACAGAATGTATCCGGCTGATAAAACGCCTGATCATTGCACTCAGCGGCGACGTTCCAAACGGACAAGCTGAGGACATTTCCGCAGAACGACCGGAAATGCCGCCTGCCGGCAATACAAATCCGCTCTGGCTGCTGCTATGGATTCCGGTTCTGGCAGCTTCATATTATATGTGGCGTGTCTTTATTTCGGAATGGATATATGATATCCGGATGCTGATCCGGCGGATCGCCGAAAAGCTGCGAAAAAATGATCCTGAAAACGACACAGTCCGTGCAGCCGAGAACGGAACATATTATGATACCGAATCGACCGTTTTGCACGAGGAAAGCAGCCGCCGGAAACGCCGCACATGGCGAAAAGCACTGCGAAAATGGAAAAAACTGCCGGATGTGCCGGAAAAATTCTATCAGGGCTACCGTCTGCTGCTGGATGCACCCTGCTGGCAGCCGGATTCAGTAAAAAATGCGGATACCGTTCGGGAGATCCGCGATAAATGGGCAGCATATTTTCTGCCGCCGGATGCACTCGATGCCGTTACGGCGGATTTTCATTCCGACCGCTATGCAGAAAACGGTCTGCCGCCGGATGCATTCAGAGATATCACAAAGGCACTCGCCTGCGTCCGGGATCTCAAATCATACGATCATTCATGATACGGGGGTTATTCTATGGCACTGCATTCCAAGCAATTCTGTGAGCTGACCGGCTTGCAGCACGACAAAGCCGCGAACACATTTTACGGCACATTACAGGGATATCCGGTCTATCTCCTGTTCCTTCCAAGAAAAAATACCGTCATATTCCGGCTGAGCGCGAAAACGCCGGCCGATGACAACGCGCCTGCACTTCAGCCGCTGGCAAATGAATGGTGTACGACACATTCCGGCGTTTCTGCGATCAGTTTTAAGAACCGCTGCCTGTCTGCCGCAGTTTCCCTGACACCGAAAAATACCGAGGAGAATCTTTCTGCGGTCACAGCGGCGCTCGTATCCTTTGCCGCTTCACAGTCGCTGATCCCCTGCTGTATGTCCTGCGGCGCTGAATCCGGATACCGGATGTATCTGCTTGATGACAGCGGCGTGACCGTCTGCGATCCCTGCAAACCCTATGTGGAACAAAACATTCAGCAGGCAGCCGATGATGCGGCGGCGGTCAGGGCAAATCCAGTCGGGCATATCATCGGTGCCGTGATCGGTGCGGCGGTCGTCTTTTTCCTGACATTTATCGTTCTGAAAGCAAGTTATCTCAGCGTCCTGACGAGCTTTGCAGGTGTTCTGCTCGGACTGTATCTGATGCGGAAATTCGGCAAAAAACTGACCGTTCCGGCACTGGTTTTCTGCACTGTTCTGTGTCTGATCGCCGGATTCGCCGCACCTGTTCTGCATTTTTCCGAAGTCATCGCTGATTTCAATACCGAAAATGCCGCGCAGGCACAGCAGGTCTGCGATGCATACCAAAGTCTGGAAGAACTGATCGTCAGTATTCCGGCAGATGAACCGCTGCCCGAAGAACTCGGCGATATCGGAAAATATAAGGAAATGAATGAACAGGCACGCTGCATCCTCAATCATACAGATTCACAAAGCTGTCTGAAGGATATGCCGGAACTGCTCAAAATGGATACGTACAGCGATCTCAAACCGGAGCTGATCAAATGTCTGATCATCACGCTGATCTCCATTCTTGCCTGTATCGTCCTATTCAGCGTGCCGATGCTGAAAGCGGATCAGGGCGTGCATACACTGCGGGAGCTTTCGGCATGAGCCGTTCAGTGATCGTCGCAGGCGGCGGCGCGTCCGGTCTTGCGGCAGCGATCACAGCCGCAGATCAGGGCGCTTATGTGACACTTCTGGAACGTCTGCCGCGTGTCGGCAAAAAAATATTGCTGACCGGAAACGGCAAATGCAATCTCGGCAATCAGCATACTGATTTTTCGCATTATCACGGCACTTTGCCGCAGGCAAAGCAGATCATTTCCGGCTTTCATACGGAAGACTGGTTCCGCAGTTTCGGTCTGCTGACACGCACCGATCCGGAGGGACGAATATACCCGATGAGCGGCACTGCGGCATCTGTTCTGGATGCCCTGCGGTTCGCCGCTGAACAGAAAGGTGTCCGGATGCTCTGCGAGCGGCAGGTCACCGCGATCACGCAGAAAAACCATAAATGGCAGGTCACAGCCGGAGATTCCGTTTTCTCCGCAGATGCGCTGATTCTTGCAGCAGGCGGCTCGGCTGCTCCGAACTGCGGCACGGACGGCAATCTGCTGCCGCTCCTGCGAAAAATGGGCTATACCGTCACAGAACCGCGTCCGGCACTCTGCCCCGTCCTGACCGAACCGGCGATGGTGCGTGCGCTGAAAGGTCTGCGTGTCCGTGCAGATGTATCTGCCGTTTGCGGCGAACGCATCCTGAAAACCGAATCCGGTGAAGTGCAGTTTACGGAGCAGGCACTCTCCGGCATCTGCGTATTCAATTTGTCGCGGCTTGCAGCGATGCACGGCGAAAAAATGCAGTTATCGCTGAATCTTCTGCCGCAGTTTTCGGATGCAGATACGGCATCCCTGCTCACGGAGCTGATCTCTCAGCGCAATACACTTCCGGCAGGCGATCTGCTGACCGGATTATTCCCGAAACGCATCGGAGAAATGCTGCTGCGTCAGGCTGGCGGAAACTGCAATGAACCCACATCAAAAATCTCCGCAGATACGAAAAAAAAGCTGCTTTCACTGCTGCATGATCTGCGTTTTCCGGTCAAAGGAACAGCATCCTTTTCACAGGCACAGGTCACAGCCGGCGGCATTGCCGGACAATGCGTCACAAAATTGCTTGAATCCAAGCTGCATCGCGGAATATGGTTCTGCGGCGAACTGCTTGATCTCGACGGCGACTGCGGCGGCTATAATCTGACATGGTGCTGGGCATCCGGTGTGACCGCAGGAAAATCAGCGGCATATCCGGACAAATGAAAAGAGTGATATCACAACACATTCGGAGATCATGGAGCTGATCAACCGTTCTCTGTTTGCATCGCTCGGATATACTGATGCGCAGGGCAGACAGAATATCCGCAGAGTATTCTGCGTATGGCACAAAGGACTCGGCAGACATCTGATCTCAGAGAGCGGCAGATACTACCGCTATAACG
>JAZQOZ010000169.1:0-1781 GCA_045628085.1 Oscillospiraceae bacterium | reverse complement strand
GCATCAGCTCTACAAGGTGGTCAAGCCCTCAAGATACATCAAAGTCTACTACAAAACCGCAGGTATTGATGTTTCCACTGAGGGCTATGTGGAAACTTGCGAGGTCAACAATTTTGAAATGTTTACGACGGGGCAGATCTCCATTCTCTGCCCAGATATTTACTGGTACGCAAATGAAACGCAGACCGCCGAATATTCGCAGGTGCTTGGTGCGTTTCACTTCATCTGTCCCGACAACGATAATCCGTTTCCAATCGGCAAATACAACACCGCGAACATGATGACCATTGTGAATGACGGTGACGACACGGGCATAACGCTTGTGATTTCGGGCGGTCCCGCAAGAAAACCGACCATCTACAATGCCGATACGGACGAGTATATGCAGATTCAGGGTGAGATTGAGGAGGGAGATATTATCACGATCACCACGAAAACAGGCAATAAAACGGTCACTTTGGAGCGCGAAGGCATCACAACTAATATCATCAACCGACTTGTGTCGGGATCGACTTGGCTCACGCTCCGTGAAGGCGAAAATCGATTCTATCTGCGTGCTGCGGATGGTTTGCCCAATTTGAAGGTAAAAATCATCCACCGCAATGCGTACCTGGGAGTGTAATATGCAAATTGAGATTTACAAAATGACTGCCGACAACGACAGCCTGACAATCACGCTGGAAGCGATATGCGACAGCTTTTCTTCGCTGATCTGGGACATCGAGTATTACCGGTGCGGACAGTTTGAGGTGTATATCGCTGCCAGTCCGAGAAATATCGAGATTTTTCAGACAGGACGCATTGTGGGCAGAGATGATGACAGTCAGCACTTTGGCATTATCGAATCCGTGCAGATCGACACAGATATCGAGAACGGCGACTACATCACGGTGCGTGGACGTTTTCTCATGTGTCTGCTGGAACGGCGCATCATCTATCCTACGCTATCATTTACGACGCAGACAACCTATGCAGATATCGTCAGAACGGCAGTAACACAAAATACATTGCAGACAGATAGTCGCCGCATTCCGGGGCTTTCGCTTGGTACTGTCAAGGGTGACTGCTGGGAGCAGACTGCAACGCTGCAAGTATCCTATGACAATCTTATGGAATGGATATACACCATCTGCGAGAAAATCGGCGGCACGGCAAATGTCCGACTGGTCAAGGAAAGCGGCGAACAGTATAAAATGGTATTTGAGTTGTCTGAGGGCATCGACCGTAGTATGATGCAGGAGGCGCAACCGCATATCATATTCTCTGACGCATACAGCAATCTGCTTTCATTCAGCTATGCTGAAGATGCGAGCATTCAACGCAATTTCGCATATATTCTCGGTCAGGGAGAAGGCGCAGAACGTAAGCAGACAACATATTATGACGGTGATGCGCCGACATATCTTGACCGATACGAGGCGTATGTGGACGCAAAGGATATCTCGGAGGAACAGGATATTGACGGAGAAACAGTGCCGATTTCCGAGCCTGAATACATTGAACTGCTGAAAGCACGGGGGTCTGAGAATATCGTGTCGCCCAAAATTGCAACGGAATCGGAGATTGCCGCCAACAACACACAGTATGTTTACGGCAAGGACTATGCTGTTGGCGACTATGTGACCGTACAGCATCGGCGTTTCGGCATGATACAGCCGAAAATTCAGCTAACAGGCATGATTGAGGCTTTCGACCAGAACGGCAGAAGTCTCACACCAACATTTCAGGAGGTATAAATATGGCATTTTCATGTGGATTTTTCAACTCAAAAGGGCTTGACC
>JAZQOZ010000168.1:0-58945 GCA_045628085.1 Oscillospiraceae bacterium | reverse complement strand
GTACCCATTTCCGGCAGCACGGTCAGAAGGTAGAGCAGGTAACCGTACACATCCAGATTGTTTCTCTTGGCTGTTTCAATGATGCTCATGACTGCTGCGCTGGCATCTGCACCTTTTTCCGTATCGCTGAACAGGAAATTCTTACGGTTGATGACATACGGCTTAACGGTACGTTCTGCCAGGTTGTTTGTCATCTCAACCTCCGGATGTGTCAGAAACAGATACAGCTTTTCTTTGAAACTCCTCCCGCCATGTTTACGCCTCCTCTCCGTCAACATCGTCAGTAAATCGGATCACCTGACCTTTCTGAATTTCCGTGAACTGCATATCCTTGATGCGGAACTTGTTGATGCAGTATATCCCGTCCATATTCCGGACGAAATCCTTTTTTACAAGCAAATCCAGCAGATTTTTGACGGTCGTAGGCGGATCGGTTGAATAACGTGCGAGTTGTTCCGGTGTAACGTAGTCGCATTCCGGAATATTGAGCATCTGGCTCAGAATGCCCATTTCTTCCCATGAGATATCACTTTTTGTGATATCCGGTGTCAGCATCGTGTGTGACTGCGGCTGCTTTGCAGCATTGCTCCGGTTTAACGGCATGAGTAAACCTCCTTTGTTTTGGCACAAAAAAACAGCGCATCCCTTTCGGGACACGCTGTTGGTTGTGTCAATTCATATCTATAGCACATATTCACTAATTGCCCATACGATCATGTATCAGCCTGTTGCTTTTTATGCAGATATCATTCTTCCATATTCATGTAGAAGATAGAATCAAGTCCTTTGAGCAGCAGTTCATCATCAATGATGATATCATGCCGACAATAAGGAATAATCAGCGGTGCAAGTCCGCCGGTTGCAATAACAGTCGTTTCATAACCGAGTTCAGCCTGCATTCTGTCGATCAGCGCATCCATAGCACCTGCATTTCCATATATGACACCGGCCTGCATGGAATCAATCGTTTCCATGTTGATGACTTTCTCCGGTGCGATCAGCTGAATATGCGGCAGCTGTGCTGTTCCGGATGAAAGTGATTGCAGTGCAATGGAAACACCCGGATAAATAATACCGCCGATAAAATGCTTATCACGGTCAATGACAGTCATCGTTGTTGCTGTTCCGAGATCAATGATGATCGCAGGTACATTGTAATGTTCGATCGCGGCAACTGCACCGACAACAAGATCAGCGCCGATTCCCTGCGGGAGCGTTTCCATTCCGGTTTTCAGGTGCGGACCGACGACCAGTGAACGAATGCCCGTGAGCTTTTCAACCGCTTGGCAGAGCAGATCGGTCAAAGGCGGCACTACACTGGAAATAATCGAACCGTCCAGAGATTTGAAATCAATATTATGGAGATAGAGAACCATTCTGACCAGAGCGGCGAATTCCAGATCGGTCTGTTTGGTATCAGTATGCAGACGTTCAACAAATTCCACCTGATGATCGTTGACGCATCCGATACAGATATTGGAGTTTCCGATATCAACGGTAAGAATCTTCATGCGTTTGTCCTTTCTTACGCAGCCGCCGATTCAGACGGCTTTTTCACGATATTCAGGATTCTGACGATCGCTGTGCTCAGAATGAGATTGATCGCCAGTTCAACAAGGAAATTCACGCCGACAAAGCCAAACACAAGATATTTGCCGACATTTTCATAGCCTGCTGCCGCTCCCCATGATTCGATCGTTCTGAGGAAGAAAAGGACACAGCCAAGCAAAAAAACACCGGTATTCACAACAGGACAGGCAATTCCGGCAGTGATCACAGCCAGCGTCTTGTTTTTCTTTTCCAGAAGCTTGTATATGATACCGGCAGCTGCACCTGCAAGTACGCCTTTCATGATACAGGTAATGACTGTTCCCGGAACACTGATTCCCAGAAAAGCCGAAGCATCTGTTATCAGAACCATAATTCCGAATACAAATCCAAGCCATGCACCGGCTTTCCAGCCGTAGAGTGCTGCACCGATGATGATCGGGGCGAGAACAAGCGATATGCTGAACGGGCCGAAATGGATCGCACTTCCGATGAATTGCAGCACGACAACGATCGCGGTCAGAATTCCCATTCCGACCATAGACTGAATACTTGTTTTTTTAGCCATAATTTTCTCCTAAGGAATGAATTCATTTTCAGAGATTTTTCCGGATTCCGATACAGTATAGCATATTTCGTTTAATTTGTCAAGAATCATTTTGAACGTGAAATGAGAATAGAAAATAATATGGTAAATTATTTTCTTTTTTTACGCTTGCGGCTGTGATTCTGATTGACTTTCGGCTGCTGTTTTTGTACCGGAGCAGGCGGTTCGGGAGCGGGGACTGCCGCAGGCTGCGGTTCCGGTATCGGGACCGGCGCATCCGGTATGGATGCCGGTTCGGGATCCGGTCCGTTCTTGTTCGGCATATTGTCGATCGCTTCTTTGAGAAGCTGATAGATGATCGCAAATACCGGAACGGTAAAGATAATACCGAAGATTCCGCCGAAACCGCCGCCGAGAATGACAGCGATCAGGACGAGCAGACCGGGCAGACCGATCGAATTTCCGACAACACGCGGATAGATAAACTGTCCTTCCAGCTGCTGCAATGCAAGAATAAATACCAGAAACCAGATCACGCGGTCAGGTGCTTCAACCCAGATCAGCAATGCGCCGATGCCGCCGCCGATCCATGCGCCGATGATCGGCAGGAGTGCAGTGATGCCGGTGAGAATGCCGATCGTAGCGGCATAGGGGAAACGGAAAATATACAGACCGACTGTGCAAAGTGAACCGATGATGATCGCTTCAATGAACTGTCCCGTCAGGAAATTACCGAATGAAGTGTTTGTAAGACGCAGAACGCGGAAAATACGCTCCTGATACTTTTGGGGGGCAATCAGTTCGATCACCTTGTGTGTGATATAGAGTACACGGCTCTTTGCGCAGAGCAGGTAGATCGCAATGATCAGACCGAGAACCAGATTTGTCGCAGTTGACAGCACGGAACGTGTCGCACTAAAGGCAGTACCAAGCACGGATTCATATTTTCCGTCCAGTAAATTGCCGAGAAATGCGGTTGCCGTATCCCAATCTACATTGAATTCACGGATCTTTTCCATGATAAATGCGGGGGCATTCCATTCATTGAGCGTTGATTCGATCATCGACAAAAGCTGATCCTGACTGCTTGGCATTTTTTCGATCAGTGTATTGACTGCGGTCGTAAACTGCGGAATAATGAGGAAAATGATAAGAGCAAGCAGGATCATGGCGACCAATCCTGTGCAGACAGCGCTGAGGATCGGGTTGAGTTTCCGTTCCCATGCATGATCGGAATGTGCCATAGAATGAAATATCTTTTGCTGAAACAGCTTCAAAAACAGATTGATGACGAATGCGATGCAGATTCCGTATGCGACAGGTTCAAGGATCGCAAAGATCCAGACAAATACGCTTTTCAGTGAGGATAGATTCTGAAGCCCCATATACAGCAGAATGCCGTATGTGACCAGCAAAAACAGGGTTCTGGTATGCGGTTTTCGTTCGTGGTCAGAGTTGTTTCTCATAATGTTTACTCTTTCGTTTCGGTAATTTTGTCAGCGCGTGCGTAGGCGGCGCGGTGGAGTACTTCCTGTGAAGCCTGTTCGGGCGAGCCGCCTTCCGGCAAATGGTATTCACCGTCGGAAGTCCGGATCCTTGCTTTGACCGGATCATCAAATTGCAGGCGGAATTCGCTGTAAAGGCGTTCTTTCAGTGCGTTATCCTTTACCGGCGAACAGATTTCGACACGTTCCTCTGTATTGCGCGGCATGAAGTCCGCCGAACCGAGATAGACCTTCATCCGTTCGGGCGTGCCGAAGAAATAGACGCGCCCATGCTCCAGATAGCGTCCGACAATACTCCGTACCTCGATATGCTCGGTCTTTCCGGCGATCTGTGGGATCAGACAGCAGATTCCGCGAACCAGAAGCTCAATGCGAACGCCGGCACAGGATGCTTCGATCAGCTTTTCCATGATTTTCTTATCGCAAAGACCGTTCATACGCAGTCCGATATATGCGGGTTCGCCGATGCTTGCGTGACCGATCTCGCTGTCGATCATGTCCAGAACGGCAGACTGCAAGCCGAACGGTGCGACAAGCAGATCAGTCTGCGGATCCGGAAGCTGATTCTGCTCCAAAGCCGCAAACACATTCGCCGCATCTTCGCCGATCTGTGCATCGGCGGTCATCAGACAGTAGTCTGTATATAGTGCCGCTGTTTTTTCGTTATAGTTTCCGGTACCGATCTGGGTAAACCGTTCGATCTTGCCGCGGTTTTTCCGTTCGATCAGCAGGAGCTTGGAATGCACCTTGTATTTCTCCGGTCCGTAGATCACATGAACACCGGCACGTTCCAGAACCTTTGACCATTCGATATTGCCCTGTTCATCAAAACGGGCGCGGAGTTCTGTCAGTGCAGTGACTTCTTTGCCGCGTCCGGCAGCCTCACAGAGCGCTGCGATCACACGGCTGTCGCGTGCCATCCGGTAAAGCGTGATCTGGATGCGAACGACCGCAGGATCATCTGCCGCTTCATCGAGCAGGCGGAGAAACGGACGGATGCTTTCATAGGGGTAGCTGAGCAGAATATCTTTTTTGCGTATCTGCGTGAACATAGCACGGTTTTCAACGATCATGTCAGATTTTTGCGGAACCATGCGCTCATATTGAAGTTTGGGATCGGCTGCGATATCTTTGCACTCGTATGTGAAGGAAAGATCAAGCGGTGCTTTGGCATAGAATACCTGATCCATCGAAATTTTGAGCTTTTTGCAGAGATATTCCAGAGCCGGCTGATAGAATGTTTCGGAGAGTTCCAGCCGGACAATGGGCAGACGGTTGCGCTCGGCAAGCATCAGTTCCATATCCGTCCGAGTGTCGCCGGTACGTAATTCGCCGATATCTTCCGGTGTAATGCTTGCAGACCGTGTCACGCGGAGAATGGTTCTGTCCACAACACGGGAATTGCCGAATACGGTATGTGCATACGCCAGAATGACATCCTCGGACAGAATGAATCTGCCGCTGTTTCCGAGCCGGATAATGCGCTGACATTGATCCGATACCGGAAGAATGCCCATCCGCACACCGGATTTTGATTCCAGACGCAGGACGGCATACAGGACGCGGTCACGCAGAAACGGGATCGGTTTCCCCTTGTCTACAATGACCGGCATCGCAACAGGGCGGATCTCGCGCTTAAACCATTCTGCAAGCATAGCCTGTTCAGACGGTGTGGCAGAATGGATCGTGACGCGCTCCAGACCTTCTGCACGCAGTGCATCCATGATCTCATGAAAAGCAGTATCTCTGACAGACGACAGCGATCTTGTCTGTTCATATACAGCGTGAAGCTGCTCTTTCGGCTTCATTTTGCTGATGGAATCTTTTTTCTTCGGATCATCCTTCTGTTTTTTCAAAAGGTTTCCGACACGAACACGATAGAATTCATCGAGATTGCTTTGGAATATAGCAGTAAAACACAGTCGTTCAAGCAGGGGGAGTGAGGTTGTCTGTGCTTCTTCAAGTATTCGCTGATTGAATCGGAGCCATGAAAGTTCACGATTTTCAAAACATTCAGATTTCATATTGGATGCTCCTTTCGGAATGGTATATTTATACTATTATACTCTATTTTGGGGATTCCGTCAAGATGTAAACAGTCGTTTGACGGATAATATCGTGCAAATGCAGAAAAGCAGCGAAGAACAAACTCCGCTGCTTTATTGACTGATTAGATCTGTGAATGGGTATCAAGCCAGCCGATGACATCATCAACGGTCGTAAAACACAATCCTGTGCAGGTATCGGCACAGCCGTAGTAAATGGCAATGCGTCCGGTTTCAGCATCAACGAGACTGGCGCAGGGGAATACGACATTCGGAACGTCACCGACTCGCTCATAATCCGTCTGCGGACTCATGAGGTATTCTCTGCCGCGTTTCAGCACCTTCCACGGTTCATCAGCATCGAGAAGCGCCGCAGAAAAGCTGTAGACAAAACCGTTGCAGGATGTCAGGACACCGTGATAGAAGAGCAGCCAGCCGCGGTCAGTCTCGATCGGGATCGGGCCTGCACCGATCTTGGTGGATTCCCAGCCCATGCAGGGCTGCATTACCAGACGATGCTTTCCCCAGTATACCATATCCGGAGACTGTGAAATATAGATATCACCGAACGGGGTATGACCGTTGTCAGAGGGCCGGTTCAGCATCATGTACTGACCGCCGATCTTTCGCGGAAACAGTACACCGTTGCGGTTAAACGGCACGAATGCATTTTCAAGCTGATAAAATGTCTGAAAATCAAACGTGTATGCGCATCCGATCGTTGGCTTCAAGTCAAAACCGTTGCACCATGTAACATAATACCGGTCTTCGATCCGACAGACACGCGGATCGTAGCCATACTGAAAATCCGGAATGCCGGGATCCGTTTTCCGGAATTCAATTCTGGATTCACTGATATCCCAGTGCAGTCCGTCTTTGGAAAATCCGGCGTGAAGCTCCATATTGCGCGCCTTGTCATCGACGCGGAATACACCGGCAAACCCGTCCCCGAACGGGACGACAGCACTGTTGAAGATACTGTTTGACATTGCCAGATGATCGTGCCGGATCACCGGATTCTGCGAGAACCGCCAGATCACATCACTGCATCCGGCAGGCCGTTCCTGCCACGGAATATGCGGAATTGCTGTACCGTTGATAACCTGAACCTTCATAAAAAATCATGCCTTTCTGTATTTGTGTGGAGTATATCTCTATAGTGCTATTATAACACAAATACGCATGAAATACAATAGATTATTGGTACAGTGAACGAAAATCATTGAGCGTCAATGCCTGCTCTGCGTTGTATAGATTATACAAATCATTACTTGAATAATACACATCACTGAAAGTGCCGTCCGGATTCATGAGATATTCGCCGTACCACAGTCCGAAGAATGACCATACGGAACGGTCGATCTGCATCATGCCGAGATCGGGAAGGGCGCTGCATTCGCTGATCGCAAGCAGCTTTTTTCCGCCGGTGATCTTTTTCAGGGAAAGGAACTGTTCATAGCGGCTGCCGTACTGCATCTGCGGCTGCAAATAAAGATCAACCGATGCGATATCGTACAGTTTTTCCGGTACGAGATATGCGGAGCTTTGACCGTTCCATATCCAGATGAGATTGTTCAGCTTGTGATATTCGGTCAGGCGGTAATAGAGAAGCTGCCAGAGTTTTTCGTATGCGGCACTGCCGTCTGCGCCCCACCAGTACCAGCCGCCGCCGGCTTCATGCAGCGGCCGCCAGAGGACGGGGATATCCATATTTTTCAGCGGAACGAGTGCTTCCGCAAGCGCATCAATATCATGGAGCAGCATTTGCGCTTCCTGTGAGAGCCTGCCGTCTTCAGCGGCGCTGTCAGCATATTCTGCGGACAAAAGCGCAAGCTGTCTGACATCTTTATGCAGGAATGCTTTGCTCAGATCGAAGTCAGAATCCTCTGCATAGACAGAATCAGAGCCCGGTGCGTTCCATTGCCACATCAGCCCGACGATTCCGTGCATATAAACATTCCAGTCGATCGCTGCGTCGATCGCTTTCCGGTTATCGCCTGTTCCGAGCATACTGAATCGGATCGCGGGCAGCTGTCCGGTCATTTGATAGATCAGCTGCATTTCCCGATCGCTCTCATCCGAAACATACTGACCGGTGATCGTTTTCTTCTCCCAGTTTTCCAAAAGAAATGCATACAGACGCTTTGTTTCATCAGAACTGTCCGCATTGCAGAGGGACTGCGCCGCTTTGGAATCGGACGTATATACAGATGAATCGTCTGCAATTTCAATATAGTCGATATCGAGCTTGGTATTGAGCGTGTCGATCGAAACGGATGCAGTTCCTTTTTCGATGAAAATGCCGTAGAATGTGATTTTCGTAAAGCATTCGGTATCTTCAATCGTAAAGCGGCTGACGACTTCATCATTTACACGCAGTGCGCCGTCGCCGGATCTCGCTGCTGCCGCACAAATTGTAATACGATAGTGCTGCGTCTGCGGAACGGACAGTGAAAATGTCATTGCAGATTCTGTATCTTCGGGTAATTTGCCGACATAGCCCTTTCCGGAATAGCCTTTGCGTTTATGCATGACAGATGTATGCTGCGGCAATTTCTCAGATTCCGCTTCTATTTTCCGTTGAAAATGCGCCTGATTGACTTCCGGCAGTTCCAGCTGATACTGATCGGGATCAAGCTCATCGGCGGCAAGGGAACTGTCGTCTGAAGCAGAGCCGGAAAGATTCTGGTAATAGCCGTATTTCAGCTGTGTTTTTGTGCCGTTCGGGAACGGCAGAAACAAAAAGCATAATGATACAACGCATACGCAGATGATCAGCAGAATATAGCGGAACGCGCCGTTTAGCTGCGGCATTCTTTTCAAATGATATTCAGGTGCATGATACCTGCCGGAACATTTTCAGAATTCACGAAACGCTCCGCCTCCTTTCATACTGGATTTCAGCGATATAATACGTTTTTATTCTGCTTGTTTTTTGATCAGATCCAATGCGGTTTCGACAGCAGCTTCGAGCTGATTGTCCGATTTCGCTTCCTGATCGTATACGACAGGGACATCAGGTTCCAGCCCGATCTCATGATAGCATTCAGTTTTGCCGGTGGCATAGGTCGCTGTTGTCAGCGTCACGCCGCCTCCGGAGAGATCAAAGGTGGACTGCATGATGCCTTTTCCGAAGGTCGTTTCTCCGACCAGAACGGCATCTGCATAATCGCGCAGAACACAGGCAAACAGTTCGGATGCACTGGCTGTACTGCCGTTGACGAGAATGACATAGGGCATCTTTTCAAAATGATCATCTGATACCAGAATCGGCTCCGCATTGCCTTCACGGTCATACGAAAAGGCAAGCTCACCCTCCGGCAGCAGCGGATCAACCATTTGCTCCAGTGCAGAGAGAACGCCGCCGCCGTTATTGCGCACATCGAAAATAAATGCTTTTGCACCTTTTTTGAGCAGTTCCTGACGCGCAGTTTCAAATTGTGATGCGGTCACGCTCCGGAATTTTGAGATGTGGATATAGCCGATCTTCTCCGGCAGCAGAGCTGCCTGAACCGTGATCTCGTCAAGCTGTGCGCGGACAAGCGTGATCTTTTTTTCAGTATCGGAATCCTTTTTGCGGATGCGGAGCGTCACAGATGAACCGACTTCTCCGGCAATCATGTCGATTGCTTCATGATAGTTTGCTTTCAGGGAAACGCCTTCGACCTCGATCAGCATATCACCGGTTTCGATGCCTTTTTTCTCAGCAGGACCGTTTTCTGCAACATCAACGATCTCTGCATAGCCGTCTTCTGTTTGCTGGATGGTGATTCCGACACCGGTATACACGCCGGATGTATTGTCGTGATATGCAGTCAGCTCGTCATTACTGCGGTAGATGCTGTATTTATCACCGAGTCCGTTGACATAGCCTTCGAGCATTCCTTCCAGAACACCGTCTTCCGGCACATCCTGATAGTATGCTTCACGAACCTTTGCATCCAGTTCATCCAGACGTTCATATTTATCTGCGAGCCGGTCGATCTCCGTGATCTTCTGATTGAATGCTTTTTCACTGGCAGAAAGCGTGATCACAAAGGTCGCGGCGGCTGTCAGCGTCATCAGGCTCAGAACCGTACCGAGAGATATTTTCATCATGACAGACACTGTCTTTCTTTCATAAAATGCCGGAAACGGCAAGAGACATCCTGACCGTCTCCTGCCGTTTATCCGGATCATTCGGAATTCATAAATTCGATATTATCATTACGGGAGATACTGCTGCGGGTTGACCGGTGAATCATTGATGCGGACCTCGAAATGCAGGTGCGGGCCGGTCGAATCGCCGGTTGAACCGATCGCGCCGATCTGCTGGCCGACTGTGACCTGCTGACCGACAGAAACAGATGTATACTGCAAATGTGCATAGAGCGTAGAGTAGCCGTTGCCGTGATAGATGACAACATTATTGCCGTAGCCGCCGCCCCAGCCGTCATTGCATACTTTGATGACCGTACCGTTTCCGGCTGCACAGGCTGCCGCGCCTTTGATGCCGCCGCCGCTGATATCAATTCCTTTGTGGCCTTCCCATGTTCCTCTGATCGGATGAATACGATAACCGAACGGACTGGTAATGGTGTAATAACCGGGCGCAGGCCATGCAAACATACTGCCGGTGGGCGGTGCCTGCGTGACAGTTGTCACAGTTGTTGTGGCAGGCGCAGCAGTTGTAGCAACAGTCGTCGGTACAGTTGTCGGAGCAGCAGTTGTCTGCTGTGTAACAGGCTCTGTGACGATCGACTGCGCAGCGGACTGTGCCGCTGTTACGACCGGAGCAGCAGTTGTCTGTGTAACAGGCTTCGGCGTAGTAGTTGTGACGGTCGTGCAAACTGTAGTCGTGGTAGTTGTTGTGGTGGTGGTCGTAGTACGCCTTGCTTCCAGTTCCGCCTGCCGCTTGGCTTCTTCTTCCTTTTGCTTTTTCTCTTCTTCCATTGCCTTGCGGATCGCTTCCTGAATGAGGTCTTCTTCTTCCTGCTCGATCTTTTCCAGATCACCCTGCTTTGCTTTCAGTTCATTGTTGGCAAGCATCTGCTTATCCACGATCTTTTCGATCTCAACATGATTATCCGAAAGAGCAGTGTCCATCTCTTTTTTGGAAGCATTGAATTCGTCCTTCAGAACTTCGATTTCAGTCTGCTGGAGATTCAATGTCTGAAGGCTGACGGTCAGATCCTGTTTATGATTGGTCAGGGACTGGATCTCCTCGCGCAGATTGGTGATCATTTCGTCATCGTGCTTGGAGATACGCTTGATCAGGTCGATTCTGGTGAGTGCATCATAGAAGCTGTCTGCGCCGATCAGTGCGGAAAGCAGACTGTCGTTTCCGTGAACATAGAGCGCGCGGATACGTGCCTTGAAGACTTTCAGACCTTCTTCGATCTCGACTTCTTCCTCAGCGATCTCATTTTCAAGTTCAGCGATCTCATTTTGTGTATCGGTGATCTCACCGATCAGATTGGTCATCTGTGAGTCGATCAGTACCATTTTTCCGTTGATCAGGCTGATTTGCTCCTTCAAGGTCTGCTCATAAGCAGATTTATCGGTCAGATCATTGGATAGGGATTTCAGTTCTTCCTTTTTCTTATCAATCTCGTCCTGTTTCTCTTTCTTTTCCTGTTCGATTTCCTTCAGCGTTTTTGCATAAGCAAGATTATTCGGATTCTGCTTTGCTTCCAGCGTAAGAGATGTTGCCGTAACGATCACGGCAGACAGGACTGCAAGCGCTTTTCTGCATTGCTTGTTCATAAATAAACCTTCCTTTCGTGGCTGCGGATTACATATTGGCAGCGCGGTATCTCAGATGGACACGGGTTGAGAGTACGCTTCCGAATGCGCCGATCAATGAGCCGGCAACAATATAAGAAATGATGACGATAACATAAATTTTGCTGAAAGGAATGACATTACCAAGACCGATCGTGCTCAGAACATCAAACCGACCGAGAAGGTCAACGAGACTGTCATAGGCAAACCATGTCAGAAGTGTTGCGAATACGCCTGCCATAAATCCGTTGATCATTCCCTCAATAAAGAAGGGGAAACGGATAAAGGCTTTTGTTGCACCGACACTCTGCATAATACTGATCTCACGCCGTCTGGAGAATACGCTGGCGCGTGTGGTGTTGGAAATAATAACCATTGAAACGATGAATAATGCAATGATGATCGCAGTTGCAACGATCGTTACAACACGCCGCATTTCCGTCAGGAGTTCAACAAAGGAATCCGGCGCACGGACAGAATCAACATCTGCAAGGACTTCGGTCGCAGACAGCGTATCATCCATCTTTGAAATATCAGAAACACGGATGCGGTACGCATCAAGCAGGGGATTATCATTGCCGAGCGATTCAAATAATACTGCCTGATCGCTCATATCCGCTTTGAGATCTTCAAAAGCTTCTTCTTTCGTATAAAGCTCGACGCTTGCAATATTGTTCATCGCACGCAGCTCATCGCCAAGCTCTGTGATGCGTTCATCAGTGATCGTTTCACTCATGTAAACGATCACTTCATTTTTATCTTCAATGCCGCCGATGATCGCATTGATATTGACATAGAACAGGACTGCGATACCGACAAGCAGCAGGCTGACCAGAAGGACGCAGAAAGATGCGAAAGCCATGACACGGTTCTTCCAGACATTATCAAAGCCCTGTCTGACAAGATACCGAAAACTACTGAGCTTCAATTTCTGTGCCTCCAATCACTTCGTCAAATACGACTTCGCCTTCACTGATATTGATGATTCTGCCGCCAAAATGACGAACCATTTCATGTGCGTGCGTGACCATCAGGATCGTCGTGCCGCAGGCATTGATGCCCTGAAGCAGCTCAACCAGTTCATAGGCAAGCTCCGGATCGACGTTTCCGGTCGGCCCATCGGCGATCAGGAGCGCAGGATCATTGACCAGCGCACGGGCGAGCGCACAGCGCTGCTGCTCACCGCCGGAAAGCTCGCTCGGATAGCAGTCTGCCTTATCCTGCAAGCCGACCAGCGACATGACGTATGGAACGCGCTTGCGGATCTGCTTTTTCGGTGCGTCGATCACGCGCAGCACAAACGCGATATTTTCGTAAACTGTCATGGTGTCGATCAGGCGGTAATCCTGAAACACTACACCGATCGTGCGGCGAAATTCCGGAACTTTCCGTTTTTTCAGTTTGGTGAGATTATAACCGTTGACATAAACATCGCCGCTGTTTGCATCAAGTTCCTTCAGCAGAAGCTTGATGAGGGTACTTTTGCCGGCACCGGAACGGCCGATCACAAAGGCAAATTCGCCGTCCTCGACTTTCAGACTGACATCCGAAAGCGCTTCAACACCGGTACTTTCGTACTTTACGGATACATTTTTTAATTCTACCAAGGGGAATTCCTCCTTATTGGGACGTTTTGGGGATCAGCATGAAATATTCTGCCGGTATGCTGATTCTTCGACATCTTCTCAAGGGCGAAAGTTAATTGTGATAACATGGAAAATGCCGATACGAATTGCTTCGTTCGGCACTCCCAAAATCTAATGTCATAACATAAGGTCGCGAAATCAGAATTTCACAGGGCTGGAAGAAAGATACTTCTTCACCATCAAAGCGATCTTGAAGACGATCGCATGGTCAAATTCACGCAGATCCAGACCGGTCAGCTTCTTGATCTTCTCAAGACGGTAAACCAGTGTATTACGGTGAACGAACAGCTTTCTGGAAGTTTCGGAAACATTCAGGTTGTTCTCGAAGAAACGCTGAATTGTGAACAGTGTTTCGTGATCCAGACTTTCGATGCTGCCGCGCTTGAATACTTCATGCAGGAAGGTTTCACACAGGGTTGTCGGCAGATGATAGATCAGACGGGCGATACCGAGGTTATCGTAGCTGACAATGACCTTATCGGTATCAAAGACCTTACCGACTTCCAGAGCGGTCTGTGCTTCCTTAAAGGAACGCGCCAGATCCTTTACACCGATGACACTTGTACCGATACCGACGTTGACACGGGTATAAAACTCACTGGAGAGCGTGTCAGCGATAGAACGTGCGAGCTTTTCGAGATCCTTGCTCTCGTTGGTGGATTTGATTTCCTTTACGAGAACGATATCTGTTTCGGTGATATTAAAGACGAAGTCCTTGCTCTTATCCGGAAACAGATTCTGAATGACATCGTATGCAGAGATATCGTTTGCGGATACGATGCGGATCAGGAATACCACGCGGCTGATCTCGGCATTGAAATGCAGTTCACGCGCCTTGACGACGATATCACCGGGCAGAACATTATCAAGCACGACATTCTTGATAAAGTTGTTGCGGTCATATTTTTCGTCATAATACTGCTTGATGCTGGACATTGCGATCGCAAGGATATCAGCATACTTTGCAGCATTTTCATCTGTACCTTCTACAAAAACCGCATAATCGGGTGTAGTGCGGACACCGAACGGCTTATATGTGAATCCGTCGCGGATAAACAAATCGCCGGATTCATTCATATCCATTGAAACAAATTCATTGGTCGTGCCGACGCGTGTCGGATCACTGCACGCAATAATCGTAGCGGTTTCATCGACAACGCCGATGGTTGCATGAATGGTGTCGTGCATCTGGACGACAAGTCCCTGAAACGGTCTGTTTGACATAATATAATCCCTTCGCTTTCTTCATGATTTTAGTTGGGAGTGCCATGATCTCAGGCAGGAGGGAAATAATGTCAGCCGTAATATTCAATCAGGTTATGATCCTGAACTGAAACTATTACAGATTGTAACATATTTCCCGTCCTTAGTTGTTAACAAACTGTGAACAGAGTGTTAATATTTTGTTGTTTGGGGCATTATTCGTTATTTCCATTGTGAAAAATACCGAATGTAATGATTTGGAAGTTTCAAATCAGCCTTTATCTGGTTACAAAGCGGTTACATTCTTTCAGGAGCTGTAACTTTTAGTAACCGAAGAACATTGCCGAGTGTCTGACAAACAGCCTGACAGAGCAGCAGTCTTGCATCCCGCAATGCTTCTGTTTCGGCATCGCGCACCTTGCAGACATCATAGAACTTGTGGAATTGTGCCGCAAGATCAATCGAATATTTTGTCAGTCTGGAAGGATCGAGCTGCGCAGCGGCAGTTTCGACTTCCGCGGGCATGAGTGCCGTCTGACGGATCAGCTCACGCTCAGCAGGGGAGTTCAGCAGATCGAGATCCAGCTGATCCGCAGAAGAAACGGTTACGCCGCTTTCTGCCAGATTCCGGATCAGGCTGCAAATACGTGCGTGTGCATACTGGACATAATATACCGGATTGGACGAAGATTTCTCAACTGCGAGATCAAGATCAAATTCAAAATGTGAATTTGCTTCGCGCAGATTGAAGAAAAATCTTGCGGCATCCACCGGAATATCTTCAAGAAGTGTAACAAGTGTCAGTGCTTTTCCGCTTCGCTTTGACTGCTTGACCGGCTGACCGTCACGCATGACAGCGACCATCTGCATCAGAATGACTTCCAGCTTGGAAGTATCCACGCCGAGTGCGGTCAGGGCAGCTTTCAGACGCGGCACATAGCCGTGATGGTCTGCGCCGAGGACATTGATCGCCTTGTCAAAATTACGTGTGACCAGCTTATCATAGTGGTAGGCGATATCCGGCACGATGTATGTATACAGACCGTTGCTGCGGCGCAGAACGAAGTCTTTATCGACACCGTATTCAGTTGCTTTGAACCAGACCGCGCCGTCCTGTTCGTAGGCTTTTCCGGCTTCGAGCAGCTTGTCCACGATCATTTTCGTTTCGTTTTTCGCATGGACGGTGCTTTCGCGGAACCAGTTGTCATAAATAATGCGGTATTGCTTCAGATCGTGTTCCAGACCTGCAATATTCAGCGGCAGCGCGTAATCAACGAGGGCTTTGCGCCGTTCTTCATCGGAAAGAGCCGCGAGAGCATCACCGTGCATATCGTAATAATTCTTTGCGTGTGCAATGATATCCTGACCGAGATAGACATCTTCCGGCATCGGGAAATCTTCTGTATTGCCGTTTTCTCCGTAGATCAGCTTGCAGAGCGCATCCGTATCGGAGACGGTTTTGTAAATTTCCTGTCCCTTTTCAGAGCAGAGCTGCATATAGCGGAGTGACAGGGATTTGCCGAATTTTTCGATCTGATTGCCGGCATCGTTGACATAAAATTCACGTTCAGCCTGATATCCGGCAGCCTGCAAAACCGATGCGAGCGTATCACCGATCGCACCGCCGCGGGCATTTCCGACGTGCATCGGGCCGGTCGGGTTGGCTGATACAAATTCGACGAGAACACGCTTGCCCTTGCCGATATCCGAGCAGCCGTAGCTTTCACCCTCTGCGATCACGTTCCGGATCACATCTGAATACCACCGCTGTCCGAGGTAGAAATTCATAAATCCGGGGCCTGCGATCTCGACTTTTTCAAACCGGGAACCTTCCAGATCAATCGCACCTGCGATCGTTTCTGCGATCTTGCGAGGCGCTGAATGCAGCGTCTTGGCAGAGACCATTGCGACATTGGATGCAAAGTCGCCGTGTGAGCGGTCCGCAGGAATCTCGATATTGAATGCAGGCAGCGGTTCTGCCGGGAAAACTCCGTCTGCGACCAAACGTCCGATTGCTTCGAGAATCAGTTGTTTTGCTTCGCTGGATGAAGCTGAAATATGATTCAAATACAACACTCCTTCCGTTGTTCTGTATGTATTTGACTGGCGTGCCGCCGGCAGTTACCGCAGGCGGACGCGCAGATCAATGGTGTTTGTTGCAGAATAGCTGTCGCCGATATCTATCATATAGCGCAGCAGCAGCTTTCCGCCGCCGGGATGAAACTGCGGCCGGATCTCCAGCGCACACAGCATCATTTCCAGATCGCCGAACATTGTCGAATACTTGACCGGATGTGTTTTGCCTTTTTCAAGTATCATGACCGCTTCGGCAAATCCGAGCTTATGGATCGTTACAAGATTCTGTTCAAGAATGGTGATAACAGTCTGTCCGACTTCTTTTCCGTTTTCATCAAGCTCTGTATATTCGATCCGGATCTCATTTCCGTCAGACGAATACCGGGCAGTCGTGTTCAGTTCAGACTGCTCTGTCTCGTCATCCGCGCACTGCGTACTGAGAATGGTCAGGATCGCATTTTCATTGTGTTCATTTGTATTCAGGATTTCGTCTGGCATAATTCCTCCGTATCCGGCTTAGAAGCTGCGGTCGGCGTGTTCGATCGCCTGTTCGATCAGTTTATCGAGCAGGTACGGATAACGCATACCGAGATCTGCCATCAGCTTCGGATAAGCAGCCTGATCTGAAAGCGACGGCATGGTATTGACCTCACCCAGCAGGATATCTCCGCGGTTTGTATAATAGAAATCTACCAGCGCGAGGGAGCTGCATTCCAGAATACAGAATGCTGAGATCGCAATATCGCGCATGATATGTACGGTCTGATCGTCCAGATCAGCAGGAATGATCAATTCATCTTCAGAGCCGTTTGTGATCTCTCCGACAAACGATGCAAACGGCGGATCGTATCCGAATACGCCGACGCGGAATTCTCTTCCGTCTACAAGCTCCTCGACCAGAACCGTACCGTCCTGCGTAAAGGCACGCTTTACGTGCTGAGCAAGTTCTTCACGGTTATGGGCTGTTCCGGATGCGATCGCCTGATCACTGCCGGACGGCTTGACATAGACAGGATATTCCAGCTGCGATTCGATCCGGTCATATTCATGCTCCAGACGGCTGAGATTGCGCTGCGAAACAGCGACCCAGTGCGGCATCGGAATGCCTGCGGATGAAAGCAGAGAATGCGTCATCGCCTTGCTGCGGCAGGCGGCGGAACTGAATATGCCGTTGCCGACATACGGAATATGAGAAAGCTCACAGAGTCCCTGAATTGCGCCGTCCTCACCGAACTGTCCCTGCAGTACGGAAAAGATCACATCAATTCGTTTGAGCCGGTATGCGCCGTCCTCAAGGATGAGGATGCCGCGGTGAGCGGGATCAGGCGACAGGATCGCAGATGCACAGTCTGTATTTTCGATCCATTTGCCGGAAGCGATCTCATCATAATCGCCCGGAAAATACAGCCATCTGCCTTTTTTGTTGATGCCGACCGGAACAATTTCATACTGTTCGCTGTTCAGCGTTCGCAGAATTGCGGCAGCAGAAGCCAGAGATGCATCATATTCATTGGACGAACCGCCGAATAAAACAAGCAGTTTCAGTTTTGCCACATTCCACAGCCCCTTTCAATCAAAAATATTGCGTCAGATGTTGGATTCGTTGCGTTTTGGGCATTTTGCCATTTGTGCATTATTCTGATACAGCATCGCAGAAACCAATGTAAAAACGCCAAAAAGCGAAAAATCGCGTGAACACGCAGAACTGCCGGTCACTGCGAGAATTTTTCTTACACCTATATTTTAGCATACTTCACAAAAAAATGCAAGTGGTTTTTTGCAAAATCACAGAAAAATTTTTGATTTGGAAAGATATCGGCTAAGAAGCGGTGAAACTTCTTGCTTTTTTATACAAATCGGGTGCCGAAAATCCGAAATCGTCACGAATCGGGTGACAAAAACAGAAAAATCTGTTATAATAAGAAGAAGCATCAAAATTATCATTTTCATGTTTACAGGATATCAGGAGGTATCAGAATGGACATTTTGGAACAGCTCGCTTCGGAGTTCAAGCTGCGGATCGAGCAGGTCACGAATGCAGTTGCCTTGCTGGATGACGGCAAGACCGTCCCGTTTATTGCGCGTTACCGGAAAGAGCAGACCGGCTCTCTGGATGACCAGACGCTTCATGCGATGAATGACCGTCTGAATTATCTGCGCAAGCTCGATGAACGCAAAGCAGAGATCACAGACGCGATCACAGCACAGGAGAAAATGACACCGGAACTCGCAGAGGCGATCTCTGCTGCAAAAACACTGGTCGAAGTTGAGGATATTTACCGTCCGTTCAAGCAGAAACGCAAGACGAAGGCTTCTGTTGCAAAGGCACGCGGTTTGCAGCCGCTTGCTGATATCATAATGGCACAGGATTTCAAAACCGATCCCGCTGCGGAAGCGGCAGCTTTTGTGAATCCCGAACTGGAAGTGCCCGATGCAGATGCCGCACTTTCCGGCGCAGCGGATATCCTTGCGGAAACGGTTTCAGATGATGCCGACCTGCGCAAGCGTCTTCGAAATGTTCTTTCGCTGCGCGGTTCGATCTCCGTCAAGGCGACCGATCCGGAGGAGGACAGCGTATACCGTAATTTCTATGAGTATGCGGAACTGATATCGAAAGCCGCCAAGCACCGTATCCTTGCAGTCAACCGCGGCGAAAAGGAAGGCTTTCTCAAAGTCAGCCTGACTATGCCGGAAGGACTTGGTGAACAAATCGTCACAAAATCCTATGTGAAAAATGAAAGCGCAGCCGGTCAGATGGTCATGGCTGCTGCAATCGAAGCATATAAAAAATCCCTTCTTCCGGCTGTACAGCGTGAAGTACGTGCGGAACTGACTGAGCAGGCATCAGAGCAGGCGATCACCGTATTTGCATCGAATCTGCGTCAGTTACTGCTTCAGCCGCCTATGAAGGGCATGATCACGCTCGGTCTCGATCCCGGATTCCGGACGGGCTGTAAAGTCGCAGTTGTCGATCCGACAGGCAAGGTGCTTGCGACCGATGTTGTGTATATCACTGCAAATTCCGCACAGGCTGTCGCCGGCGGAAAAATGAAGCTGAAAGCCCTGATCCAGAAATACAATGTTGCCGCGATCGCGATCGGCAACGGTACTGCATCCCGTGAATCGGAACAGATCGTTGCGGATATTCTGCGTGAACTGCCGGAGCAGCACGCGGCATATATGGTCGTCAGTGAAGCCGGTGCATCGGTTTATTCTGCATCCAAGCTCGCCGCCGATGAATTTCCGGATTATGATGTTGCACTCCGCAGTGCGGTTTCCATTGCGAGAAGATTGCAGGATCCGCTTGCCGAACTGGTAAAGATCGAGCCGAAAGCGATCGGTGTCGGAGAATATCAGCACGATATGCCGCCGGCACGCCTTTCCGAATCTCTGACAGGTGTTGTTGAGGACTGTGTGAATGCGGTCGGTGTTGACCTGAATACTGCATCCGGTTCTCTGCTTTCCTACATATCCGGCATCCACAGCGGCATCGCACAGAATATTGTTGCTTATCGTGAGGAGAACGGCGCATTCACGAGCAGAAAAACATTGCTGAAAGTGCCGAAACTCGGTGCAAAGGCGTATGAGCTTTGTGCCGGATTCCTGCGTGTGCGCGAAGGTAAGAATCCGCTTGACAATACCGGCGTGCATCCGGAAAGCTATGCTGCCGCGGAAGCACTCCTGAAGCTCTGCGGACTGTCCCTGACGGATGTAGGCGGCGATCTGCAAAAGCTTTCCGATACGGTCGAACAGCGCGGTTATGCGGCACTGAGCAAGGAACTTGAAATCGGCGAACCGACACTCCGCGATATTGTCAAGGAATTGCAGAAACCGGGCAGAGATCCGCGTGATGAGCTGCCGAAGCCGCTGATGCGCAGCGGAGATATTATGACAGCCGAGGATCTGAAACCCGGAATGGAGCTTGTCGGTACTGTCCGGAATATCATTGATTTCGGTGCATTCGTGGATATCGGTGTCCATGAGGACGGTCTTGTTCATGTGTCACAGTTTGCAAATAAATTCGTCAAGCATCCGCTGGATGTTGTCAAGGTCGGACAGATCGTGCGCGTCCGTGTTCTGGAATCCGATCCGAAGCGCAAACGTATCAGCCTGACAATGAAGGGCGTTCCGCAGGATAATCTGGAATCATGATTTCAGGCGAGTGCGAAAGGGGACTGTATTATTATGGTATATGTGACCGGAGATACACACGGTGACTTTTCCAGATTCCAGAATTCCGTTTTGAAAAAAGCAGATGAAAACGATGTTGTGATCGTCTGCGGAGATTTCGGATTTTTCTGGAATGATTCCAAGCAGGAGCAGAAATTCCGCAAAAAACTGACGGAATTGAAGTATACTGTCGCTTTTGTGGACGGCTGCCACGAGAATTTCGATATGCTCGAAAAATATCCGGTGCAGGAGTGGAACGGCGGTCAGGCGCGTGTGATCGCACCGAATCTGATCCATCTGATGCGCGGCGAGATCTATACGATCTGCGGCAAGCGCTTTTTCACATTCGGCGGCGGTCACAGTCAGGATTTTGAATTCCGGACTGCCGATAACTGGTGGGAGCAGGAACAGCCGACATACGATGAGATCATTCATGCAGCCGAAAATCTCAAATCCTATGAGAATACGGTCGATTACATCATCACACATGAGCCGCCGGCATCCTTGAAGGACTGTCTGCGTGTCGATATGATGCAGCGTCTTGAAGTCCATGCATTTTTCGAGGACCTGACGCAGATGTGCAGTTTCCATCAGTGGTATTTCGGAAAATGCCACCTGAACCGTTTTGTTCCGCCGGATTATTATGCAGTTTTCGATCAGATCAATCCGCTGAATCCTACGCGCGGCAAGGCGATCTCTGCACAGTATGAGCCGTTTATGCCGGAGAATGATCTGCCGGATGAGCCGGAAGATCCGGAGGAGGAGATCTGATGGATGCACAGCTTGAAGCCGGTCAGGCAGCACTTGAACAAACAACCGGTCTGCTTGCCGGAATGTGGCATAAGCTGGTGGAGTATCTGCCGACACTGATCCTTGCAATGATCGTTTTTCTGATCGGTATGCTGGTCGCAGGCTGCATCAATAAAATGATCAGCCATGCCATGAACAGGGCAAAGATCAATGCAACGGCATCCGGATTCGGAAAATCACTGATCCGTATTTTATTGTATACGCTTCTTGTTATTATCTGTCTTTCGATCCTAGGCGTTCCGATGGCATCTATTATTGCGGTCGTCGGTGCAGCAGGACTTGCAGTCGGACTGGCACTGCAAAACAGCCTTTCCAATCTGGCAGGCGGATTTATCATTCTGTTTGCAAAGCCGTTTCAGCGCGGTGACTATATCATTTCCGGCGAAAATGCCGGCTATGTCGAAGGTGTGACCATTCTGTATACGGAGCTGATCACACTTGACAACCGCACGATCTTTCTGCCAAACAGCATTGTTTCATCCGGCGCACTCCAGAATCTTTCTCAGAACGGGACACTGCGTGTCAGTGTTCCCGTTACGGTTTCCTATCAGAGTGATCTCAGCATTGTGAAGGATGTTTTTCTGAATGCAGTCAGTTCACTTGCAATTACGCAGAAAGATCCTGCTCCGAGTATTGCCGTAACGGAACTGGGAGAAAACGGGATCACGCTGACCGCATTTTTCTGGGTGAAGCAGAATGACTATTTCACAGCGCCGGCAAAGCTGCTGGAGGCGGTGAAAGCTGCTTTTGATGAAGCAGAAATTGAGATTCCGTACCCGCAGATCGTAATACACGATCATGCAGAACAGAGGGCTGAACGATGAAGATTACGGATGAGATCATCGACCGGTATGCGCAGGAATACTGTCAGAAATACGGTTCTCTCAGGCTCGTTATCACAAGTGAGGAGATCGCATCCAGGTTTTTTCGGAAACAGCAGACGGAGGATATTCTCAATTATATCAGCAGCCGGAAACCGCTGGACGAGGTCTATCTGACACAGGCTATGATCGAATGTGCCGACCGTGCAGGTATGGCTGATGAATGGATGCAGACCTTTGACGAAGACCATAAGCTGTGGAATGCGATTTCCAGAAAGCTGCGCAGGGAGATCAGGATACAGAAACAATCGGAATGAAAGGCTTTTTGTATAATGTGACGGAATCGGCGCTGTTTCTTGACAATCGCAAAGACACTGTGCTATAATAAAAGTTAGTTCAAAAGATTTTGACCGCACGCGGGGAATGCGGTTTCCCGCGGCGTTTGTTTCAGATAAATTCTATTAACGGAGGTAACGCAATGGAAACGATCAATGAGATCGCGGCACGCATCCGCGAGCTGCGTGAGGTATGCGACTATTCCGCAGAACAGCTTGCATCCGAGCTTGGACTCACTGCGGAACAGTATGAAGCCTATGAGCAGAACGGTGATTTCCCGATCAGCGTGATCTATGAGATCGCAAACAAGTTTAATGTTGATTTCAACGAGCTGATCACCGGTGAACCGAGCCGTATCGACACGTTTCAGGTCGTTCGCCGCGGACAGGGCAGAAGTATCAGCCGTTTTCCGGGTTACCGTTTCAAGGATCTGGCGTTCCGCTATGCAGATAAGATCATGCAGCCGCTTCTTGTAACGCTTGAGCCTTCCGATGAACCGGCAAAGCTTGTGACGCACAGCGGACAGGAATTCAATCTTGTGCTGAAAGGAACTGTTGCCGTTGTATTTGAGGACCGCGAATTCATCCTCAATGAGGGCGATTCGATATACTTCAATCCGACTGTTCCGCACGGTCAGCGCTGTGTAGGTGACACCAAAGCAAGATTTCTGACGATGATCGCGGAATGATCCGCGGAATCGCATATATAAAGGAGTATCGAAGATCATGCTGTTAGATCGCTATCTGCCCCGGATCGAATTTGATTCCTATGAAGATTTCAAAGAGAATTACCGTGTGAATGTTCCGGAGAATTTCAACTTTGGATGGGATATCGTCGATGAATGGGCAAAGCAGGAGCCGGAGAAAAAAGCGCTGCTCTGGCTCAGCTGCGAAAAAGAAGAGCGCACCTTTACTTTTACTGAGATTTCAAAGCTTTCCAATCAGACCTGCCATTATTTTAAGAGCCTCGGTCTGAAAAAAGGCGATGTTGTCCTGCTGATCCTTCGCCGCCGCTGGGAATACTGGGTGATCGCAACGGCACTGCATAAGCTCGGTGTCATCCTGATCCCCGGCAACCTGCTCTTTACAACGCATGATATCGCGTATCGCGGCAATATGGCGGAAATTTCTGCGATCGTTGCCTGCGATGACGAATATATCCGCGTTCAGATCGACGGAGCAGCTCCGCAGATCAAAACGCTCCGCAAGAAAATTGCCGTAGCAGAGCCGCGTGAGGGCTGGGATTTCTTTACGGATGAGATCGCAAAATATCCGGATACGTTCGAGCGTCCGACCGGTGATGAAGCAACAAAAGCGACCGATACCATGCTGATCTATTTTACATCCGGTTCGACCGGTATGCCGAAAATGGTATGCCATAATTTTGCACATCCGCTCGGTCATATCGTGACAGCGAAATACTGGCATCAGGTGCAGGAGAATAAACTGCATTTGTCCATCTCGGATTCCGGCTGGGCAAAATTCGGCTGGGGCAAGCTCTACGGTCAGTGGATCTGCGGCGCGGTCCAGTTCGTTTACGATTTTACCGGCAGATTCAATGCAAAGGATATTCTGGAAGTCATCAGCAAGTACAAGCTGACAACATTCTGCGCACCGCCGACGATGTACCGTTTCATGCTTCAGGAAGATATGTCGCAGTATGATCTTTCTTCTATCCAGAATTTCTGCAATGCAGGTGAGCCGCTGAATCCGGAAGTATTCAACCGGATCTATGAGCTGACGGGCAAAAAGATGCGTGAGGGCTTCGGTCAGACAGAGGGTACGGTTCTGATCGCAAACTTCCCGTGGATCGATCCGAAACCGGGTTCGACCGGAAAACCTTCTCCGCTTTACAATATTCATCTGCTTCGTCCGGACGGAACGGAAGCGGAGGACGGTGAAGAAGGCAGTATCATGGTCTGCGGTATCGACAAATATCACCCGACCGGACTGTTCTCCGCGTACTATAAGAATCCGGAACTCACAGAAGCCGTTCTCGGCGGCGAAAACTATGATACCGGTGATGTTGCATGGCGTGATTCTCACGGTTATTACTGGTTTGTCGGCAGAAATGACGATGTGATCAAGTGTTCCGGCTACCGTATCGGACCGTTCGAGGTCGAAAGTGCTTTGCTGACACATCCGGCGGTTGTGGAATCTGCAATTACCGGTGCGCCTGATCCGATCCGCGGTCAGGTTGTCAAGGCAACTGTTGTTCTGGCAAAGGGATATACGCCTTCTCCGGAGCTGACAAAGGAGCTTCAGGATCATGTAAAGCGTGAAACTGCTCCGTATAAATATCCGCGTGTGATCGAATATGTCGATGAACTGCCGAAAACCCTCGGCGGCAAGATCAAGCGTGCTGAGATCCGGCATCATGATGAAGACAGTTCTGCGAACTGAATAGTATGAAAATAATCCTCTTTGAGCTTGCACATATTGAAATAGTGTAATACTCTGAGAGGATTATTCTGTATCTGCTGAAACGGAAAGGAGTAACCATGATATCATTAAGCGAATTGGCGAAACAGCTGCTTAAGGAAAAGGAAGTCCGCATCGTCTATCATATCCGTCCGGACGGCGACTGTATCGGTTCTGCGTATGCGCTTGCTTTGGCGCTGCAATCCGCCGGCATTCATGCGGATGTTGCAGGACGCGATCCTGTCCCAAATACATTTCGCTATTTGACAGATCAGTTTGTTCCCGATGATTTACAGGATCCGGTCTGGATCTCAGTGGATACATCTACGCCGTATCGGACAGGTCCGTATGAGCAGCAGCATTTCACGTACTGTATCGACCATCACAACGGAAACACCGTTCAGGCTGATTATAAATATGTCGAAGCAGACTGTGGTGCTTGCGGTGAGATCATCTGTAAGCTGCTGACAGAAATGCAGATACCGTTTACCAAATTGATCATGAATCTGATCTATACTGCGATCGTGACAGACACGCTTTGTTTCCGCACATCCGATACAAACGCGCAGACATTCCGTATTGCGGCAGAATTAGCGGGAAAAGGCGCAGATATTGAGAAAATCGGAAAGCGGCATATGCTGTATAAGTCAAAGGGCAGGAGAATAATCGAAGATATCATGCGGAAGGAAATGCGAATCCTTTGCGATAATCAGCTTTTTACCAGCATGATCCTGCTGCGCGATCTGGAATCTGCCGGCATAGCGGATTCTGATCTGGAAGGAATCAATTCTTTTTTGGAGCAATATGAAGAAATGCGTATCGGCGTGACATTTCGTGAGCTTCCGGACGGCAGAACACGCTGTTCTGTCCACACAAAAGGGGCGGTCAGTGCGCATGAGATCTGTCAGCATTTTGGCGGCGGCGGACATCTTCATGCTTCAGGATGTGAAATGGATGAACCGCCCTTGCAGGCGCGTCCGATTATGGAACAGTTCTGCATGGAATATCTGAAAGCGCATCCATAACAGAAAAACAAAAAGACTGCGGTCAATGAATGATCGCAGTCTTTTTGTATACAGATTATTTTAGGAGAAGACTTTTCAAGACAGTCAGATCCACGGCATTGATCTGTCCGTTTCCGTCCAGATCGGCACTGTCGGGAATAGATGATTCGGCAGTAACGAGATACTTTGTCAGCATGACGACATCCGCGATCGTTACGACGCTGTCGCCGTTCAGATCGCCTGTAGTATCCGGCTGATCCGTTACGGGATTGAACTCTTTTCCGCCGATCGCATACAGATTCTTTTGCAGTTCTCTGTCAACGAGCCGGAATGCTTCACGGTCATAGTGTCCGCCGGGCGTAGACCACAGCACAGGGCACATTCCTCTGGTATATGCTTCTTCACAGACAGAGGTCAGGAAACGGCGAACAGATTCCGGTTCTTTGTTTTTGGTCGGACAACCGTATTCACCGATGATGACAGGAATGCCTTTGTCAGCGAAATTCGATTTCATCATATCCATTTCACTGCGCAGGGAAGCGTAATCTTCATTGCTGCCCCATGTCGGAGTCGCTTTTCCCCAGTCTGCATCTTCTTCCAGAATTGCAAATCCGGCAGGTGAATAGTAATGAACGGAAATAGCCATGCGGTTTGCCGGATCGTTCGGCATTTTGAAATAGGAATCACAGGTGCGGTCGATACCGGTATTATAGCCGGAAATCAGCAGATGACGCTTGGGATTGTTTCCGCCGGATGAACGGACGATATCAACAAAGGTCTGATTGATCTTGTTGCAGAGTGCATAGGATTCTGCTTTTCCTTCCGTGCCGCCCCAGGGATTCCAGAGGGTTTCCCAGCCAAGTTCCTCATTCTGACATTCAAACATCAGATAATCGCTGTAGTTCTGAAAGCTGTCAGCGATCTGTGTCCACATGGTGCTGAAACGCTTCATGCATTCCTGCTCATTCTCCGGAAATGTGTTGACCCAGCCGTTATCCCAGTGAATGTTGATGATCGCGTACATTCCGCTGCCGATCGTCCAGTCCACGATCTGATGCACACGCGCATCGAGTTCCGCATTGATCGTATACTTGCCGTCCTGTGCCATCAGGTTCGACCATGCAACCGGAATGCGCACAACACCGAAGCCTTCTTTTGCCATACCCTCGATCATTTCTTTTGTTACCAGCGGACTGCCCCATGATGTTTCATAAGCAGCGACGTTGTTTCCGTTGATCCAGTCGCCGCAGGCTTCCATTGTGTTGCCGAGATTGATGCCGATTCCCATATCATGCACCAATTCTGTTGTGGAGATGTCCCGCATCGGTTCGGGAGAATTTGGCTCTGCACTGACATTGATCGGAAATGCAGAAAACATCAGTGCGATAGATAAAGCTGCCGGAATCAGTTTCTCTTTTAGCATAATAATACCCCCTAAATGGATTTATAACTCTATTATAGCACTGATTTGCAGAGATGAAAATATCATAATCTGCAAGCATAGGGTTCGTTATGTGCAAAGATTTAAGATGGTATTGCATTTTCTGCAAGTTTATGTTACAATATACGTAAAATGAAGCGATGGGGGATTTTCAATGGATATTTACAGCATCGGTTATCATCACTCTCATGATAAGGATTTTGTGATTGATCGTCCGGACGGTATCAGTCCAAGCTGGCTGTTTCTGTTGTTTCATGGCGACTGTGAGGTTCGTATCGGGAAAGAGATGCGTCATGTTCCGAAAAATTCTGTCCTGATCTACACGGACGGTACGCCGCAGTATTATCGCGCCTGCAATGATTATTATATGGATGACTGGTTTCATTTCACAGTGGAAGCGGCAGACCGCAAACTGTTCAAAGAACTGGATATTCCGCTGAATCGGCCGTTTCCGATCAGCGGCGCAGCGGAGTGTTCGGAGATCATACGCGCCATGACGTATGAATTTTATAATTCCAAAGATTATCATTATGATATTGTCATATTGTATTTGCAGATGATGCTGTTTCATCTGAGCCGTGATGTGCATACCAAGCCGCAGACGACTGTTATGAAAGCAAGTGCAAAATATGACCGTCTCGTTACGATGCGCTGGCAGATCCAGCATACACCGGAACTCATCGGAACAGTGCAGGAGCTTTCTGAGGATTATGCAATGAGCGTTTCCTCATTGCAGCACAGTTATAAAGCGATGTTCGGTGTCAGTATAACTTCGGATATCGCAGAGTCACGAATCAATCGGGCGAAAAGTCTGCTTTCTGCATCTACGATGCCGCTGCGGCAGATCGCCGAACAGTGCGGATATCACAGTGAATTTCATCTGATGCGCCAGTTCAAGGAACAAACCGGCATGACACCGACGGAGTACCGTAATTTCTGCAAATAAGAAAATCCGCGAAATCAATGTTTCTGCACTGATTTCGCGGATTTTTCATGTTTATTCGGTTTCCTCTGCGGCTTCTTCCGTTTCTTCAGGAGCCGGTGTCATCATTTCATTGAGCTTATCAATGACAGCAGAGATCTTCTGCGTTGCGCTCTGGGTATCAAATACATTCTGATTGAATGCACCGAGCGCGGACATTGTGGTTTCAAGAATATTGGTCAGCTGCTTGACGCTGCTTTCATCCATGACCGGATTGCTGTTGCAGAATGCGATAATGTTGCGCAGCAGTTCACTGACCACACTTGCGCGTTCCTGCGTTGAATCGGCTGTTTTGTTGATCGAGGAGATATCGTCCTGAATCTCGGTCACGGCTGTTTTCAGTTCATCGGAAAGCTGCTGATAGTTCGCATTCGAGCCGTCTGCACCGGCGCTCATAGCCGTTTTTGCATGGTGAATGCAGTTTTCAGGCATATTCAATCCGCGGAAAATCGCGGTTGCCATTTCACGGCAGGATTTGTATCCGCAGGCAGAACAGTCGATGCAGCGATCTTTTTCGTTATTCAAGTCCATAGAGCTGAAGATCGGTTCAAGCTGCGCATCACTCGGCACAACACTCGGCTTTGTAGCCTTGTAACTGCGCAGGAAATCGCTGACTTTCAGTTCTTCATCAAATCTGCGGAAGAGCTTATCCTCGCTGTTGCGGAACACGCCGCCTGTTGTTTTCCGGCGTGCACGGGCTTCATCTTCAATGTCGCACATTGAACGGAAGGTTTCAAAAACGCTCTGATCCGAACTGGAAGCAGGGCCGTTATTGCAGCCGTATTCGCAGGAGAGGATATCAAAGATCTGCGGCTGTTTCTGTTCCGGCATTCTGGTGAACATATCAAGTTCACGGTAAACCTTTTGAACGCCGTCTGAAACACTGATGCGGAGATCCGGCGAATGTTCGAGCAGATTGTCGCGCATACCGCCCGGACGGCAGTAGATCGAACCGAGTTCGCCCTGAATGTCATCGAATTTATAGGAATAATCTTCGACCGGATTCGAGGCGATGCGGATATCGTTCCGGTCAAAATATTCCATCAGGCGGCGGAACGTGATGCTGAAATCAACGAGTCCGGTTTCGGCAAATTCCGCTTTCTTTGCGATACACGCAGAAAGGACTGCGATCGGATTGTCACGCCGCTGATACTCCTTGACATAAATGACACTGCACGAAACAGGGGAGTGGAACGGCGAAAGATTCGTCAGCAGCTTCGGCTGGTACAATTCGATATATTTGACGATCGCAGAGCAGGGCTGTGTAATAAAGCTGGAAAGCTGACCGTTTTCCATTGTGCGCAGATGTGCCCATGTGCAGATATCTGCACCGAATGATGCGTCATAGACACTGCATCCCTTGCTGCGAAACCAGTCAAGTATGCCTTTCCATTTTGTCGGATAGGCGGCTTTGATCTCCGGTGTGACCATGACGATCAGTTTTTCTTCACGGTGAATTGCATTCATCGCATCTTCTGTGTCATCTATATAATCTCTTGCCTCGTGTTTGCAGGCTCGCAGACATTCGCCGCACGCGATACACCGTTCCGGATCGACTCGTGTGATAAATCTGCCGTCTCCGATCTTGAGCGTAATATTCGCTTCCGGTGCCGGACAGGCGCGTATACACGCATTGCAACCTACACATTTCTCAGGCTTTACAATAATAATTTCGTTCATCTTTCCTTAACTCCTTATTCAATAAATCAGATAAATTGAATTGAAAATATAATACTATTTTTTTCCATTTACGATCGCATCGGCTTGTGCTGCAAGTGCGGCGAGATCCGGAACACCCTGCTTACCGTCAGGAATTGTAGTACTGTTCGCCGGTTTCGGCTGATCCTTTTCTTTGGAAGATACTGATCCGGCAATGGCATTCGCCATTTGCTGAAGCCGTTCAAGCTCAGCATTTCTCTGCTCCTGCGGCTGTGAATCGGATTCCGTTTCCGGATATGAATGTGAGACCTCTGTATACTGCGGTGCAGACGGGAGTTTGGGCTGAACCGTATGCGGTGTGCGGAAAACCGGCATACCGCCGGATTTCAGTATCTGATCTGTGCTGCTCAGAAGCTGAACGGCATCTCCGATAGATTGTGTACTTTGTTTGCGGAACTGCTCAAAATTTTGCTGAATCGCCTGCATCTGAACAGTAAGACGCTCGATATCTGAAAGGAGAAATGCACGCAGATTTCCGGAAGCGACCTCTGTTTCCGAAGAAAGGTTCTGCGCATCGGCAAGGAGCTTTGCGCTTTCGACATTCGCTTCATAGACGATCTTTCTGGCGGTATTATTGGCATCCGCGATCAGATTTTCTGAGAGCTTCCGGCTGTTTTCTTCAAGCTGAGCGGATTCTTTCTGTGCTGCATGAAGAATATTATGTGCCTTTTCTTCGACCTGTGCGATCGCGGCACGCGCAGGCTTGTTATCTTCATCTGCTTCATAAGCAGCAACTTTCATTTCTTTTTCGTGCAGATGATCTTTCAGGGATGTGATCTTCTTTTTCAGCTTTTCGATCTCTTTATCCTTCTCAGAACATTCTGTCTCAAAAGAGCGGATCTTTTCCGAATACAGCTCTTGCTGTGCCTGGATCTGTGCCAAAGCGGTACGCTGTTCTTCTATGATACGCTGAAGCGCATTGGTTTCGCTGCCGCCGTGCTGCAGCTCTGCGATCAGCTTGTGATGATCGGATAACTCATTTTGCAGACGGAAAAGCTCTGTATTAAGCCGTTCGATTTCTTGTTCGACTTCGGTGCGGTCATATCCGCCGAACAGGACTGTTTTCAAAAACGTGGTTTCAGACATACCTTTTTCCTCCTGAATTAAGAATCACTGTATGCTCCATGATGTATGATTATGAAAGTGTAAGTAACCGGATGCAACTATATATATTTATTATACAACACAATTCATGAAAAGTCAATAGAACTTCGCTTGTTTCCTTTTCTTTTTTTATGATTTTAGACATTTGTTGCCAAAAGTGTAAATTTACTGCATATTTATGCTTGATCGGAATGTGATCTCGTGCGCTCCGCGCGAAAAAAGAACAATGCAGTACAAACGGAAGATCACGCTGTCTGCCGATAGAATGAATAATAGTAATAATAAGAACTGCCGTATTGAATACGGCAGTTCCGGAAGCGAATGAATCCGCTTAAATGTTCATGACCTGGAAGATCTGTCCGCCGCCTGCACGCTTTGCATTGCGGAGAACATTGTCCATCTTGACGAGCAGCGAGTTGACGTTGAGGCAGTCGCCGGCAAGATAATGATATGTGCTGCCGGATACTGTCAGCTGAACGGTCAGATTCAGGATCGTGTACGGTGCAGTCATGACGTTGACGATATTCTCAACGAGACGAACGACCTGCGTATCAGATACGGTTCTCTTAAATACAAAGCAGAATTCATTACCGGTGATATTATAAACATCGGCAAACTGATCGAATTCCTCTTTCAGGCGTTCGGAGATCTGAGAAAGATACTCGTCACCGAAATCATATCCGTAAGTATCATTGATACTGCGGAAGTTATCGAGGTCAAATACTGCGATATGGAACTGTTCAGTTGCGAGGCGTTCGCCGATATCCTGCTCAAGTGCATAACGGTTTTTCAAGCCGGTCAGGATGTTGGAAATAGCGATATCTTCCATCTTTTCACGGGAACGAACCAGTTTCGAGGAGGCATCTGCGAACTGTGCGCTCTTGCGGTTCAGTTCTTCTGTTGCACGCTTGTTGTATCTTGCAGCGAGGAAAACTGCGATCTCACCGATCAGCAGAACGCCTGCAAGAACCGCAAGGATCAGATACATATTCCGGGCAGCGTCCGCAGTTCGGATATTTGCGGCACTGGAAGCAATCGAAATGGAAGCGACCATCATTTCGGCGGCAGCAGTCTGAAGCGGGGCGATCTCCTGATCGAAAATGTCCTTCATAGATGAACGGAATGATTCGATCTGTGCCTCATCATTGGTTTTTAACACTTCATTGAACTGGTCACGGTATGTGATCAGCTTATTCTCATAAGCATCGATATATGCTTTTGCGTGCTGAAAACGTCTTGCGGCATACTCATTATGACCGCCGATGTTTTCATACTGATCCATCTTTTCCTGCAGGAGCGGGAACATTGCTGAGATCGTGTTGATGTGTCCCTCGGTATTGCCGATGCCTGCAAGCATCTGGCTCAGTTCATTGTTGATTCTCTGCAAATAACCGTTTGAGTTATTGATGAGGTTCATTTCAGCGGAAGTCGTTGAGAATGTTCGGTTTGCAGATGCGTAGTTCATATAGAGAAGCGACATATTCAGCAGCATGATAACTGCCAGAACGATTCCGAGGATCACATAACCGAATTGATTAAATCCAGATTTCTGATTTTCCATGTTCAGTCCCCCTTATTTCTTTGTGAATTCCGCAGGATCAAGCAGCAGACGGATCTCATCAGAATTCAGGTTTTCAAGCGTGACGTAGGCAGCGCCGGTATCGACCATCTTTGCGATATCTTCTCCTGCGATCAGTTTACCGGAATAGTAAACGCCGAGATAACCCATATTATAAGGATTCTGAACGATTGTACCTGTGAGCGTACCGTTTCTGAGGTATGTCAGTTCAGTGTCACTGGTATTAAAGCCGATGATCGCAACTTTTCCGACGAGATCTGCTTCTGCGACTGCTTCGCAGGCACCGATCGTGGAACGCTCACCGGTCGTGAAGATGACCTTGATATGATTGTCTGCATCATTGCTGAGAAGCTGAAGCACCTGTTCTTTTGCAACATCGGTATTGCCTTTGCAGTTCAGAACGCTGGCGATCGGATTGATCTCGTCGATCGCAGAGCTGCCGGACTGTGTATCAGATTCCTGATTATAATGCTCCTGAACGATCTGTGCTGCCATGAGAGATGCAGTCGTGTCACCGCCGTTCAGACCGGATGCCTGACCTGCCGCTGTTGCTGCAACACCGGGTGCTGCGCCGAGGTCGATCGCTGCTGCTGCGGCAGCCTGAGCTGCTGCATTTGCGATTGCATCAGGCGGTGCGTTCTGTGCGGCTGCGGCGGCTGCGGCAGATGATGCAGCCTCGGACACCTTTGCTTTGACTTCCGGTTCAGCTGTCATCTGCGAAACCTGATCGAGCTGTTCCTGTGCGACAGCCTGCATCTGCGCTGCAAATTCGGCACCTGCCTGCGATTTGACCATACCGGTCAGACAGGGTGTAAAGCCGCTGAGTCTGTCAACGGACGAAGGCGTTTCGGCTGATTCGGTTACGATCAGCGCCTTGTCGTTATACATATCCTTAAAAAATGTAAAAGCGTTTCGTGCAGCGATCGCGCCGCTGGAAGCATTGATCGTTCCGATATAAGAATCGTATCCGCCGAAGCTCGACTGCGAATCAATCGTAATGACTTTGACGCCTGCCTGAATTGCGGCAGCAAGATCATCGTTCAGCGCATCCGGATCGTTCGGTGCAATGACGATGGAACTTGCGTTTGCATTGATCGCTTCACGGATCAGTTTTCTCTGTGAATCTATATCTGTGATCTGTTCTGCGGAACGGTAAATGACCTGATAGCCGAATTCCTCGCTGGCTTCCTTTGCGCCCTGCTGAACAGAATCCCAGAACTGATCGCCTTTTGACTGTCCGATGACATAGACGATCGTATCTGCTGCGTTCATTTTGTCGCCCATCTGGTTGCCGACAAATCCGCATCCGCTGAATGACAGACAAACACCGAGTGCAAGACTGCAAAGTGCAGGTCTTGTGAGTCGTTCCCTGCTCTTTTTCTTCATTTCACTTTCCTCCATTAAAAATCAGATGGCATATATTTATTGAATATGGAACGGAATCAGCAACCCGAAATGCCGGATATCCGTCCTCATTTTCTTATAATATAATAATAGCACATTTACTGCAAAAATTCAAGTCGTTTTATTTTATACACAATACAATTTTCGAGCGCCGATTTTGTTAGATATGCACAAACGCTGTGCAGCATGGTTTATTCCGGTTTATCTGATAAACAGCGAAAAAGCTACATAATGCAAGAAAAAACTGCTGTCATTTTCCTCTGAAACAAAAAAGTAAATTCTTCTTTTTTTCAGCGGATGCTATAAATATGACTGATATGTAGCTTGACAATCACAAAAAAACATGGTATAATGACAACATAATCAAATTGCAGGGGCGAATTGTACCCTGCCGCATATACAGCCATGCGGGCTGTAAACAGTTCATATCAGGAGAGTTGACTATGCAGTGTGAAAAATGCCGTGCCGAACTTCCTCCGAACAGCATTTCCTGTCCGGAGTGCGGAGCACCTGCCCTCCAGACGATCGAGGGATTTGATAATACCCAGCATATTCAGCTGCAGCTGAAAACAATGTTCAAGGAATATGCGGGTTCGCTTTTTCTCAAATACGGCGGCAGCCTGATGTTTCATCAGAAAAAATTCACGGCGCTGCTCAATGACTATATTGCAGAATATGATAAAGAACGCAAACTCCTGCGTACAATGGTCGAGGATGGCATTCTCGGCATTCTGCTGACTGAACAGGGAAATCGTGAAATGGCTGCGACCAAAGCAAGAAGCATCATGCTCGGCGAAAAGTTCCTTTCTGAAAATGCAGCGGAGTTTGTTCTTGCCAGCCTGACTTATATGCTCGGCTGGGCATACGAATCACCTCTGCGCGTTCCGGATGCCCCCGATGAAGCGGATTCGCCGAAGGAAAGAGTCAGACCTGTCAGCGTGAATGATAATGTATTCAGCCGTTCTGCGGCATCAAAATACCGTTTTCTGTCCCGTAATGTCGTGATCCCCGAAGGCTGCACAAAGATCGAGGAATTCAGCTTTGACGGATTCGGCAATCTGCGGTCTGTTCAGCTTCCGGATTCTCTGCTTGCGATCGGTGAATATGCTTTTTCCAACTGTAAGCATCTTCGTATGATCGAACTGCCGGCATCCCTGCGCCTGATCGGTCAGTCCGCGTTCAGCGAATGCGAAAAGCTTGTCAGCATCAATCTGCCTGCCGGCATCATGGAGATCGCAGACAGTACCTTCTCATTCTGCAAGAGCCTTGAGATCGTTGAGATCCCGGATACTGTCAGCAGTATCGGTGAACAGGCATTTGCCGGATGTGAGAGACTGCGCAAGCTGACGCTTCCGGACAGTGTGAAATTTATTGATAAAAATGCTTTTGCATATTGTCCGCGTCTGACGATCGTCTGCGTGGAGAACTCTTACGTTTATAAATACTGTCTCAGCAACGCAATTCCGGTTGAAACAACAGGTTCTGCTGCTCAGTGAGCCGAACAGGAACGGATTGCTTTTGATTTTGATTACATAGAGGAGGACAGATTCGCATGGTTGAACTTGCAATCGGTCAGACAGTCGAAATGGAATACGGCGGAAGGGCTGAAGTTCTCGGTGTGATCGGCGGCGGCGGACAGGGTACTGTCTACCTTGTCCGGTATAACGGAATGAAATGGGCATTGAAGTGGTACGATATCGATAAAATGAAAAACCCCAAATCGTTCCGCAAGAATATTCAGAACAATATCAGCGACGGCCCGCCGAGCAATAAGTTCCTGTGGCCGAAATATCTGACGAAAGAAACACCGGACGGCACATTCGGTTATCTGATGGAACTGAAGCCGGAAAGCTTCGATTCTTTCGTGGATATCCTGAATACTTATAAGCTGTCTGTCAATCCGCTGACCGGACGTTCTACAAAAACGCCGGTTCGTTTTACCAGTTTGTATGCAATGGTTACGGCAGTAATCAATATCGTGAATGCTTTCCGTCAGCTTCACCGCGCCGGAAAAAGCTATCAGGATCTGAACGACGGCGGTTTCTTTATCAATATGGATACCGGTGCCGTTCTCGTGTGTGACTGTGATAATATCGCTCCGGACGGAAGCAATTTCGGTATCGGCGGCAAGCCGGGCTATATGGCTCCCGAAGTCGTCCGCGGTGTCGCAAAGCCGAATGTGCAGACCGATAAATATTCGCTGGCAGTCGTATTGTTCAAGCTGCTTTTCCGCGGCGATCCGATGGAAGGCGAAAAGGTTGTCCGTGATGTATGCCTGACGGAGTCCTCTGAATTGAAGCATTACGGACAGAATGCCGTGTTTATCTATGATCCGGATAATGCGAGCAACCGTCCGGTTCGCGGCATTCATGACAATGTGATCAAATTCTGGAGAATTTATCCGGATTATGTGAAGGATGCTTTCATTCGTTCCTTTACGCTCGGCATTTCTGATCCAAATAAGCGGATCATTGAAAATGAATGGCAGAACATCTTTATCCGTCTGCGTTCTGAGATCATTCAGTGCAGCTGCGGCAGAACGAATTTCTGTTCGACTTTCAAGCAGCCGGATTCCAAGTCCTTCAAATGTCCGCAGTGCGGAACGATTTTTGATACGCTGAAATTCAGCAACCGCAAAAACCGGATGCCGCTTTATATCGGAAGCGTTTTCTATGAGTGCGAAATTGATCCGGAATCTGAGGATTTCCAGACGATAGCCGGTGAACTTGTGGAGAACCGCCTGAAACCCGGTGTACTCGGATTCAAGAATATGTCCAGCAAGACATGGAGTGTCAAAATGCCGGACGGTGATTTTTATGATATCCCGCCGGGAAAAGGTTTCCCTGTATGGCAGGGACTTGTCATCAATTTCGGTGATGTAACAGCATCGCTGTGATGCTATGCTATGATTTGCATATCATGAAAGGGAGATATGAGTTATGACCAATGATAAGAGAGGCGCTTCCGGTGCAGAAACGGCTGCACAGGCAAAGCAGAGGGCAATCGAGGAAGCCGCCGCAAGTTTGATGAAATCCGGAACGGGTGCAGCGAAGCCGGTGCAGGCCGCCGCATCTTCACTGCAAGGTCTTGCAGCCGCAGCCGGAAAGAAATCTGCGAAGGATGCAGTGAAGGAAGCAAAAACAATTTCCAAGAATATCTCCGCTGCTGCCGATGATCTGCTTGATTTCGATGACGACGATCCGCTGAGTGCGACCAGTGTTTCCAAAAAGAGCCTGGTCATCTTCTTCCTCATTGATACATCGCGCAGTATGGTCGGCAAGAAGATCGGCGAACTGAATACTGTCATGGAGGAGCTGATCCCGGAGATCCGCAAGGTCGGTGAAGCCGATACGGATGTTAAGGTCGCAGTTCTGACTTTTGGTACGCAGGTGCGCTGGATGTATTCTGAGCCGATCCTGATCGAAGACTTTGAATGGTCGCGTCTGCGTGCAGACGGCGTTACAAATATGGGCGAAGCTTTCCGTGAACTGTCTGCAAGAATGTCCCGCAACAGTTTCCTGAATTCCCCGTCACTGTCCTTTGCACCGGTCATCTTCCTGATGACAGACGGTTATCCTTCGGATGACTATAAGGAAGCACTCGAAGAACTGAAGCAGAACAGCTGGTATAAGTATGGTCTGAAAGCGGCTCTCGGTATCGGAAATGAAGCCAATGACGAAATGCTGGAAGAGTTTACCGGCTCGAAGGATACAGTTGTTCACGCATATTCCGGCGGTCAGCTTGCACAGATGATCAAAATCATCGCAGTTACTTCTGCCCAGATCGGCAGCAAGAGTATGACGCTGTCTGATGATGTCAATCACGAGCTGAATGAAGAAGAAGTCCGTGCAGCAAAGCAAAAACTGCTCGGTCAGCAGATCCAGGATTCTATGACGAATCTCGGCGATGCAGATGCGATCTCTCTCGATACGGGTTGGTAAAAACAATTCGGTTTTCGTCGCAATATAGATTTGATATGTAAGGAGGTTTGTTGCAATGTTCGACGGTTTCAGTCATTCTGTCAGGGGTGCAAGCCATGAAACCAGCGGACTGGTCTGTCAGGATTATTCGGCATTCGAGGTGAATGAATATTATTCGGTTGCCGCGATCGCTGATGGTCACGGCAGCAAGAAATATTTCCGAAGTCATTTGGGTTCACAGTTTGCTGTTGAAGCAGCTTTTGAAACTCTTCGGCATTTCTATGCTGATCCGGAGCATTTTGAACAGAACTTTCCTGCAAATCATAAGATGATCCTGAAAAATATGAAAAAACAGATCATCGCAAACTGGAATACTCGTGTTCGCGAGCATCTGGATCAGAATCCGGTTCGTCTTGCAGAAATGGAAAAATTCTCAAAGGAAGAATTTAAGGATATTCCGCAGGAGTCATACTACGGTACAACGCTGGTCGTTGCTGTGTGCGGACGCGGCTTTCAGTTCGGTCTGCAAATCGGTGACGGAAGTCTGGTCGCGATTTTCGATGATGGTGTTCCTGTTATGCCGATGGTTTATGATGAATCTGCACCGGCTAATATGACAGCATCTATGTGCAACAGCAATGCAGCTTCTATGTTCAATACATTTTATGTTGAGAATAAGAAAGTCATTGCGATGTTTGCGTCATCAGACGGTCTTTATACTTCCTTTAGCAATGAGGACGATTTCCTGGAGTACCATCTGATCATTACAAGTCAGCTTGATAATTTTGAAGCTTTTTCGCAGTCGGTGAAAAAGAATCTGACCAAGCGTTCACATTACGGTACGGAAGATGATATTTCACTCTCATGTATCTGTGATATGACACAGCTTGAAGAAAATTCGGAAATGCTGAAAGCGAAGGTTGCTGACCTCAAGGCACACGCGGCCGAACGAAAGGCAGCCAGACTCGCAGCTCTTAAAAACGAATAAATTTTTTGCTTTATTTAATCTGTAGGAAGGAAATGAGATTGAATGGAAATCAAGGAACTTCTTGGGTTAGCGCGTGAATATGCTGCATCTGTCAAGGAGAAATTTCCGGAATTTTCAACACTGCCGGACACTTCTGTGACTTTGGTCGAGACTGCACGCGGTGATATTCTTTACGGTGTTACAGGCATCGGATTTGATAATGGAACGGCAATCATTGCCGGCTCTGTTTTTCATGTTCTGTATGCGCTGTCGAATCAGCAGATTGCTGTCGGTCTTGCTACGGTGAAAATTACTGATGGCTCTGTTGTTGAGCAGGCAGAACAGAACATGGAGAAGTTGATTTCTGCAAATGCGAATAATGCGGCTTGTCTGATCGCAGTTTCTGATACGGAAAGCGTGCCGGCATCTTCGCTGACACCCGGTTTGAGTGATTTTGTTAGTGACTTTATGAGCGGTTTTGATGATGCTGAATCTGCTCCGGCACATGAGAGAAAGAAGAATGAAGCCTCAAATCAGTTTGTTGCTGATTTGCAGATCGATGAGTCTAATCCGTTTTATGACGGTTCTTCCGCTGACTCCACCGGCGAGGTGAAAACATTAGGCGGTGATATGCAGCAGGGCGGACAATACCCTTCTTTCGGAAACGGTGTTGCCGGCGGCTATCCGCAGCAGGGCGGCTATCCGCAGCAGGGCGGTTACCCGATGCAGGGCGGTTATCCGATGCAGGGTGGCTATCCGCAGCAGGGCGGCTATCCGATGCAGGGCGGCTATTCGCAGCAGGGTGGCTATCCGATGCAGGGCGGCTATCCGCAGCAGGGTGGTTATCCGATGCAGGGCGGTTATCCCCAGCAGGGCGGTTATCCCCAGCAAGGCGGTTATCCCCAGCAGGGCAGCTATCCGCAGCAGGACGGCTTTCAGCAGCAGGGATTTATTCAGCAGCAGAATGTTGTATCTCAGCCGATTCATGCAGTCGGCGCAGTACAGCAGAGTTCAGTTGTATCTCAGTCGCTGCCCGGCGCAAACGGCGGTACATATCGCAAGCGCCTGAATAATTTCCTTGATGACAGTGAAGCTGCAGCAGCAGATGCGGCAGAGGAGATCGCAACCGGTCTTTCTAAAGAGGAAATGCTGAAAAATGCAAAAGCCCGCAAAAAGGTTGCAAAGAATAATTTTAATTTCAAAAACGGTATGTAATGCAAAGCCCTTCTTCGTTTTTCGCGGAGAAGGGCTTTTTATGGATAGATATGCACGAATGAAAAGAAAAGGGACTGTGCAAACACTGCAACAGTCCCTTTTTTGATATGCGATTATTTGAAATTAACACCCCAGTTGGAGTTCGAGCTGACCTTTCGATAGAAACGAATGAGGGCTTTCTGACGATTGTTCCGGAAAATCATTGTGATCATGACTGCAGACAGGATTGAAAGCACAAGTCCTGCAACAACAGCGAGTGTTCCGCCGCCGAGAATGAAGATGCAGAACAGCCAGATCACAACCAGAACGGCGAGAATCAAAGGCAGACAGAAGGATACAAAGGTTCTGTCCTTTATCTTTACATAGTGCTGGATCTCCTTGATATTGAAATTCTCATAATGTCTGGCAATGAAATTATCCGGTCTTGCCCACTTGCAAAACTGCTTGACGTTATCAAATTTTACAGTATATTCCTGTTTCGTATATGTGATACGATAATATACACTGATAGAGCCGTCCTTGTTGCTGTGTGCATCCATGATATGGACTATTGTGCCGGGCTCCACCTGATTATCCAGTTTCTTCGTCACCAGAAACTTTCGGTCGATAGCCTCATCAATATCATTCAGCATGTAGGTCATACAAAGCACCCCTTATCATCGTTGATTTGACTTTGCGGCGTATTCATGAACTATATCCTCTTGTTTTTCATTATACACCTAGTATATCGTATATTATAGCACATTTTTTCAAAAAAAGCAAGGGGGTAAATGCACTTTTCATCATGAAAATTATGCTGTTCAGAAATTGTTTACAATTTGCTTTTCTGCAATGCAGTTCTGAGTACCGGTGCGGTTTGAAACCTGCTGTTCTGTTTTTGTTAAAGCGACGGATATACAGCTTCTTTAGCGGTTTGTTCGGTCGCTTTTTTATATTATCTGCTCAATATTTGTGAAACTGGTTGACAGTCCTCAAAATTTGTGTTATAATAATAAAAAACAAGAAATAATAGAGTGTATTTTCATCTTTTTATAGAATCTTTTATTCGCAGAAATTCCGAGGGGTGGTTAATCAATGAATTATGAAGCGATTATTCAGCGTGCAAGCGAGATCGCAACACAGCGCATGAGAAGCGGAGAGCGCGTTATGCCGGATGATACCGTCTGCGTGCTTTGTTCCGCTTCCGGAAGACTTTTCACCGGTCTCAGTCATCTGACCAATCAGGGCGGAATGGTTCAGAATGTTCACGCTGAGGTGGAAGCGATCCGGAATATGCAGGTGATGGGGGAATCTGTCATTCAGTCCATGCTCCTGATTTCTATTGTCAACGGAATGCCGCTGCTTCCTTGTTTCGATTGTATGCGCCAGATCCTCGCTTTGCATACTGATAATATCCAGTGTGAGATCATGATGCAGGACCGTGCCGTTCCGCTCTCTGAATTCACCGAGCAGCTCAGGGCGCAGGTCATGCGCAGCAGTCTGCCGAATATGAGTGTTCAGCGCGTAACATCCATTTCTGCTCCCGCTCCTGCTTCAACAGAAGCTCACAATGAGGCTAGCCTTATCAAAGACCGTGTCAACAGCCTGCTCAGCGTTGTGGAGGACGATGAAGAGGAGGAAAACGGATCAGCAGAGCCCGAAAAGAAGAAACGGTTTGGATTTTTCCGGAAGAAATAACAACCGAGGATATTTTTGATTCATGGAAAGGAAAATGGGATTATGGCAAAGAATAATGCGAAGAACAGCTCAGCTGTAAACCGTATACTGATTATTCAGTTCATTGTTATGCTGCTGCTTTTGGCTGTTGTTTCATTTTTTGTAACAACGAAAACAAGAAACAGCGCACTGACGCAAATGGCTTCACTGAATGATGAGCGTGCGATCATCATTAATAATTATGTTAACAATGCAGAAAGTACACTGATTACTTTCAGCCACGCAAAACAGGTTTCTGATCTTCTGAAAGATCCTGAGAATGATGTTTACAAAAATACCGCACAGAATTATACGGAGGAATACTCCAAAGATATTCCTTATTTGGAAGGCATCTACATCAGTATGTGGGATACAACGGTTCTGGCGCATACCAATCCGCTTGTTCGCGGCATGGTTACCAGAACAGATCCGGAAGCACTCTCACAGCTTCATGATGCAATGACAAAGGCAGGCCGCGGTGTTTATAATACCGGTATCATTACTTCTCCGGCAAGCGGCAAGCAGATCATTTCCATGTATAAGGCAGTGTATGATGAAAAACATCATGCGATCGGTCTGGTCGGTCTCGGTATCTATACAGACGGTCTGGATGCTGACCTGAGAAGAGTCGCTGCAGACGGTCTGGAAGGCTCAACATACGGTATCGTTGATGCGGCTACCGACCGCTACGCGATTCATTCAAACGGCTATATGTTTGGCAGAGAGCCGCGTATTCCGGAAGTTCTGGAACTGACAAAGACCGGCAGACAGTACGTGGCTACTCACGAGGGCGAAGCTCCGGATAAGGGCAGATTTGAATACACCGATCAGGAAGACGGCGGAAAGTATCTCTGCAACTGGTACTATCTTGAAGACCACAACTGGTTCCTGCTGATGAATGACCGTAAGAGCGAAGTCTTCGGACTCAGCAACACTGTTCTGATCTTCCTTCTGATTTTCGGTTTGCTGATTTTCGTTCTGTGGTTTATTTTCGGTCTGATCAACAAACGTCAGGAATCCATCAACCGCAAGCTGAATTCTCAGATCGTGAAAACCGAAAAGACCAAGGAATCCCTCACAACGGCAATGTTCAAGGATATTCTGACCGATGCAAGCAACCGTGTTTCATTCTCGGTCGATGCTTCCAACTTTATTCCGAAAGCAAATCAGTGCTACTATTTCGTATTTGTCAATATTGTGGGCTTCAGCCGTATCAATCTGACATACGGAAACGATGCCGGCGACCAGGTGCTGCTTTCAACGGTTGAGGCACTCCGCAAGGTCTTCCAGAACGGTAATGTCTATCGAACCGGCTCTGATGAATTTATCGTTGTGATTCCTTCCGGTAACGGAGAGGATGAGTACAGCAGCCTGATAAATTCGGTGAATACCGCCCACGCGATCCTGCTTTCGCCGGTTGACACACCTTCCGGCAGCATTACACCGGAAGTGAAGCTCGCAATCGCAAAGAAATCTTCCGGTATTGATACATCGATCATTTCTATTCTGAAAGACATAACAAACCGCAGCGGTGAAACCGTTTTTGAGCAGGTTCAGTTTATTGACCTTGATCAGCCGACTGCATAAACCTAGGTAAAGAACGACCGCTGAATGAAGCAAGAACTTCATTCAGCGGTTTCTTTTTGAAATATTGATCAGGAAAAGAACCATTTTGAATCCTGCTTGTATCCGCATTTTGAGTTAACAGGTGACCAATTTTCAATGAAATGCGGTGATTCTGTTTCCGGACAGGATGAAGGCCCTTCTTCGCGTGTGATCTGAACGCTTTCACCGTCATAGAAATACCATGTTGCACCGCCGTACCCCTGATGCGACCATTCCGTGACAAACTGTCCGCTGTCAGAATCTTCTCCATAGCTGTAAACGTGAAAGCCGCTGAAATTATAGCCGATAAGCTGTACGGTGTTGTCGCGGAGCGTATAGAAGCTGATGACGCGGTCAGCTTCACATGAGCCTGTATTGACGATCAGTTCGTCGATCCCGTCGCGGTTCATGTCGAAACGTGCATAGTCGATCGAGGTGGCATAGCCGTCAGATGTTTTTCCGTCAAAACCACGATACTCCGAACGAGCCAGAATATCGTTGATATAAGCACTGTAAGCATCACCTTGGTCATCATACACAGCAGGCTGTTCCGGCGTGTCTGAGGGCTTGTCAGACTGCTCTGCGGCGCTGTCTGCGGCCGTAACATAAACCGGTCCAACAGATGAAGGATCGCTGTCCGGATGTTTCCCGATTCTGACGAGCTTGGCAGGCGGATCAATCGTTACAGATGCACCCTTTTTGATCTTGTATTCATCCGAAGTGAATTCACAGTAGCCTTCTGCATTGAAATGAAGCGTATATGTTCCTTTTGGAACGGTGAGTTCATATAGTCCGTTCAGATTGGATATGGCAGAATAGGTTTCATCTGTTTCGACATTTCGGGCAGTGACCTCTGCACCGGAAATGATATCACCGTTCAATTCCTTATAGACCGTACCGACAAAACTTCCGCATTTATCCGGATCAGTCGGCTCTGTCGTTTCGGCAGATGTGGTGACTGCTTCAGTTGTGGTCACGGATTCAGCGGTACTGTTTTTCGGCGTATCAGAAGGACGCTCTGAATAGCAGGACGGCAGAATGAGCGCGGCAAACGGTGTCAGCAAAAGTGCTGCGCATCGAAATTTGAAGTGTTGATCGTGCATAAAAGATCCCCCTTTCTAATCTCTTTGTTAGAATTATAGCATATTATCGTGGAAATTGCAATGGGCGATGCAGAAAAAAGTGACTGTATCGCTGCATGGGTGCAAAAACGGCTGTCGGCACTGCCGACTTATAGCATATTATTATGTGAACTGCAATGGGTGCGGACACAGCATCATATATATGTACCGCATCCGGCAGAATACAGTCGCCCTGCATTCATCGAAAGGAGTATTTTGAATGGAAAGACCGCAAAACAGCGCACAGCTTCATTCCATGCTTGAGATCGCCGGCAAAAAGCTCGGTATCCCACCGGAAAAGCTCCGGCAGCAGTTGGAATCCGGTCAATTTGACAGCGCGATCGCCGCAATGGATCCACAGGATGCCGATAAATTCCGGCAAGTGCTGTCGAATCCGTCAAAGCTGAACCAGATACTCAGCAGCAGGCAGGCAAAAGCACTCTATGAAAAGCTGACCAAAAGCAGCTGATACAGAATCGGAAAGGGGGCGGCAGGCTTGGATGATCTGACGCAAAAACTGCAATCTCTGCTCTCCGATCCGGAGAGTATGCGAAATCTCTCGGAGCTTGCCGGAATGCTGCACGCTGACGAGCCGGAAAGCGAGCCGGAGCAGTCGCCGGCAGCGGAACGATCCGATTCCGGTGCATCATCGTCTGAACCGCCGCCCTTTGACTTTGCAAAGCTGCTTGCGGTCGGGCAGGCGCTTTCTGCTGTCCGGCAGGACGAAACCGCATCACTGATCCTCGCATTGAAGCCGCATCTTTCCGAACATCGTGCCAAACGTGCAGATCAGGCAGTCCGGATGCTGCGGCTGTATACGGCTGCCGGCATACTGCGCGAGAACGGTATGCTGAATGATATTTTCAGCACAAACACACAATAGCATGAGCATATTATAAAAAGGGGGCGCATCATGGCAAACAGCATTCCGATGTGGTGGATGTACGGCAGACCGCAGCCGCAGCCGACAGTTTCGCAGATGCCGCCGCCCAATCAGGGGGCATTTACCGCCCTGACGGAACGTATCCGTCGTACCGATCCGGAAACACTGCTTCTGCTCACACTTCTCTGGCTGCTCTGGCAGGAGCAGGCAGACCGCAAACTGCTTCTCGCGCTTGCCTACATCGCATGGTAGGCGGGCAGTGCCCGCTGCCGATATCGCTTCCCGGTTCTATGAGCGTGCAGAGGGCAGATTTCTGAGCGTTTCACATAAGCAGGGAACAAAAGGCGAGCAAAAATTGGATTCCAAAGGGATTTTCCCAAGCCCCTATCTTCCCCAAAACAAAAGCAAAACAGGGATTTTCGCACTCTGCGCAGCGCGACTTAGGGCGTTGCCCCAAGAATCTGCCAGCTTTTGAAAAAGTTGGATCAATACATTTATTTTGACATCACCGGAAGTTTTTTTGACATACTGAATGATATATATATTTTATGCAAATAACAAAAGCACTTCCGATATCAAACCGGAAGTGCTTTTCTTTGCTGTCAGTTTTCGCTCCATACGATAAGATCTTCAGGCAGCATATATCCGGAAATCCATGTTCCGTTGATCTTCGCCTGAACGGATACCATTGCCGAGCCAAGCGGCAGAGCGCTTTTCGGAACACTCAGGAGCGTGCCTGCCGGCAGGGTTGCCGCTGCCGCAGAAGAAGTATCCGCCGCAGAATACATCACAGCATTGCCTGTTCCGCTGACGACCGCGCAGGTATCACCGGATTGCGGTGCAAAGCCGTTATTGTGCGAGCCAGCCTTATTCCAGAGAGCCTCGCCGTCGCGGTTGGCATCAACAGTCTTGTAATTGCCCCAGCTTCCGGCGGACATACCGCGGCCCTGAAGCTCCTTCTCCAACTGTTCCATTGCCGCAGATGAGTCATAGAGTCCCTCTGCATCGGCAGTACCCGTTGAAAGCTCGCTCTGTGAACCATTCTGGGTGTCCGGACGATTGCAGTAGAAAATATGATATTCCGCCTCCCAGCCAACGCCGACCTGATAATAGTGCATTCTTGCCCATACATTATCGCAGGTTCTGCAATTATAATAGCCGATCACCTGATACTCCGAACCGGAGCTTGCATAATAAATATACGGATCGCCTGCTTCGTATTGTTTGATCTGGAAGGAAGTACCTGTCTGCCACGGATTTTCGTCTGCGCCGCCGGTTCCGCCAAGCCAGTTCCGCGGGCTGAAATCATCTGTTTCGGATATGACATGATACGCATTGCTGCCGTGCAGTACAACGGTCGGAACGGCACTGTCAAGGAAGTATGCCGAATCTTCCTGTGCCTGTGCGCTAAGATACAGCGCGAGCAGTTCATTATAAGGGATCTGTGCGGCAGTCGGTGCAGAATCCGGTGTCAGCTGCTGTGCTTCGGTATGCGTTGTCTGCGCTGTTGTTGTATTTGCACTTGTTTTCGCAGCTGTTGTCGTTGTCTTTCCGTTCTGCGCAGTTGTTTTGCCGTTCTGTGCGGTCGTCTTGCCGCCCGAAGCAGTATGCTGTGCTTGGGTTGTTGTCGTTTTGATCTTACTGAAGCTCACAGACTGCACTGTGACACGTTTGGGTGCTGTCGCAGAGGTCAGTGTTGTCGTTGCTGTCTCATCGCCGGAAACGGTCGATGTCGCAGTCGTTGTCGCCTCGGTAAATTCCGCAGGGCCGGTCTGCTTTGTTTCCTCGGGATCGTCGCTGTCATCGTCGCTGACTTCCATAAGATCAACGATCGAATCCTGCTCCGTCATCTGCTGATTCTGTGACAGTCTGTCTTTCATCAAAAGAACGGTCCATGTCACCAATCCTGCGCAGACAACCAATACGCCAGCCATAATACCAAGCTGCTGTAATTGTTTTTTCTGCTTACTGCTTTTCTTTTTGCCGGAACCATCCTGCCGATTCTGCGGCGCGGCTCCATTTGCTCCTGCCATGATGAAAAACTCCTTTCTGAGCAATACTTATAAGTAATACTATCATACCAGAAAACGCGCAAAAAAGAAAGTATCAGGCGCATTTTCTGTGACAATTCACAAAATTCATACAGCCCGAGCCTCAAAACTGAAATCCTATGCATATATAAAACCGTGTCTGTATGTCGGCGGGCGGCACACAGACACGGTCGAAAGGAGGCGGTTTCCTTTATTTGTCGCGGATCGCGTCGATCGGCCGCTTTGAGGCGATCCGATAGACAGGGATCAGACTTGCCGCCGCAGCGATCAGAATGCTGAGAACTGCAAGCAGAATGATCTGGCGCACGCCGAAATGCAGAATCGTGATCAGAACCCCAAGTTCACTGCGTGCAACGGTATTGATGATAATGACTGCCGCCGCACAGAGCAATGCCGAGATAAGGAAATTGATCAGAGCGATCACAAAGCTCTCGGAGAAGAAAATGCGGAACACATCCGCCGAACGGGAACCGATCGCACGGAGAATACCGATCTCCTGCCGCTTGTAGTGAATACTCGTGGATATGAAATTCGCAAGCAGAAGTGCTGCAAATGCCGCAAAGAACAAACCGATCCAGAAAAACACCTTTGCAAGCAGTTTCAGTGTGGAATTGACCGTATCCAGTTCATAGATGACGGGATGATTCATCTCAAAGCGCATGACAGCATCCTTGTCTTCCGAATAGCAGAACCGGACAAGCTGCTCCACTTCTTCTCTGCTTTCCGGCATCGGGCCGACTGCGCTGTCATAGATACCGTCCAGATCGCTGACCATTTTCGTCAGATATTTTTCCGGAATGACAAGTGCGTCATTGTAATCGCTGTCCGGCTTGATACATCCGACGATCTTTGCAGGATGACCTTCGGATTGATAATTGTTATAATCGCCGTTTTCCCAATAGTAAAAGCTGATCTTCCATTCGCCGTTCATCTTGTCCAGAAGGTCTTTGATATTTTCAGCAGTCGCTTCGGTCTTTCCGCTTGCCAGTTTGCTGGTATCTGACATATACGGTTCTTCACCGCTGTTGCTGTATTCCAGATTCTTCAGATTGATGATGACCTCGTCGTCTGCAAGCTCCTTTTTCTCATCGCCGAGCCAGATGATCTCCGAAGCAGGGATCATATCAAGCGTTGTATAATACCGTGAATAGCAGCCGCCCCAGCCGTTTTTTGAATCAAGAAAAACATTGAAGCCTGCTTCTTCCGTCGGTTCATAAATTTTCGGCTGATCGGCGATCATTTCTGCCAGTTTGCCTGTACCGACCATTGCAGCGCCGGTCAGACTGTAATTGACTGCGATATTGTATTCGCTGTAAAGGATATAATCGACAAGCTCACCCGAAACACTGTCCTGCTCTTTGCTTTCGGTCAGACGGTCATACCGGCTCAGATCAAAGTCCGTATCAATGACACCGGTGATCGTATAATCCGTATCCATCAGCCGTATCACCTTGCCGACCATTGCCAGCGGCGAGCCGACCTTTTGCAGCTTCGGGACTGATTTTGCATCTTTCGCTTTCGGCGCACGATAGCCCGCCTTGACAAAGGTATCGCAGAGCGCCGCACTGACAGCGATCTCATCCTTTTTGCCGTCCGGCAGTTTTCCGGCGATCAGCTTATAGTGCATCTGATCCAGCGATTCCTGCGTGATCTCCGCAAAACCGCAGAAATGATCAATCGCAGTTGAATAACTGCCCTTTGAGAACTCATAATTCATGTCATACTGTTCGGAGAAAGAATAATCCGCGCCGCGGTGGAGAAACAGTCCCGTCACCGGCAAACCGGTATCCTGACGCAGCTGCTCCATTTCCTCTTCCGAAATATGCTGTCCGTAGGTTGACCACCATTCATCCAGTCCGCTGCCCCTCTTCACGGATTTATTGGCAGATACATAGCTCACATCGCTGTCAAGCAGCGAATCCGTACAGGCGCAGATATGGTCATAAGAGCTGAATGTGTCCACAAGCGAGAACAGCGTAAATGCCGTGACTGAAAGTAAGATCGTCATGACCAGACGGAACTTTTTATGCTTCAGGCTGCTGCATCCGATCTTGAATGCACTTTTCAGCGGCAGTTTGGATTTGATCAGATTGAAGCCGGAACCGTCCTGCACCGGGATCGCTTCCGTATCGGTATCGCAGAATTTCTGTGCCTTGCTCGGCAGCATGATGGATGCGCCCGTCCGGAGCTGATCGAGATAGGCATTGATCTGCTGACGGTCTTCCTCGGTCAGATGATAGTCTGCCGGAATCTCAATGGATGATGCGCGGTAGACGAGTGATTTTTCCGCAGCATCCGCGCCGTCATTCTTCGCTTCAACATCACGGATCACTTTGCCGTCCGCAAGCTCGATGATGCGGTCTGCATACTGCTCGGCATATTCGCGGTCATGCGATACAATAATAACGAGCTTATCCGCAGAGAGATTTTTGAGCGTATCAAGCACCTGTCTGCCGGTATTGGAATCCAGTGCGCCGGTCGGCTCATCCGCCATGATGATCTCCGGATTCTTCACGAGCGCACGCGCGATCGCAACACGCTGCTTCTGACCGCCGGAAAGCTCATTCGGCTTGCGGTCGCCGAATCCCTCAAGATCAACGATCTTCAGGATCCTGTTCAGTTCTTCGTCCGTGGCTGTTTTGCCCTGCAATTCCAGAGCAAGCGCGATATTTGCGCCGACCGTAAATTCTTCCAGAACATTGTATTCCTGAAAAATAAAGCCGACATACGTATTCCGGTAGCTGTCAAAATACTGCTGTGAAAAATCCTTTGAGGAAACACCCTTTATGATGATCTCACCGTCATCATACTGATCAAGTCCGCCGAGCAGATTCAGCATCGTTGACTTGCCGCTTCCGGATTTTCCAAGCAGAAATACCATGCCTTTTTCCGGAAAGCGCAGTGATACATGATCGACCGCCAGAACCGGAACCCCTTTTTTCGGTTTATATGTTTTGCAGAGATTTTTTGTTTCCAGCATTTGATAAACTCCTTTCGTAACAAATCTTGCTGAAACGTATGCTGTCACAAATACATTATAGCGAAATCAAGATGAAAAAACAAGGCACAAAACAATTAAGTTTTTCTGAAATTTCGTTTTGTTCCCGTCAGCGGCATATTCCGCACCTTGCTATTCCATGAAAAATATGGTATGATATAGGCGGCAGGTCACAGGCTGCATCATAGAAAAAACAACTGCAAACGAATTTCCGGACAGACCTGCTGTTATGTTTTTTGAATGTGATATGATAATGCTATGGATACAATGATTCGCTCCGAAAGGCGTTCTCTGCCGCGCCGTCTATGGAATACGGCAGGGTTTCCTCTGCTGAGCTGTCTGCTCACATTTCTGCTGTTTATGCTGATGGATCAGTTTTACGGCATCTTCCCCTGCGGCACAAAAAGCATCGTCTGGTGCGATATGGAACAGCAGGCTGTACCGCTGCTTCTGCAATTCAGGGAACTGCTCCGAAGCGGTGAGTCCGTCTTCTTTTCGCCGCTGGATGCAGGCGGTATGCATTTTTATTCGGTATTCTGCTTTTTTCTCAGCAATCCGTTCTCACTGCTCATCCTGATCACGAACATTCCTGCCGATCAGCTCGTGACGCTGATCGTATTTCTGAAGCTGTCGCTCGCTGCCGGAACGGCATCCTTCTGGTTTCGCAGCCGCATCCGCGAATGCCCGGCCGAAACTGCCGTTCTGCTCGGCATCATGTACGGCTGCTCCGGCTACGGACTGTTCTATTATCAGAATCTGATGTGGCTCGATGTCATGGTACTGCTGCCGCTGCTGATGTTTTCCATGCGCAGAATGCTGAAGCGTGCCTCACCGCTCCCGTTTCTGCTGACACTGACCGCGATCATGATAACCTGCTTTTATATCAGCTTTATGGTTATCATTTTTGTTGTACTGTATATGGCAGTATCCGTCCGGACAACGATACCGGCATCGCAGCGCGGCAAAGTCGCTCTGCGGTTTCTCCTGTCCGGTATGCTCGCCGGAGGCATCGCATCGGTCGTCTGGCTGCCCTGCCTGATCCAGATCTTACAGTCTGCACGCGGCATCAGCATCGCGGAAAATCTGATGCAGACAAGTCTCTTTCATCATCTGAATGATAAAGTCGCACTGCTCGGCTGCACCTGCATCATATTCAGTGCAGCGATCCTGCTCTGGCAGAAGGATTCGCCGCGTATATCCTCCAGAAAACGCGACCGCATTATTTTCCTCCTGCTGACCGCCGCTGTCTTTCTTGATCCGGTCAATACGATGTGGCACAACGGCAGTTATCAGGCATTTCCGCTGCGCTGGGGCATGATCCCGCTCCTGCTGCTGCTGACGCTTGCCGGAAAACAATTCTCCGCGCAGTATGATGCCGGCAGTGCCGCAGTCTTTCCGAAAAAAAAGGCTGTTATCATTCTCTGCGGTACTTTCACGGCAGTCGTTCTGTGTGAACTGTTCCTGCACCATACCCAGCGCGAACATCTCTATTCCTATAGTCAGACACTCTGGATCAGCAATGAAAATCTGCTCCGTATTCTGATACCGATCTGTCTGCTCACAGCCGCATATATGTTTATCATCATATTCAGGCAGAACGGTATTCTTTCTGCACGTATCTGCAACGGTTTTCTCGCGGCACTGTTTCTATGCGAATTCACAGTGCAATATGACTGTTATATCGGATACAATGCTAGGGATGACGCGCTTTTCACGCAGACCGTTCAGGCAGCAGATGCCGTTCATCCGGACGATCCGACCGCAAGATTCCGTCTGACGAAGAAATATGCACACGCCAATATGCTCGGCGCACTCGGCTGTCCGACACTTGCCCACTACACTTCGCTGACACGAAAAGACTTTCTGCACGGCATCAAGCGTTTCGGCTACAGCTCCTACTGGATGGAAATTACCTCAACAGGCGGCACCGTGCTTTCGGATGCTTTCTGGAATGTGCAGTATCTGCTTGGTATTCCGGCAGATTTCCCGTCATGGACTGTGCCCTGCCAGAAAGACAGCGTTCTGACTGCCGCACACAGCACGATGATATTGCCTGCGGCGCATTATACAGACCTGACACCGGAACAAATCGCGGAATTGCCGGACGGCAGCCGTATCGGCGTACAGAAAGCGCTTGCAGAACAGCTTTCCGGTTCACGGGATATTTTCACGGAATATGAACCGTCCTTACTGAATAATGTCACACTGACACAAAACAGCAGCGGCGAAACCGTCTGCACACTGAACGATCCTGAGAAACACGGTGAGATTCGCTATTCACTGCCCGTTTCCGATAAACAGGCGGTCTATTTTGATTTGTATTCACAAACCGGAACAGAACTCGATAACGAACGGAACGGCGCAGTAACGGTTCTGTGCGGCGGACAAACGATCGAAAAGGATTATCCGCAGAATAACAGGAACGGCTTTCTCTTTCTCGGCGAACCGGAACAGACATATTATGAGGTCTGCATCGTTGTCAGAAAGAATTTCACCTGCGAGAGCTTCGGCGTATTCGGCATCGCGGAAGATGCACTTTCCGAGGCGCTCCGGCAGACAAACGGAACGGAGCTGCATTATCAAAAAGGTGTCTACTCGGCGGACTTTGACATTGACCATGCACAGACTATGGTTCTTGCAGCCGCATACGACGAGGGCTTTTCCGCGGAGATCAACGGCAAACCTGCTGATGTCTTTCGCGTCAATGACTGTCAGCTTGCCGTCCGGCTGCCTGCCGGAAGCGGAACTGTCACACTGCGCTACCATACGCCCGGAATGCTGCCGGCTGCCGTGATCTGCGGCATAACCGCGGCCGCCGCTTTCCTGCTGTATCTGCTGCGCAGAACAATTCCGCCGCGCATCTGCAATATCGCTTCCGGTATTGCCGTCATTCTGCTGCAAGCCGGAACAGCAGTCATCCTCCTGACGCTCTATCTGATTCCGATCGGCATTTCAATATACGGGATGCTAGCGGCGATGTAATTTGAAACAAAAAGTCGAAAACTGCATATTTTCCGAAAAAAATACAGTTTAATATATTGCTTTTTACAGAATCTTTACTCGGATTTCACAGAATATTCACATTGCAAGATTATAATGACAGTATAGAAAACATCATAAAGCCGTTGATTTCTGCGCCGATCCCTGCGGGCAGAGACGGCGAACGAAAAAAATACATACGAAACAGTGAGGAACTCTATATGGATACGAGAGGCATCAGCAAACTTGATTTGAAGCGCAGAAACCGCAAACAGATCCTGCTTTCGATCCGGCAGGCAGGTATGCTTGCGCGTGTCGATATCGCCGCACAGCTTTCCCTGACACGCGCCGCTGTCACGATCATTACAAATCAGATGATCGCGCAGAATATTCTTGAGGATATGAACGGTCCGATCGTTGAGAATAACAATGAACCGAAGCGCAAGGGCAGAAAGAAAACCATGATCCGCATTAACCCCGATTTTCGCTATGTACTCGGCGCTGTCGTCAATGAGCGTGAGATCAGCATCGGCCTTTCCGATCTCGCCGGCGCACCGATCGACAACCGCTTTCTCGAATTTAATGATGATGCAAAAGCAGAGGAACTGGTCAAATTTATCGTCACAAGCTGCCGTGAGCTGATGAAAAAGCATTCGCTCAGCAACAAGCAGATACTCGGTCTGGGTGTCGGAATCGTTCCTGCACGCTGGGAAATGTTCCGTGCAGAAAACACCAACGGCATAGTCTCCTTTGAGAAGCTCTGTTATCTGCTGGAAATGGAACTGAGTCTTCCCGTCCTTGCAGAAAGCGCCATCACACTTTATGCACTCTCCAGCATTGATTATTCCGATGCTGCAACATTCAATCAGAATCTGATTGTCTACGGTCAGAAAATTCACTGTGCAACCGTGATCGAGAACGAGCTGGTCGGCGGTTTCGCTGCTGATACCTCTACAGTTGACAGAATCGTGATTGTCCCGAACGGTACGCCGTGTGAAGGATATCCGGACGGCTCTGTTCATGCCGAGCTGACACGCGCTGCCGTACTTGCAAAGGTAACAGCTGCAACCGGTCAGGACAACATAACAATGGAACAGGTCCATGATGAATTTATTGCAGGCAACCCGGCTATTTCACAGATCCTTGAACCTGCATTTGCCGATCTCGCAAGACTGATCTACAATCTTTGCACCGGCAGAAATGTTCGCTGTGCAACACTGCAGTGCTTCCCCGTTTCTGAACGTGCAAAATCCACACTCGACAGTGAACTGCTCAAGCTGACCGGAAATGAAAATCCGATCCTTCTCCGCTTCAGCGATGTTGACGGAAGAAATGCATTCCTTGCCGGCTGCACACTTGCGATCGACAAACTGTTCTTTGAAACAGGCGGCATTCTTCCCGGTGACACCACGATCTGATCGCCAACAGAATATCATTCAAGCCGCCGGCTGCAAATGCATCCGGCGGCTGTATTTTTCACATTTCCATCTGCTTGCCGAGAAACTGCGATGCCGCAGAGATCAGCGAACGCTGTAATTCACTCGGAACAGTTTTTTTATCTGCTGCATCCAGAAACGCAACTGCACCCGTCACATCGCCTGCCGTCAGAATCGGCATCGCTGCAAACGCTGTCCGCTGCAAATCTGCCGCAGGCCGCAGATGACTGCTGTCATGCTCTGCCGCATAATAAGCACGGCGGTTCTCCATCAGCATTTCCATTTCCTGCGATATCCGCCGTTCCGCAAATTCCTTTTTCTGCGTTCCGGATACCGCAACTACATGATCGCGGTCAAATACCAGAACGCCGCAGCCTGCAAGCCGCTGCATGATCTCCGCTACCTGCGCCGCATTTTCACTCATCTCTCCAAGTACAGAGTATTTCCGGAATACAACTTCTCCTTCCGGACTCGTGTAAATTTCCAGAGGGTCCCCGTCACTGAAAACATTGACACTGAGAATTTTGCCGGTACTTGTCGTAACAACGGCAAATTGTGACGTTTCTTTGGATTTCCCAATGTCATCTCGAAAATTTACGGCTGTTTCCTCATAATTCCGTTCCGGCATTGTGCCGGTTTTCAGCAGCATATCAATGTCCGGACGGAGTTTGATGTCAATATGATCCTCATAAACCATGATCCGCTCAATGATGAAATCAACATCGACTTTCGTCAGGCATTCCTTATTCAGAATCGTATCGAACACTTCCATGACTGTTTTCGCGGTACGGTTGACGTTAACGATCATATTGTGTTTATCGGCGGCAAGCTGCATCTGATTGCGCAGGCCCTCGATCCGGAGCGTCAGTTCATCAAGCTGCTCCGTATAGATCTCTTCGAGCATATCCTCACGTTCGGGATGCTTTGCAATGTCACGGACGTGCTGCCGTGCAAGCATCTTGATCTCGGCGCGGGTATCCTCGATCTGCTGATTCAGCACTTCGACAACAGATTTGCTTGATGATGTTTCTTTGCGTTCACGGTCAATGGATTCCTGCAACTTTTCAAGCATCGCTTCGGAATTTTCTTTCACTTTCCGGATAAATTCTTTCAGCAGACCATCCAGCATATCAACCCGGATATGATGTGAACTGCAAGCCTTGCTGCCGCGCCTATGGTAAGTGCCGCAGCGGTATGCCGGTGCCAGATCGGCACGGCTCATCGAGAACATCGGGCTGCCGCAGTCGCCGCAGAGCAGATAGCCCGAATACACATTATCATACTTCTTGATGCCGCGATAGTTTGCGCGTGTGCGCTGCTTGATCTGTTCCTGCACACCGGCAAACAGCTTATAATCAACGATCGGCGCGTGATTGTCTTCAAAGACAAGGTGATCGGTCTCTTGCAGCTTCATGTCGCTGCCGTTGATCTTTTTGCGGCGGTATTTGCCCTGCCGCAGCGTGCCGATATAGAAGTCATTGCGCAGAATCTCGCTGACCGTGATAAGACTCCATTCCGGCTTTCCGCGCAGGGTACATTCCTCGCCCCGTGCCTCGCGGCGTTCCTTTTCCACCATGCGCGGTGTAGGGATATGCTGATCGGTCAGATAATTTGCAATACGCTTATAGCCCCAGCCCTCGCTGTATAGCCGAAAGATCTCGCGTACAACTTCTGCTGCCGTTTCATCTATTTCAAAGCGCATTTGTTTGGTGTTCGTCATGATATATCCGTAGGGCACAGCACAGATCCAGCGGCCTTCTTCCTGCCGCCGCTTCACAACTGAGCGCACCTTTTTCGAGGTATCCGTGACAGGCATTTCATTGATGAGGAAGCGAAACTGAATCGCTGTCCAATCATCAAAGGTCGGGTAGTCGATGCTGTCACCGATCGAAATAATGCGCATTCCGGCATCGCGCAGATCTTCCAGTTCAACCAGACCCTTGCTGTTGCGGCGAGAAAAACGAGAAAAATCTTTGATGATGAGAATGTTGTACTCGTGCCGCATCATCTTCCGGCGCAGTGCCTGATAGCCCTCTCGCTGTTCAAAGGTATAGCCGGAGCGGTCGCGGTCTTCGTAGAAGTCCAGCTCTGCCGTCGGAAACTTCTTCGTGACATAATCCGCGATAATCGCTTTCTGATTCTCAATAGATGTGCTGTCACGGTCCAGTTCATCGTCAACCGAGATACGGCAGTAGCCGGCAATATGCAGGTGGTCGCTCATGTTGGTCTCCTTTCATACAATGTTATCTGCACTATTATGCATTCATTGGTGATATTGTACCATAGATTTTCGAGATTGTCAAGCCATAGGGACTGGGAAATATGTTCCTCAAGATAAAAAAATCTGCTTGACAATTCCGTCAGCGCGTGCTATGATAAAAAAAACGATTCGCATCAGAAGCACGATACCGGCGAATAAAAAAGAACCGCCGCCTGCATATAACAGACGGCGTATCCTTTCAGTATTTCAAGTTCGCGGTCAGCAGCCTCTCAATCTGATCGTATAGATTTTCCGAGCCGGATAAGAAGAACACCACGCGGCACTTTCCGGGGTTCCCTGCATCGGCAAGAAGCTGCTTTGTCAGCGCTTTCCGGTCGATTGTAAGCTGCTCCGCCTGGGTCAGCCAGACCGCGATATAGCCCTGATCATGCTTGTCATCAATCTCCACATTTTTCCAGCTCCTTTCACTATTATTCTGCCCGATATAGGCCGGAGTAATCATTCTCCCTTATTTTCTCTGATATTATCAGGAAGGCAGCGCCCAGAAGGGCGCTGGCCCAGTTGTTTTCAGTCTGCTCCGTATTCCCTGCGGAAACGGTCATAAAACGGTGTTTCGATGAAATTGACGACCCTGCCTCGCAGGGTGATAGGCTCATTCGCATCGGTCTCCTTGCTGTATGCGTCGAAGTCCATGACGATATCGCCGGGCTTGAACTTATTGAAGCCTGTATCATCCGCGTTGGTATATCCCAGTCTTTGCGCGATTTTATCCTCGGATTTTCCTGGCCGGCAAAAACTTTGAATATTCGCCTGGCGCATCGCATCAAGCTGGGGATGCTGTGGGTCGAAGTAATCCTGTGTGGCGCCAATGAGCGCTGTGTGAAACCTTCTTCCATCGGTTATGATGCTTCGCAAAATGGAGTTTGGCGCAAAGTTTTGGTCCTTAAGCTCATCGACAGCAATCGACAGGAACTTACTGTCGTGCTGCATTTGCCAACTGAACAGTGATGCCGCCAGAATATCAAGCATCACATGGGTATCATCGCTCACCTCGTTGCCGAGGTCGATGACAAGGATGCGGTTTTCGCGCTCGAACAGTTTTCCCCAACTGATTCTATCGCAACCGATCTCATCAATTTCGCTGAATATATCAAACAGAGATTCGATGATGTCGGTATCAATATGACTGTCTTTCTCCATTTCAGAAAGCATATCTACGAAATCAATGGTATCGTTTTTGTCACGGAGGTATTCGGAAAGGAAGAGCTGCAGAGCCTTCTTCTTTCGACTAGCAACGGCTTTATCCGGGTCAGTCTTGCCGAGCGCAGCAGCCAGCAGGCGGTAGATCATGTTCTTCTTGTCCGACAGGTTTTTGCAGCCTTCCAGTAAGCCGAGATCGATCGGGATATGGCTCTGCTCGACTCCGACCGAAATAAAGGAGAACAATTTATCGACGACCTCACGAGGCAACATTCCATACAGCTCCTTCCTGGTATAGGTCCGACTGACATCGAACACGACAACATTATGTCCGAGCATCAATAGCATACAAAGTATCTGCGCGATTGCCCACGACTTTCCTGTACCGGATTTGCCTGTGCCAAAGTAAATGTTGTTTTCCTCGGTCTCATATATAAGCATCTTGCCTGCAAATCGCCCGTCCACGGTCTTTACTAATGGCAGGAAGTTCTCTGTCATCAGTTCATCCTGGCGAAACAGGAAAGCATCCTT